>CAZUBG010000049.1:0-28970 GCA_964618545.1 uncultured Bifidobacteriaceae bacterium | reverse complement strand
GTTTTCAGGCCTGGACTTGCCAGGTGTCTGCTGCGGGTCACAGACCCGCGCTCCGACAGCGCCCGCCGACTTTACGGGGGCGATGTGCGGATGAGCCCCTCCGGCGGCGGGGCAAAAGTTTTCTTTGTGCCTTTCATCCGGTCCGCTTAAAATACGGGGAATTGGGAATGGGAACATCACATGAGCCATAAATGGAAATTCTTTCGGGCGGGCGGTTTTGACCAGGTGAAGCTGGAAACCGGCGAGGATCTGGCCAATTTGGATCAGCTCGATCAAAAGCTGTGGGTGGCGCTGGCCTGCCCCACCACCGGGCTGGAGTTCGACGCCAAAACCCTGCAACTGATTGACACGGATAATGACGGCCGGGTGCGCGTGGCCGAGGTGATCGCGGCGGCGAAATGGGCGGCCGGCCTGCTCAATAATCCCGACGACCTGCTCAAGGGCTCGGACGCCCTGCCGCTGGCGGCCATCAACGACACCACGCCGGAGGGCCGGCAGATTCTGGCTTCGGCGAAACAAACCCTCATCCACCTGGGCAAGACCGACGCCACGGCCATCGGGCTGGAGGACACCACGGACACGGCGAAGATTTTCGCCGCGACGCTGTTCAA
Source organism: uncultured Bifidobacteriaceae bacterium (assembly GCA_964618545.1). GTDB lineage: Bacteria > Verrucomicrobiota > Verrucomicrobiia > Limisphaerales > UBA11358 > UBA11358. The sequence continues at coordinate 28,359 of CAZUBG010000049.1, read as the reverse complement.
CGGGGACGGGATCATCCCGGTGGAGGCGGGCGGCGACGAGGCGACGCGGCTGGTGATCACGGACATTCTGGCCACGCTCGGCGCGGAGACGGATCGCAGCGGCAAGCCGGGGATCAGCCAGCCCCGGCTGGACGAGTTTTTCACGGCGGCCCAGGCGTATTCCGATTGGTGGAAGCTGGCGGAGGGTGATCCGCAGATCCTGCCGCTGGGCGAAGCGACCGTGGCCGCCGTGGCGGCGTACCGGGCGGTCAAAGGGAAGGCGGATGATTATTTTGCGCGCTGCCGGCTGGCGGCGTTTGACCCGCGCGCGCTGCCGGCCCTGAACCGGCAGGAAACGGAATACTTGGTTCTCTGCACAAAGGATTTGTCGGCCAATGCCGCCGAAGCGGCCGGTTTTCCGCTGGCCCAGGTTGCGGCGGGCAAGCCGCTGCCCCTGCTGGCAGGCGTGAACCCGGCCTGGTCCGCCGCGCTGGGAACGTTTCAGAATCTGGTGGTCAAACCCTTGCTCGGGGAGCGGGACGCACTCGCGGAAGCGGACTGGCTGACGCTGGGGGCAAAATTCGCCGCGTATGATGGCTGGCAGGCGGCCAAAGCGGGCGCGAAGGTGGAATCGCTGGGGCTGCCCCGGGTCAGGGCCATCCTGGCGAGTCCGGCGCGGGAGACCCTCACGGCGCTCATTCTCAAGGACAAGTCGCTGGAGCCGGAGGCGAATGCGATTGCGTCGGTGGAAAAGCTGGTGCGCTATTATCTGCACCTTTACAAACTGTGCGTCAATTTCGTCAGTTTCAGGAATTTCTACACGCGGACCCAGCCGGCGATTTTCCAGGCGGGCACGCTGTTTCTGGACCAGCGGAGCTGCGACCTGTGCCTGACGGTGGATGACGCGGGCAAGCATTCGGTGATGGCCGGGCTGGCCGGGGCTTATCTGGCCTACTGCGATTGCGTGCGGAAAGCCACGGGCGAGAAATTGAGCATCGTGGCGGTCTTTTCCCAGGGCGACGATGACAATTTGATGGCCGGGCGCAACGGGATTTTCTACGACCGCAAGGGCCGCGACTTTGACGCGACGATCACCAAGATCATCACCAACCCGATCAGCCTGCGGCAGGCGTTCTGGTCGCCGTACAAGAAGCTGGTGCGGTTTATTGAGGAACAGGTGGCCAAACGGGCGGCGGATGCGGATGCGGAGGTCAACAACACCATGACCGCGAGCGCCGCCGCCCCGGCCGCCGCCCCGTCGAAGCTGAAGTTTGATCCGAGCGTGATTGCCCTGATCAGCGTGGCGCTGGGCAGTTTGGCCGCCGCCTTCGCCGGGGTGCTGGCCTTTTTGGGCGGTTTCAAGGAATCCTGGGAGATTCCGTTTGTGTTCGCCGGCATCCTGCTGGCAATCTCCGGCCCGTCCCTGATACTGGCGTACATCAAACTGCGCAAACGCAACCTGGGTCCGATTCTGGATGCGAACGGCTGGGCGGTGAATGCGAAGGCGAAGATCAACGTGCCGCTGGGCACGAGTCTGACGAGCATCGCCAAGCTGCCGCCGGGTTCGACGGTGGATGTCGCGGGGGATAAATTTGCGGAGCACGCGGCCCGGTGGCCGAAGTTTCTGGCCACGGCGTTTGTGATCTGGTGGATCTACGCCTTTGTGGATGAGACCGGGATTTTATGGGGGCTGACGGACGGGCGCCACGGTGAAAAATCAGCGGCCCAAAAGCAGCGGGATGAGGATGCGAAGACCAAGGCGGAAACGGCGGCCGCCAATGCGACGGCGGCGGCGGCCACGGCGGCCACCCCGGCCAACGGGGGCGCGACCAACGCGCCGGCGGGGAAATAGCATCCTTATGCCCCGAGAAACCGCCACCGGCCGCGCCGCCCGCACGGAGCAAATCCTCGCCACGCTGGCGAAGACCTATCCGGACGCCCATTGTGAATTGAATTATGGCAATCCGCTGGAGCTGCTGGTGGCCACCATTCTTTCCGCCCAATGCACGGACAAGCGGGTGAATCTGGTCACGGCGGAATTATTTAAAAAATACCGTTCGGCGGCGGATTTTGCCCGGGCACCCCTGGCGGATTTGGAGGCGGCAGTGAAGACGACGGGGTTCTTTCGCAACAAGGCCAGAAACATTCAGGCCTGTTGCCGGCAACTGGTGGAGCGGCACGGGGGCGAAGCGCCCCGGTCCATGGAGGAGTTGACGGCGCTGGCCGGCGCGGGGCGCAAGACGGCCAACGTGGTGCTGGGCAACGCCTTTGGCATCAACGCGGGGGTGGTGGTGGACACGCATGTGGCCCGGCTCTCCCAGCGGCTCGGACTGACCCGGGAAACGACGCCGGAGAAGATCGAACTGGATTTGATGAAGCTGGCGCCGCAGGCGCAGTGGACGCTGTTCGCGCACTGGCTGATCTGGCATGGCCGGCGGCGGTGCGCCGCGCGCCAGCCGGATTGCGCTGCGTGCGAGTTGAATCCGTTGTGTCCCCGGACGGGAGTGGGGGGAAAAGGATGAAGGATGAAGGATAAAGAAAAAGTGGGACAGGCTTCCAGCCTGTCGCCGGGGACTGACAGGCTGGAAGCCTGTCCCACTCTCGGAAACACCAGCGGGGCAGTTCAAGCCGCCGCCACGCAGCATCAGGGCATGAACAGTTGGTGGTTAATTAATTCGGGCCGGCAGCCGGCGGCGCACAACATGGCGGTGGATGAAGCGCTGCTCTTGTCCATGCCCCGGTGGCAACAACCGGTGCTGCGGTTTTACGGCTGGACGGAACCGGCGGCGACGTTTGGCTATTTTCAAAAGTACGCGGAGGTGGCCCAGCGGACGCCGTTGCGGCCCCTGGTGCGCCGGCCGACGGGCGGGGGGATTGTGCCGCATGAGGCGGATTGGACGTACTGCCTGTCGTTTCCCGCCGGCCATTTTTGGCACGAACTGGCGGCGGTGGAGAGTTACCAGCGCGTTCACGAATGGATTCAATCGGCCTTCGCCCGTTTGCAGGTGGCCACGGAACTCGCCCCGGGCAGCCGGCACACCGCGCCGGGCGCGTGTTTTGAGGGTTATGAAAAATCCGATGTGCTGTGGCACGGGCGCAAGATTGCCGGGGCGGCGCAGCGGCGCAACAAGCTGGGGCTGCTGATTCAGGGTTCGGTGCAACCGCCGCCGGTTTCCCTCGCGCGAGCGGACTGGGAATGGGCGATGCGCGAAGCCGCCGGGGAGTCCTGGCGGGTGGACTGGCAGGAGTTTCCCGGGGAGGCGCTGTTGGAGGAGCAGGTGGAGGCGCTGATGCGGGGAAAATATTCGCAGGGGGAATATAATCAGAAGCGGTAGTCCACCAAGGATGAATAACCGCGTTTCCGAGCACCCGCCGGTCACGGGCCTTGGGCGGTGAACGCCCACCAGCAGGCCATGGAGTTCCCCAATCCGGGCTTTCTTTTGAAACCTCGCCCGCCGGGGTAACGTCCTTGATTATTACCAATGCATCTCGACTTCAATCGCCTGACAACCTGTCTCTTCGCAGCCCTCAGCAGCGTGTTTTTGGCGGAGGGGGTTTGCGCCCGGGCCCAAGCCATTCCCCGGCCGGTGATTCCGGCGGCGGTGTTTAACATCACGAACTACGGGGCGGTCGGGGACGGTCGGACGGTGAACACGAGGTCCATCCAGAAGACCGTTGAGGCGTGCTCCGCCGCAGGCGGCGGAACGGTGCTGGTGCCCGCCGGTCAATTTGTGTTTGGCCCGATCAGGCTGGCCAGCCGCATCAACCTGCGGCTCGATCACGGGGCGGTTTTGCTGCTGGACGATGACCGCGGCAACTATCCCATCAGCGCGAAACGGTATCAGGATGGCATCACGGTTGCTGACGCGGAGGACATCGAGATCAGCGGCGAGGGGGTGATTGACGGACAGGGCAAGGCGTGGTGGGCGGCGTTTATCGCGGATTTGAAGGCGGGCCGGCAAACCATGGCGCACCGGCCGTACCTGACCAAAATCTCACATTGCACGCGGGTGCGGGTCAGCGGCATCACGCTGCGGAATTCCCCCATGTTTCACCTGGTGACGCAGGATTGCACGGATGTCACGATTCAAAACATCACCATCCAAGCCCCGTCGAACGCGGCCAATACCGACGGGCTGGATCCCTCCGGCTGGAATTATCTGATCACCGGCTGCTTTATTGACACGGGCGATGACAACATCGCCATCAAGCCCGGGCGGGGCCGGACGCCCGCGGATAAAAATTTCATGGTAAGCGACTGCACGTTCGGGCACGGGCACGGCATGTCCATTGGCGGGGGGTCGTTGAACGGACTGGAGGACCTGACGGTGAGCAACTGCACCTTCACCGGGACGGATTCGGGCATCCGCATCAAAACCGGACGCGGCAACGGCGGCCTGCTGCGGCATCTTACTTACGAAAACCTCACGATGACGCGTGTGAGAAATCCGATCTACATCAATGATTATTATCCGGAGCGAAACGCACCCAAAGATCCGGCGACGGAAACAGCGGAGGCGGCCGGGCCCCGGACGCCGTTTTGCGAGGACGTGGTGATTCGCAACGTGATGGCGACGAACTGTCAGACGGCGGGCACGATTCGCGGCCTGCCCGAAGCGCCGATCAGCGGCCTGCTGCTGACCAACGTCAGTCTTTCCGCCGAAACGGGAATGAAAATCCATGATGTGAGGGCAATGAGGTTTGCCGCTTCGAAAATCAGGGTGCAGACCGGGGAACCGGCCACCACCTTCAACGCCCAGATCGAAGGCTTGGAGGCGGCCGAAGCATTACCCCGCGAAGGCAAGGAAGAATGACGGGAAGCTTAAACCACAGAATATACGCAACACGCGAACCAAGATCGAAGGGAAAGGCGCCGCCCCTAAGGGACTTTTTGGTTCTGTGGGGTGCGGGTCCACAACCAGGTCGTGCCTACGGCGCTGCGATGCCCCGGTCGGTTGTCCCGCCGCACGGCAAATCCCGGGATTCAGGGTGGCCAATAGCCAATGGCCGAGAGAGGGTAAAAGCCGGTTCCGGGGTTTTATCTGAATTCCACGCGCTGCGGCTCCGTGCGCGGGGCCAGGTTCCAAGACGCAGTCAATGAGACCACAGGGACGGGCCGGGGAGAAAGACAAATCGTGGGCGGCGCAGCAGCGCCGGGGGTAATTTCCGCACTCACCAGGAACCGGGCGACCCGACCGATGGAAAATTCAAAATCCAAGGAATCCGAACTGGTCAAAGAGGGGTGGGCGGCGTAGGCTTGCCAGCGACTTTCCACCATATGATTATGTGCCTTTCAAAAATGATTTCCCGGGCGCTGCTGATCAGCCTCCTCACCGTTACGCCCGCACTTCAGGCCGCCATCCACGTCGGGGAACTGCGCTGCGAACATCTGGAGAATCCGGCCGGCATTGACGCCACGCCGCCGCGTCTGAGCTGGCAGATCCAGTCCCGCGAGCGCGGCGTGCAACAGACGGCGTATCACATTCTGGTGGCGTCCAGCCGGGCGATTTTAAAATCCGGGGTGGGGGACTTGTGGGACAGCGGCCGGGTGGCGGCCGACGAATCGGTGCTGGTGCCCTATGCGGGGGTTCCGCTGGGATCGCGCGCGGAATGCTTTTGGAAGGTGCGCGTCTGGGATGAGCAGGGCCAGGCGTCGGCCTGGAGCGATCCGGCGTACTGGAGCATGGGTCTGCTGAACGCGGAGGACTGGCACGCCCAGTGGATCGGCCGGGACGGTGCGGAGGTGACGAACTATCTGTCCGGCGCGTCGTGGATCTGGACTTCCACAAACAGCGGCCAGCCGGAGACGGTCAACTTCCGCCAGGTGGTGACGATTCCCGCCAACCGTAAAATCAAGAACGCGGTCTTTGAATACACCGGGGACAGTGAGTGTCGCGGCTGGATGGACGCTTTCGATCTGGGGGTCCGGAACAACCCGCAGACGGTGAAATGGAATGACGTCACCACCCGGCTGGAACCGGGCAAAACTCATGTGTTCGGCCTGACGGGACGCAGTGCCGGAGGCGGCAGACCGGCGGGGGTCCTGGGGCGACTGGTGATTGATTTCACCGACGGAGAGCCGCTGGTGATCGCGACGGACGAACACTGGAAATGTTCAACGGGCGGGGAAACCCATTGGCAGGCTTTGACGTTTGATGATTCAAACTGGCCGCCGGCGAAAATTCTCGGACCGGCGGGCATGGCGCCCTGGGGAAAAACGCGCACGGCGGAGAGCCGCCGCGAGCCCGCCCGCTGGCTGCGCAAGGAATTCGCGGTGGAGAAGCCGCTGGCCCGGGCGACGGTTTCGTTTTCCGGCCTGGGGCTGTCGGAGCTTTATCTGAATGGCCGGAAGATCGGGGATCACGTGCTTTCGCCGGCGTTTGCGCAATACGACCGGCGCGAGTTTTATGTCACTTATGACGTCACCAAGAACCTGCGGCCCGGGGCGAACGGACTGGGCGTGGTGCTGGGCAACGGACGCTTTTACGGGGACCGCAGCAAAATTTATTCCGGGACGGCGAGCTTTGGCCGGCCGGAATTGATCCTGAACCTGCATCTGGAGTTCACCGACGGCTCGGTTTCGGAACTGGTGAGCGACCCCTCGTGGAAGCTCACCACGAACGGCCCGATCCTGGCCAACAACGATTATGACGGCGAGGAATACGACGCGCGCAAAGAGCTCCGCGGCTGGAGCGAGGCGGGGTTTGATGATTCAAAATGGCTGGCGGCGGAAGTGGCATCCGCGCCCGGGGGGGTGCTTTCCGCCGAGATGATCCAGCCGATCCGCGTCACGGGGACGCGCAAGCCGGTTTGGGTGAAGGAAGTTCGCCCGGGGGTTTTCATCTATGACCTGGGCCAGAACATGGCGGGCTGGTGCCGCCTGCATGTTTCCGGCCCGGCGGGGACGCAGGTGCGGCTGCGCCATGCGGAGACGTTGAAACCGGACGGCACGCTGTACCTGGCGAACCTGCGCGGCGCGAAGGCGACGGATTATTACACGCTCAAGGGCGGCGGCCGGGAAACGTGGGAACCGCGTTTTATCACGCACGGTTTTCGCTTTGTCGAAGTCACGGGATTTCCCGGCAAGCCGGACTTGAATTCGATTGAAGGGCGGGTGGTGAATGATGATTTGCCGGTCGCGGGAAATTTCCTGTGCTCCAGTGAACTGATCAACCGCATATACACGAACATTGTCCGGGGCACGCGGGGGAATTACCGCTCGATCCCGACGGATTGCCCGCAGCGGGATGAACGCCAGGGCTGGCTGGGCGACCGTTCCGAGGAGTGCAAGGGGGAGGCCTATCTGTTCGACATCGCGCCCCTCTATGCGAAGTGGCGCCAGGACATGAGCGACGATCAGCGGGAGGACGGGCACATCCCCGACGTGGTGCCGTCGTTTTGGCCGGTTCACAACGATGATGTGACGTGGCCGAGCAGCGCCATCATCATTCCCGAAGCGCTGCGCCGCCAGTTTGGGGACACGCTCAGCCTCGGGCGCGATTACGCCAGCGCGAAACGCTGGATCGAGCACATGCTCATCCACGCGGACCACAACCTCATCAGCAAGGACAGTTATGGCGACTGGTGCGTGCCGCCGGAGGAAGCCACGCTGATTCACTCGAAAGACCCGGCGCGGCAGACGGACAAGACGCTGCTGGCCACGTCGTACTTTTATCATGATCTGCGATTGATGGAAACCTACGCGACCCTGCTCGGCAAAACGGAGGAGGCCGCGCACTGGGGCCGGCTGGCGGCGGAGATGGGCGACGCATTCAATGAACGATTTCTCGACCGCGCCAAAGGACAATACTCCAACGGGACGCAGACTTCGTGCGTGCTGCCGCTGGCGTTCGGGCTCGTGCCGGAGGACATGAAGGTCAAAATCTTCGCCCACCTCGTGGACAAGATTGAAAACGAGACGCACGGGCACATCGGCACCGGGCTGATCGGCGGGCAGTATCTCAACCGCGTGCTTTCGGACAACGGCCGCCCGGATCTGGCCTGGACGATGGCGTCGCAAAAGGACTATCCGAGCTGGGGCTACATGGTGGAGCAGGGAGCGACCACGATTTGGGAATTGTGGAACGGCAACACGGCCGATCCGACGATGAACTCGGGCAACCACGTCATGCTCATCGGCGACCTCGTGGTGTGGCTGCACGAATATCTGGCGGGAATCGCCCCCGACGACGCAGAACCCGGGTTCAAACACATCATCATGCGCCCGACGCCGGTGGGCGATCTGACGTTTGTGAAAGCCACGCACCGTTCGCCATATGGGCTGATCTCCAGTGAATGGCACCGCGACGGAAACAGATTCGACTGGCGGATTGAAGTTCCGCCGAATTCGACCGCGACGGTTTATGCGCCCAATCTTTCACACCAGGGCCGGGCGATGGAAACCAGCAGGATTCGCGGGGCGGGCAAAGAGGCGACGCTGCTGGCGAGCGACGCCAGCACCACCGTGTTTTCCGTCGGCAGCGGAAAATATCACTTCGTCAGCCAGTGACGGTGGCGAAAATCAATCCGCCGGGGGCGGGGGGCGGGGCCGGAAGGATTTATTTTACCGGGTCACTGGCTTGATGCGGAGCGCCAACCAGGGTTTGCCGGGCAGCTTGATGGAGCGGCCGTCCCGGTCGGCAAAGGAATAATCGTCTTTTTTCCCGAGGGTGAACAGGCCTTCGACCGGCGTCACGGTCATGTTCCAAGTGTCCAAAATCTCGCAGGCAAACTGTTCCCCATTGGCCAGGGGAAGGCCTTGGCCCGGGGGCGACTTGGGCAGCAGAAATTCCCAAGAGCCGGGCTGCGCCCTGCCAAAATAGACGAGATAGTATTTTCCGGGCTGACCGCCATATTCCGCGCTTTGCCACTTGTCAACCGGGTCAATGCCTTCGGGCGGGGCGTCCTCCAGAACCTTTTTCAGAAAGGCGAGCCGGGCCGGACTCCGGCCCTTCAAAACGCCGCCTTTGGACCACCAAATCACATTGTCAGGGCTCAAATAGGTTTCGCCGTGGCCGACATAAGTGCCGGCCACGGTTCCGTTCCAAAATCGGAAGACCAATTCCTGAGCCGACAAACTGCCCCAGCGCTTCGGCAGGTTGCCCTCGTATTTCACTTCGTCGTATACCACAGGCTTACGGTATGCGTCCCGCAGCAACTCGGCGCGCCCGGGGTCCTCGACGGCAAACCCGTTCTGGACGCTGACGTGGGTGATCCAGGGCAGGGTGTGGTTGAAAAAGACCGAGCCGTTGTGGATGGAAAGCAGATGATGCCAGGGGTCGCCGGCGGAAACGATCCCGCCGAAGCGCACAAAGTCGGACTCCGTTTTCCGCTTCATGAAGTCCCATTCATTGGCGAGCGACCACCAGACATTGCGATAGGCGGCCAGCCGAGCGACGACGTAACGCAAATAGCGGTCGTCCGCGTCCGCCGGCATGCGGTCAAACCCCCAATGGCCGCCATCGTAAGGATGAAATAAAATCACATCCGCCTCGATGCCGAGCTGTTGCAGATCCAGAATCCGCTGATCCAAGTGCTGGAAATACTTTGGATTGAAACGGGTGAAATCCCAGTTCGTCGCGGGCACGCCCGAGAACGGATAGAGCGGCGGCTCGTTGGTGTTCCAATCGTAACGCTTTGGGAACACGCACATGCGCAGCTTGTTGAAGGGGGACGCGGCCAGCGTCTTCAGGGTTTGCTCCTGCAACGCCTCGTCCTGATGAATCCAGGCGTAGCAGGTGGTGCCGAGTTCCCGGAACGGGCGGCCGTCGGCGAAGGCAAAGTGAAAAAGGTTGGCGACGCGGACCGGGCCGTGATTATCGGGCGAGGGTGGCGTCACGGTGAACGCGCCGGCCTGGCCGTCAAGTGCCGCGCTGGAACTGGCGGTGAGATAATGCCAGTCACCCTGCTTTTCCGGCATGAAGCGCACGCGATAGATTCCGTCGCCATCGTAGAAGCCATTGGCTTCAATGGTCGTCCCGCCCTGGGTAAAGCGGGCGGAAAGCCGGACGTCAATGAACGGATTGCCGTTCGTCGGTCCGTGGAGCGCGAGCTCGAACGCGCCCCACTGTTCAACCGGGGCCGGGGCGGCGGACAGCGGCGACACAACCAGCCAGGACAGCAGCGCCGGTCCCAAACACAACAGGGCGGGAAGTTTCTTCATGGCAGTTTCCCGGTCAGCTTCGCTGAATTTTCACCGCGCGCAATTTCTTTTCCATCGGCCAGCACGACCAGCCCCCGGCCGCGCCCATAGCGAGTGCCGTCCTTGTCCCAAAAAATCGTGAGCCGGTGGCGGTGATACGCCACGCCCTCGAGGCAGAACCAATCCCATTTTCCCGGCGGGAGAAGCGGTTCGACCTCCACCAAGTCATCCGCCCGGGGACGCAAACCGGCGATTCCGGTGACGACCAAATCCGCAAAGGTTGAGTGGTTGTAGCAAGGGCTGCGGTCGTTTTTCCCATTGATCCACCGGCCGGTGGTTTCATCGAGATACTCGCCGATGTAAGGCCGGCCCCCGGCGTGCTGGCTGTGAACATAAGTCAGGAAGAGGTCAAAGTAGTCCTCCCGGGTGACGGTGGATTGATGGTAATCGCGCAACACATTGGCCAGCGCCACGAGGGTTTGGGACGTGGCAAACGGCCAGACGGCGCCATCCCATTCGCAATGGCCGGAACCGTGCGAACGGAATTGCGGACTGCGGCGTTCGGCGGTGGTAATGCCATAGGGCGCGCAAAATCCCCGGGGATCGGTCAATTGCGCCCAGGCCCGCTCATATTTTTTTTCGTCGTCGGGCAGCTCAAACATCCAGGGAATAAAACCGATTTCCTCGCGCGCGCCGGACAACGGCCCGCTCGCCAGGCGGACTTTGAAAAAGCCGGCGCCGTCATCCCAGAGCGAGGCTTGGGTGAGGTGTTTCAGCCGGGCGGCCCGGTTGTCAAAATCAGCGGCCAGCCCCGGCCGGCCGGCCAGGCGGGCGATGGCGGCGATGGCCCGGGCGTTGGCAAACATGTAACTGTTGATGGTGGGGCGGAGATTTTTGTCCACGCGCGAGCCGCTGATGGATTCCTCCATCGCGTCCCGGACGTCATATTGCCAGAACAGACCGTTGGTCAACTGGCGTTCCTGCTCCCACTGCCGGTAGTTTTGCGTCAAATCCGGGAGCAGCGAAACCAGAAAATCCTTGTCCCCGTTGACCAGAAAGCGCTGGTAAAGCGCGTCTTCGAGCCAGCCGCTGTAATGGTGCAGCTGCCGGCGGCGGTCCTGGTCGCGCAGCCAGTAGCGGACATAGTCGTCGAGATAATATTGATCGTGCAGCCAGCGGCCTTCGGCGATTTGCAGGCCCAGCGCGCTGCTGCCGGGGGCGGGGCGCGTGAGGAACTCGCTGAGGACAAAACCGTTCGTCGTCTGCTCCAGGTGTTTCCGAAAAGACCACCAGCGGAAATAATACAGTTCCTCGACCTCGCGGTCCGGGCACTCGAAGAATGGAATTTCCCGTTGCAACCAGTTCCAGGAATCCGCGTTGGAAACACAGTTGGTGACGCTTTCGACCGCCATCGAATTAAAGCACGCCACCTGGTTGGAAAACGCCGCCGGAGACAACACGTCAACGCTTTCCGCGCGCGCTGAAACGCCGCTCAAAATCAAGGCGAGCGCGATCAGGACGGCCGGCGGGCATTTCATCCGGGGTTTCATCCGGCCAGTTTAAGCCCAATCCCGGCCCACCGCAACCACCCCGGCGCCGGCCCCTCAGTGCGCGTGCGCCACGCCGCAGGCGTGCTGCCAGGCGTGGAGCGTGTGCCGGATGATCTCATCCACGCCCACCCCGTGTTTGACCTGGGCAAAGACCCAGGGGCCGGCGCCGCGCATTTTTTGCGTGTCGCGCTCCATCACTTTCAAGTCCGCGCCCACGGCTTTGGCCAGATCGGTTTTGTTGATGACCAGCAGGTCGGACTGCGTGATGCCCGGCCCGCCCTTGCGCGGGATTTTATCGCCGCCGGCCACGTCAATGACCTGAATCGTATAATCCGCCAGTTCGCGGCTGAAGCACGCCGCCAGGTTGTCGCCGCCGGACTCGAGGAACAATATTTGCGGATGGAACTGCCGGTGCAGTTCCTCGAGGGCCTGCAGGTTCGCGGAAATGTCCTCGCGGATGGCGGAGTGCGGGCAGCCGCCGGTCTCCACGGCGCGGATGCGTTCGGCGGGCAGGGCCTGATGCCGGGTGAGAAATTCGCCGTCCTCGCGCGTGAAAATGTCATTGGTGACGGCGGCGATGTTCAGGTTCCCCCGCAGTTTCAGGCAGAGTTGCAACATCAGCGCCGTCTTGCCGCTGCCGACCGGGCCGCCCACCCCGACGGTGAACGCGCGCTGGCGGAAATCGCGGTCCAACGGCGTGTCACGATCATGGAAATGGCCCGGATGCTCCAACCCCGCGTGGGTGTGGCCGTTGCCCTCAGGCGAACCGGAATGCAGGAGTATTTTCATAACTTAGCTTTGAAACAGTCGGGAATAAAGCCGGTCCTGCGCCCCCTGCCACAAATCCAACAGGGGCGCCGTCTGCGCGAGGTCCTCCAGGCTCAGCGCCAGGCAGTCAGCCATGGTTTTTTCCGCCACCGGAGCCAGCCGGTGCTGCAGCCTCTGCGCCTCCATGGGGCCGATGATGTTCAGGCGCACGGCGGCGGCCAGCAAAGTGCGCAGATGACTGAAAAAAAACAGCCGGGCGGCGGTCTGTTTGGCCACCTTCAATTGCCGCAGACAGGCGCCAAAAACCGGGGCCAGATGGAGGCAGGGCGATTCCGGCACGCTCACCCCAAACACCTTTTGCCCCGCCGTCAGAAACGCCCGCCCCTGCGTGCGGCTGGCGCGATTGGCCACGTGGTTGGAGGTGAACGCGTCGCACAGCCGGTCCAGTTCCGCCAACCGCTCCGGCTCCGCATGAGCCGCCGTGACCAAGGGCAGGCCCGCGCGGCCGAGTTGCTGCAAGCCGGCCTGGATAAAGGAAAACAACTGCTCGCGCTGCCGCACCTCCCCGTGCTGCCAGGCGGCCTCCAACCCCCCCGAATGCGCGAAGCCGCCCGTGGGAAAAGCGGAATCCATGAGTTGCCAGAGCAGCCAGTCGCCGTCCGCCGCGCGGCGTTCACGCCGCTTCCGCGTGCGAATGGGAAGGCCGGAGGAATCCGCCGCGGCTGTCGCCCGGGCGGCGACGCTGCAGCGGGCCGATCCCCGCGCTCCGTCCGCCAACGGCAAGACGGGCGATCCCGCAGAGGAGTCCGGTGACTGGTTGGCATTGCGATTCATTCCCGTCAAAACAGAAAATATTTTTGCGCCAGCGCGAGCTTTTGGGCGGGCTCGCAGGCGAGCAGTTCGCCGTCGGCATGCACCTCGTAGGTCTCCGGGTCCACGGTGATTTTGGGCAGGGCATTGTTCCATTTGAGGTCCTTCTTGCCGACCGTGCGGCAGCCTTTCACGGCCTCAATCCGCTTGGTCAGGCCGTAACTTTTGGCGATGCCCTTGGATTTGCAAAGCTGACTCACAAACGCGATGGAACACGGGCCGGCGGCCCGGCCGAAGCCGCCAAACATCGGCCGCATGAACACCGGTTGCGGCGTGGGAATGCTGGCGTTGGGATCCCCCATTTGCGCCCAGGCAATGACCCCGCCCTTGAGGACCATTTCAGGTTTCGCGCCAAAAAACGCGGGCTTCCACAGCACCAGATCCGCCAGCTTGCCGGCCTCCACCGAGCCGATGACGTGCGCCATGCCGTGCGCCAGCGCGGGATTAATGGTATACTTTGCAAGGTAGCGCTTGATGCGGAGGTTGTCGTTGTCCCCCGCCTCCCCGGCCAGCCGGCCGCGCTGCCGCTTCATTTTGTCGGCGGTTTGCCACGAACGCGTGATGACCTCGCCGATGCGGCCCATGGCCTGGGAATCGGAACTCATCATGCTGATGGCCCCGAGATCGTGCAGGATGTCCTCCGCCGCGATGGTTTCGCCCCGGATGCGGCTCTCGGCAAAGGCGACGTCCTCCGGCAGATTCGGGTCCAGATGATGGCAGACCATGAGCATGTCCAGATGCTCGTCCAGGGTGTTGACCGTATACGGCCGCGTCGGATTCGTGGAGCTGGGCAGCACGTTTGGCTCCCCGCAAATCCGGATGATGTCCGGCGCGTGCCCGCCCCCGGCCCCCTCGCTGTGGTAGGTGTGGATGGTGCGGCCCCGGAAGGCGGCGATGGTGCCCTCCACAAACGCGGACTCGTTCAGGGTGTCCGTATGGATCGTCACCTGGATGTCAAACTCATCGGCGATGCCCAGGCAGCAATCAATGGCCGCCGGCGTGGTGCCCCAGTCCTCGTGCAGCTTCAGGCCGACCGCCCCGGCCTGGATTTGTTCCCGCAGCCCGGCGGGCAGCGCCGTATTGCCCTTGCCCGTGAAGCCAAAATTGAGCGGCAGGCCGTCCACCGCCTGCAGCATCATCCTCATATTAAACGAGCCCGGGGTGCAGGTCGTGGCGCAGGTGCCCACCGCCGGTCCGGTGCCGCCGCCGACCATGGTGGTCAGCCCGGCGGCGATGGCCTCCTGCGCCTGCTGGGGACAGATGAAATGAATGTGCGTGTCCAGCCCGCCCGCCGTGACGATCAACCCCTCGCCGGCGATGACCTCCGTGGTGACGCCGATGATCATGCCGGGGGACACCCCGGCCATCACATCCGGATTGCCCGCCTTGCCGAGGCCGGCGATCAGGCCGTTTTTAATGCCCAAATCGGCCTTGTAAATGCCCGTGTAATCCACCACCAGCGCGTTGGTGATGACACAGTCCAGCGCGTCCGCATCCCCCACGCCGGCGGCCTGGCCCATGCCCTCGCGGATGACCTTGCCGCCGCCAAATTTGCATTCATCGCCCGGGACGGTGAAATCCTTTTCCACCTCCAAAATGAGCGCGGTGTCCCCCAGCCGGACTTTGTCGCCCGTGGTGGGGCCGAACATGTCGGCGTAGTGCGAGCGTTTCATGAAGTGCGACATATCAGGCCGGTTGATGGGCGAAACCGCCCCGGGTGACCCGTTTCAACGCGGCCTTTTTGCCGGCGGCGGAAACCCTGCCGCCGGCCAGGCGGTTGCCGCCGCGAATGATTTTTTTGCCGGCGATCTCCACCAGCTTCACCGTTTTGGTTTCACCCGGTTCAAAGCGCACCGCCGTGCCCGCCGGAATATCCAGCCGTTTGCCGTAAGCCAGCCCCCGGTCGAACTGGAGCGAGGCGTTCGTTTCGATGAAATGATAATGGCTGCCCACTTGCACCGGCCGGTCCCCGAGATTCGTCACGCGCAGTTCCGCGCTCGCGCGACCGGCATTCAGCTCAATCTCCCCCGCCTTGATTTCACACGCGCCGGGCGCGCCCTCGTTCTCCACCGGCGGAAAGAGGCCCAACTCCGGCACTGGCAGAAAACTGCCCTGCAGCGCCAGGACCAGATTCCCGTTTTCGCTGGCAATCGGATGATGCACCGTGACCAGCTTGGAGCCGTCGGGAAACGTGCCCTCCACCTGGACATCGCAGATCATTTCCGGCACGCCGGACATCACCTGGTTGATGCCGAGCAATTGCCGGCCCAGATTCATCAACTCCGCCACCCGGCGGCCGTCCCGGATGAATTCCAGCAACTGCGTGGCAATCAGCGCCACGGCCTCGGGATGATTGAGCCGCAGACCCCGCGCGAGCCGTTTCTGCGCCAGAAACCCGGCGTTGTGCAGCATCAGTTTTTCGATTTCGTGGGGCGTCAGATGCATAAAATCACCATTTGCGCGCCCAGGGATCATCCCCCAGCAAGTCCCGCGCAAAAATCAGATGCCGGTGCAGTTCCCGGCCCACGTCCTCCAACTGCTCCCCCGCCACGCGCAACAGGGCCCCGTCGCCCACCGGGCTGGCGCTGCACACCAGCGAACCCCGCCGCGCCACCGGGCGCCCGGCCAGGTCCGCCAGCAAATCCGCCGCCGCCGCCCGCATCGGTTCCCCCAGCAGCAACAGCAGGGCCAGACAGTTGAATCTTCCCACCCGATGGGCCGAGGCGGCCAGATCGCCGCCGGCTTCCAATGAAAGTGAATCCAGAAACACCCGCTCGTCGTTGACGAACACCTCGTTCCGGCTGGAAAAATGGGTGAACGCCCAGCGTTCGCCCCGGGCCACGCGACCGGAACTCAGCCAGTCCACCAGGGCCAGTCCCGCCCCGGCGGCCAGGCGGAATTCCTGGCGCTGGCGGTAACTCGAATCCGCATACGCCTGCACCGGATCGGGCGCCAACACCAGCACGGCCTGTTCGCCCAGTTCGGCGCGGGTAACCTGCCCGCAGGCTCGCCGACCGGCGTTGCGATAAATTTTCGTGGAGGACTGCGTGCCGAAAAAGCAGCGGGTGTTCCGGCCCAGTTTCAGGTCCAGCCGGGCCTGGTCGCCCGCCACCCAGCCCCCGCCCAAATTGCTCAGACAACTCCACACGCTGCGCCCGCGCGAGCGCGGCGTGAGCAGCTTCAACGGATTGGCGGCATACGCGGAGATGACCGCGCTTTCGCCCAAAACGGACGCCACCTCCAGCCGGGCGCAACTGGTTTTCTGCGGAATGGTGTTGTGCAGCGCAACCACAGTTCAAACAGTCAGGTGTTTCTTGACGATGTCATCATTCAAATGCGCGATGGGGCCTTCCGCCACCACCGCGCCGCGATCCATGATGTAAAAGCTGTCCCCCACGCTCAGGCAAAAGTCCAGGTATTGTTCCACCAGCAGGATGCTGATTTTGCCCTCCTTCTTGATCTTCACCAGCGTGTCGCCGATCAGGTCAATGATGTTGGGCTGGATGCCCTCGGTCGGCTCGTCCAGGATCAGGATCTTGGGGTCCGTCAGCAGCGCCCGCGCGATGGCCAGTTGCTGTTGCTGGCCGCCGCTGAGGACGCCGCCCTTGCGCTGGAGAAACTGCTTGAGAATGGGAAACAGCTCCAGCACCCGTTCCACCGGGGCGACGCTTTTCACCCCGTGAACCACCAGCCCGATCTTCAGGTTTTCCCAGACCGTCAGGTGCGGAAAAATGTCCCGCCCCTGCGGCACGTAACCAATCCCTTTGCGCGCGCGGGCGTCCGGCGGCAGCCCCACCAGTTCCGCCTCGCCGAGCTTCACCGAACCGGTGTCGGGCCTCACCAGGCCGACAATGGATTTCAGCGTCGTGGTCTTGCCCACCCCGTTGCGGCCCATCAGGCACACCAGGCTGCGTTCCGGCACGGTGACGTTGACTCCCCGCAGGATGCGGGACCCTTCGTAGGAAACCGTGATGTTGGAGAGTTGCAGCATGATCAGTTCTTTTTCTTGCGTCCCAGATACACTTCAATGACTTGCTCGCTGTTTTGGACCTCGTCCACCGTGCCCTCGCACAGCACCGTGCCCTGATGCAGCACGGTGACCTTGCGGGCGATCTGCCGGACAAATGTCATGTCGTGTTCGATCACCACAATGCTGTGCTTCCCCTCCAGGCTGAGCAGCAGTTCGCCCGTCTTGTGGGTTTCCTCATCCGTCATGCCGGCGGCGGGTTCATCCACCAGCAGCAGCTTCGGGTTTTGGGCCAGCAGCATCCCGATTTCCAGCCATTGTTTCTGCCCGTGGCTGAGGGCCCCCGCCTTCCATTCCGCCTTGCCCTCCAGCGCCACGGTTTTGAGCACTCCAAAAATCCGCTCCCGCCGTTCCGGCGTGACCCGCGAAAACAGCGTGTTCCACACGCTCCGGCTCCCCTCCAGCGACAGCCAGATGTTTTCAAACACCGTGTGCTCAATATAGACCGAAGGCGTCTGAAATTTGCGCCCGATCCCCAGCCGGGTGATCTCCGCCTCGTTCAGCCGCGTCAAGTCCGTGTCCAGGCCAAACTCAATCTTCCCGCTGTCCGGCTTCGTCCGGCCGGTGATCAAATCCAGCATGCTGCTCTTGCCCGCGCCGTTCGGGCCGATGATCACCCGCAGTTCCCCGGCGTCCATGTAGAACGTCAGGTTGGAAATCGCCTTGAAACCTTCAAACGACTTGTTCACCTCCTCCAGGGTGAGAATGAATTTTTTGGGTTCGGCCATGGTTATTTGTGATTGGGCTTCGCCAGCGCCTCATCCTTGGCCAGGTCGGGGGCCGCTTCGGGGGCGGCGGGCCGGGCGGTCAGATACCGCCGTTTCAACCAGCCGAGCTGGGCCGGCAGGCCGACAATGCCCTTGGGCATGAACAGCGTCACCAAAATGAACGTCAGGCCCAGAAACATCAGCCAGAGATCCGGATACGCGCGCGTGGCCCAGCTTTTCATCGCGTTCACCGCCACCGCCCCGATCACCGGCCCGATCAGCGTGCCGCGTCCGCCCACCGCCACCCAGACCACCGCCTCCAGCGATTTGTCCGTCGCCATTTCGCTCGGATTGATGATCCCCACCTGCGGCACATACAGCGCCCCCGCCAGTCCGGCGATGATGGCCGCCAGCACAAACACAAACAGCTTGAAGTGGACCGTGGCGTAACCCGAAAACAGCACCCGGTTTTCGCTGTCGCGAATCGCGCGCTGCACCTTGCCAAACTTGCAACCCGTCAGCCATTTGCACAGAAAGTAAGTCCCCAGCAGCAGCAGCACGCTCCCCACATAAAGCCCGCGCTGCGTCGCCGGATTGCGCAGATCGTATCCGCACAGGAATTTGAAGTCCGTAAAACCGTTGTTCCCGCCCATCAGCATGTCGTTGCGAAAAAACAGCAGGCAGCCCGCATACGTCAGCGCCTGCGTGAGGATCGAGAAATAAACCCCGCGGATCCGCGAGCGGAACGCCAGAAACCCAAACACCAGCGCCACCAGCGCCGGCAGCAAAATCACCATCAGCAGCGCAAACGGAAAGCTGGAAAACGGCCGCCAGAACCCCGGCAGCTTGCTCCAGCCCAGAAACACCAGGAAATCCGGAATCGGCTGGTGATACTGGCCCAGGTCGCCGATCATCCGCATCAGATACATGCCCATCATGTAGCCCCCCAGCGCGAAGAACAGGCACTGGCCCAGACTCAGCAGCCCCGTGTAGCCCCAGAGCAAATCCACGCTGATGGCCACGATCCCATAACACAGATACTTCCCGTACAGGTTGATCGTGAAATCACTCACATGCAACGCCGTCCCCGGGGCGGTGAACGCGTTTAATCCCGGGAGGATCACCAGCAGGAACAGCGCTGCAACTCCCACAAACCACAGTTCGAAATTGGCCGGTTTGCGCATAAGTTCAATCCAGACTGCGGCCCCGGATGGCGAACAAGCCCCCCGGTTTCCATTGCAGGAAGAGAATGATCCCGGTCAGGACGATGATTTTGCCCAGCACCGGCGAGCCCAGCAATTGTTGCAGCACCTGGTCCACCGTCCCGATGCCCAGCGCCGAGTAGACCGTGCCGATGATGCTCCCCACCCCGCCCACCACCACCGTCATGAAACTGTCCACAATGTAACTCTGGCCCAGACTCGGCCCCACGTTCCCAATCTGCGAGAGAAAGGCCCCCGCCAGCCCCGCCAGCCCGGAGCCGAAGGCAAACGTCAGCATGTTCACCCGCGTGGTGCGCACCCCCATGCAGGAGGCCATCGAGCGGTTCTGCATCACCGCCCGGATCAGCAGCCCCAGCGGCGTTTTCGTCAGCAGCAGCCAGGTTCCCAGCACAATCAAAATCGCAAACCCAATCACGAACACCCGGTTGTACCCAAAGGAAACGTCATGGATCGTGTAGTGCCCCAGCAGCCAGGAAGGCGAGTTGACCTGCACGTTGTTCGCCCCGAACACCATGCGAAACAACTGCTGCATCACCAGCGAAACCCCCCAGGTGGCCAGCAGCGATTCCAGCGGACGCCGGTACAGAAACTGAATCACCGTGCGTTCCAGCACCAGCCCCGCCAGCGCGGCCGTCAGAAAACTGAGCGGAATCACAAACAGAAAATAACTCTGGTAAAACCAGCCCGTGGCATTCAACCCCGGCAGGTTCAGGCCGAACCCCAGTTGTTTGCCCATGAAGCTGAACGGCAGGTTGACCGCAAACGAAAACCCCGTCCCAAACAGGTTTTGCACCACATAGCTCGTGTACGCCCCGATGGCGATCATCTCCCCGTGCGCCATGTTGATCACCCCCATCAGCCCGAACGTGATCGCCAGCCCCAGCGCCACCACCAGCAGAATGGACCCCAGGCTCACCCCCCGGAAAATCGTGCCGAAAAAATTCACCCACCAGATGTGCTCCTGAATCGAGCCCACCGCGCGCTTCGCCGCCGCCACCACCTTGGCGTCCGTCTTTGGATCGGCCGCCAGCCGCTCCAAATTCTCCAGATTCCCAATGGACCCCATCGCCTCCAATTGTTTCACCGCCGCCACCTGCACCGCCGGGTCAGGATCGCTGATCTTCAGCGAGGCGATGCCTTCCAACAGCGCCTTTTTGACCGTGGCATCCGTTTCCTTGGCCAGCCGGGCCTCCAGGATCGGAACGTACATCGGTTTCTGCGAGTAGCCCAGTTTGGTCACCGCCGACCAGCGGGACTCCGCGTCCGGGCTCGCCAGCGCCAGGGTGTCCACCGTCTGCCGCAGGGAACTGCGCAGGCGCATGTCCGTGTCGGCCGCGTTCAAATCGCTGTCGCCAAAACGCAGTTCCTTGCCGCTCGCATCCTTCACAAACTGTCCGTCGCTGATTTGCACCGCCCGCGCCTTGCCGTCCGCATCCTGCGCGTCCTCCAGCATCACCGGCACCTGGGAACCATTGGGCCCGGGATAAAGATAAACCCCGCCCCGCATCCACGCCGACAACACATCGCCCACCAGTTTCGAGCCCGTTTCCCCCAGCTCCCCGAGCAACCGCTGCTGCCCGGCCCCGCTGCTCAGGATGGTTTGCACCAGTTTTTGCCGGATCGCCGCGTCGCCGGTGGCCGCCGCCCCGGCCGGGGCCGCCGAGAGTGCTGCCCCCATCAATCCCATGACTCCCGCCACTCCCAACAGTGCGAGCAAGTATTTCATATTATGGCATTTCCAAAAACCATCGAATGCGGTTCATTTTCAACCAGTTGCCCCGCTATTCCGGCTGTCGGCGGCTCAGGCCCAACGGGCCGTAATCCCTCAGCCCAGCCCAACAGGCTGGGTTGCTCAGTCCCCGGAGTTTGGCGGCCTGAAGGGCCGCGATAACACGCGTAAACTCCGAGCGCCCGCCAACCTTCGTCCGTTTGCAGGCATGAGTCTGCGCGCAGCGTCCCGTACTGCGGCCGTCCTCTGCCGCTCTTGCGGGCCAACCCCCGGCCACCCCGCACGCCAGCCACCAGCGGCGCCATTTCCCGGCTCCCCGGGGGAGCAGGCCTTTTCCCTCGCCCGTGGGAACGGAAGAAAGCGGCCACAACCTGTTCCCTCTTACTTTGCTTTCATCCCTCATCATCCATCCCTTTTCGGGTTTGAGTTTTCCATCGGTACGCCCGCTTTATGCGGCGGGCGGTCTGGTTTCGCCGGACCGCCCGCCGTGAGCCCAAGCTCGGGGTCGTTTTCGGTGCAATTATTTCTTGGACAGTTTGTCGTCCAGGTCCTTCAGCAGAAACGGCTCGCCGTACACCTGGTCAAACGTCTGGAGAATTTTGAACTGCCCGTTGGCCCGCGTCTCCCCAATGTAAACATTCTTGGTGGCGTGGTGGTTTTTCTGCATGGTGATTTTCCCCCCCGGACCCATAAAGCTGTCATCCCCGGATTCCAGCGCCGTCCGCACCTTGTCCACGTCAAAGGAATCCGCCTTCTCCACCGCCTGCTTCCACAGGTACACGCCGTCGTACGACAACACCATCGGGCTGTCCACCGCCCGCTTTTCCTTGATCACCCCCGGATAGTTTTCCGTCTCCAGCCACGCCTTCCAGTGCTTGAGAAACGCCGCGTTCTCCGGCGTCGCCAGGGACATGAAATACGTCCAGCACCCCAGTTCCCCAACCATGTCCTTGGTGGGCATGCTGCGCAATTCATCCTCCGCCAGGCTGAAGGACACCACCGGGCAGTCGCTCGGGGACAGTCCCGCCGCCACAATTTCCTTGAAGAACGGCACGTTCGAATCGCCGTTGATCGTGTTGATCACGCAGGCGTCGCCGCTCGCCGCAAACTGCTTGATCTCCGCCACAATCTGCTGGAAATCCGTGTGGCCGAACGGCACGTACTTGCCTGCGGAGATCACCTTGCCATCCGCGTCCTTCCGCAGACCGCCCCCGATGTTCTCAATCGGCACCCCGTGCAGCAGCAGGTACTTGTAGAGAATCAGGTCCGTCGTTTGCGGATACACATAGTCCGTCCCGATCAGGTAGAATTTCTTCTTCCCCTGGGCCAGCAGATAATCCACCGCCGGCGTCGCCTGCTGGTTCACCGCCTCGGCCGTGTAGAAAATGTTCTTGGACAGCTCCTCCCCCTCGTATTGCACGGGATAGAACAGCAATCCATTGTCCTTCTCAAACACCGGCAGCACCGACTTGCGGCTCACCGAGGTCCAGCACCCGAACGTGACCGCCACCTTGTCCTCCTCCAGCAACTGCTTCGCCTTTTCGGCAAACAGCGGCCAGTTGGACGCCCCATCCACCACCACCGGCTGGATTTTATACGACGCGCCCCCCACCTTGATCCCGCCCGCGTTGTTGATCTCATCAAACGCGAACAGCAGCACGTCGCGCAGCGACGTTTCACTGATCGCCATCGTGCCGCTCAGCGAGTGCAGCACGCCCACTTTGACCGTGTCGTCCGCCTGGACTCGAGCCGCCAGGCCCAGGCCGGCCGCCAGGGCCAGCACACTCAACAGATGTTTTTTCATAATGATTGTGATTGTTTTTGGAATGTTTCTTTAATGGTTGTGTTGTCAATGCCACTCGTTCCGGCTTAGAACAGATACGAGGCGCCCGCCCCGATGATCAACTGGTTTTCCTTGCCGTTGAATCCGCCCGAGTACGAGGTGTGGTTGTAGCGGATTTCCGGCTGGATTTTCAGGCTCGGCGTCGGCTTCAGATTCAGCGTCAGCGTGAAGCTTTCCAAGTCCCCGCTCGCGTCCGGAGAATCAATCCCAATCGCGGTGTCGGCGGCGGGACCGCCCACCCCCACGCCCTTGATGCCCGCCCCCTCCGGATCGTCCAGATATTCCGCCCGGAAGCAAACATCCACCTTCGGGGTGAAGTCATACCAAATCCGCCCGCCGATGGACCACAAATGCCCGCCCCCGCCCCCGTCCGGCAGGAAATCAAAATAATCATACTCAAACCCGGTCCCCAGTTCGGGGGTGATTTGATACCCCCCCAGTACCGAGCCCCCGTCCGTATCCGAAGGACCGTTGCCCGAGGCGCCGCCAAAGCCAACGATATTAACCCACAAATCCTTGATCGGCTTCAGGTTGAGGCTGCCCATCACCCCTTTGCCGGTCTGGGCATCCTCCGGCCCCCCATAAAGACCGTTGTCCACGCGGAATTGCAAGTCCAGCCAGCTCGTAAAGGCATAATCCAGTTGTACGCCCGCCGACGGACCGTTGCCCGTGTAATACCACTGGTAACCCTGGGAAAAGTTCGGGTTGGCCGCGCCGCCATCCCCGGATTCCCAGTTCAGCAGCGAAATCAATTCGCCCGCCTTGATGTTCAGCCCCGTGCCAATCGGCGCGTTCACCTCCACATACGCCTCCCGCAGATAATCAAACCCCGTCGTGCTGGCGTCGGAATTCAAAATCGGCGCATCTTCGCCCGCCATCAGCGACACCCGGTAACCCGCCGTCCAGTCCGTGTCACTCCGCTCTGCGGGCGGACTGGCAAACGTGAGTTTCACCTTGTTGATGGAAAAGTTGTTGTTCTTGGTATCCCACAGGTAACCGGCCGAATAGCCGCCGGCGGGGCGTTGCAGATTGTAAAAATAGGACGCTTGGACAAAACCGCTGATGGTCATTTGCGAAACCGCCGTGACCAGTTTGGGGGCCGGGGTGTCGCCGCTGGGCATCAACCCCTCCTTCTTGACCAGATCCTCCAGCGCCGTCACCCGCGCCTGCAAGTCCATGTTTTGCTGTTCCAGAGCGTTCGTGCTTTGCGCCAGCGCCGCCGCCGCGCTCCCCACGAAAACGCCCCCCAGGAGCAGGCTCCGCGGAACCCGTTTCGATGAATACATTTTCTTCATAGTCTTGTTCATTTTGAGTTGTCAATAGCGTCCATCATTGATTTATTGGCTTCGTTGTCTTTAGCGATTTTAGCGCCTGCCTCACCCCGTTGCCGGCAGGCATTCGTTCCAAAAGCAAATCAAATGCCAGACCGGAGCGGCCTGCGACCCCTGGTAATTGAAAAAAATTCCAAGCCACACTGCGGGGAATTCATCAATGAATGAACCCCTTGAAGACAAACCATTGAAAGCCGTCACCCATCCCGCCGAAACCGGGGGCCTCATCGCCACGGGGAGGCGCCGCTATGGCCCCTCCGGCCATGGGCCCGGCCCGGCGCGATCGGCTGGCGGACTGCCGGGTGTCGCGTTTTTAACAAACTGGGCAAAAAAATCGCACTGACCGCGGCTGCCGAAGCCTCGATCTTCCACGCCAACCTCGTCCCGCCCCGCCCCAGGCGCGCTCGTCACGAACTCATGAATCCTTGGACGACAGCTTCTCATCCAGGCCTTTCAAGAAAAAGGGCGCGGCAATGAAGGGCTCGCTGACGACCTGCGGGAACGTCTCCAGAATCTTGAACTGGCCATTGGCCATGGTTTCACCAATGTAGACATTCTTGGTGGAATGATGATTGGCCTGGACGGTAATCTTGCCGCCGGGCCCCTCGAAGCTGATCTCACCTGATTCGAGCACGTTGCGCACCGCGTCCACGTCAAACGTGCCGGCCTTCTCCACCGCTTTTTTCCACAAATAAACGCCGTTGTAAGAAAGGATGATCGGGCTGTCCACCGCGCGCTTTTCCTTGATCACACCCGGGTAGCTTTCAGTTTTTAGCCAACGGCACCAGTTTTTCAGGAACGCTTTGTTTTCCGCTGATTTGAGCGACATGAAATAACTCCAGCAGCCGAGCTCCCCGGCGAGCTGCCGGGTGGGCAGGTTGCGGAGTTCATCCTCCGCCAGGCTGAACGAAACCACCGGACAGTCCGCCGACGTCAAACCGGCGGCCACGATTTTCTTGAAGAAGTGGACGTTGGAATCGCCATTGATCGTATTAACCACGCAGGCGTCCCCGGACGCGGCAAAGCGCTTGATGTCGGCGACGATCGGCTGGAAATCAGCATGGCCAAACGGCACGTATTTGCCCGCGGAAATGACCCGGCCGGCCTCATCCTTGCGGAAGCCGCCGCCGATGCCCTCGGGCGAAACGCCGTGCAAGAGCAGATATTGGTATAGGATCAGGTTCGTCGTCTGCGGATAAACGTAATCGGTGCCGATCAGGTAGAATTTTTTCCGGCCCCGGGCGAGCAGATAATCCACGGCCGGGATGGCCTGCTGGTTGACCGTCTCCGCGATGTAAAAGATGTTCCGGGACAATTCTTCACCCTCATACTGCACGGGATAGAAAAGCAATCCATTCTCCTTTTCAAAAACCGGCTGCACCGACTTGCGGCTCACCGAGGTCCAGCAGCCAAAGGTCACCGCCACCTTGTCTTCCACCAGGATCTCCCTCGCTTTTTCCGCAAACAAGGCCCAGTTGGACTCGCCGTCCACAATCACCGGGTCAATCTTGTAGGATTTGCCGCCCACCTTGATGCCGCCGGCCTGGTTGATTTCATCAAAGGCGAACAACAAAACATCGCGCAAGGACGTTTCACTGATGGCCATCGTTCCGCTTAAGGAGTGGAGCACTCCCACCTTGACCGTGTCTTGAGTCTTTAATTCCGCTTCCAGGCTGCGCTTCCGGCAGAGTTTCAGCAGGGTTGATTCAGCCAGGTTGAGGGGGCGGCTTCGGGAATGCACCACTCCCCAGGTCCGCTCGAAAACGCGGCGCCCACAGGGCAGTGCCACCATCGAATGATCTTCCAATTCCTTGGCGATGCTCCAGCCGGGCAGGAAACTCATCGCCAGCGTATGATTCACCAAGTCCTTAAGGATCCCCGGATTTTCAATTTCCCCAAGGAGGTTCAACTTGATGTTTTGCCGGGCCATGAAATCCTCCATTTGCTTCCGCCGCTGACTCGAACCCTTCAGCCAGAAGCAGGGGTATTTGCCGAATTCATCCCGCAGCGCGCCCTTTTTGACCGCGAGCGGATGCCCGGATTTAACGATCAGGTAAAACCGGTCGGTCATGAGTGGGAAAAATTCCACCGTGTCATTGACCGCCGGTTTTTCGGTCAGGATCACATCCACCTGATTGTCTTCCAGCGGGCTGAACGATTCATCCGAATCAAACGATTCGACTTGCAGCAGGATGTTGGGGGATTCCTTGTGAAATTTCAACAGGACCGGCGAGAGAAAGAAGGAAAGAAACATCGCATCGGCCGCCACCCGCAACCGCCGCGTCCCCCATTTGTTCAAATAAGTCACCGCCCGTCGGGCCTGATCCAGTTCATCGAGCGCGCGGTGGGCGTGGTATAACAACGCTTCGCCCGCCTCGGTCAGCGCCATTTTTTTGCCCATTTTGGCAAAAAGCCGACACCCCACGTCCTCTTCCAGCTCCCGCATGGCATGGCATATGGCCGAGGGAGTCAGATGCAGTTGCCTCCCCGTCTCCGTGTGACTCTCCGTTTTGGAGAGCACCGTGAAGGCCTTCAACTGCCGGCTGTCCAGGGCTTCATTCATGATTGAATTTCATTCAATGAGGTTTAAACGATTCTTCAATTATTCAACGCCACCGGACGCCCCCCTTTGCCAAGTGGACTGCCTGAGCAGAAAACCGACGGCAAAAAAACGGACGGTCCAATGGCCGTGCATGACGGTGTAGCAATTAGGACGCCAATCCGTGTTGTCGTGCGGCCGCCGGCCCCGTTCCCCCGATGGAATTGGCGTGGCGGCAAACTGGCGTTTGCCGCACTTGTCTTTGCCAACCCCGACGTCCGGCCACTGGAATCCTTGCCATGCTGTGAGGCGGGCGACGATTCCCCTTCTGCGGTTCAAACTCCCGTTTTTACCGGCTTGCTTTTTCGGTGGTTCCCCCCGTTTCCGTCGTTCCCCTTCGCCCCCCGTTACCCAGCAACGAAGAACCCGCAAAAGCGGCAAAATCTCTCGACACCACTTAGCCGCCTCACCCTCAACACCTTGTCAGCGTTGTCAAACCAAATCCGCGCCCCGGCCCGTTTCTGAGAAACGAGAATGCCCCGGATTGTTTTTTCCTCCCGCCCGCTGCATCCGGGCCCTTGACAAAGCCGTGCTCCTGTGGAAACTTAACTTTTGGGGCGAAGCAAGGGCGGCCTTTTCCCATCCGCCCCTTCCAAACGGAAAAACACGCAAAGACACGCAAAGGAACGATAATTTTTTCCCAAAACAGGATTCCGCAAAAAACCACCATGTTTTCGATGAGACGACTCCACCGGCCGGCTTAATCCCGCTCGGCCGGGAAGAAAATGACGATTTCCGGTTGAGTCCCCGGGATCGGTGGTGTAGGCTGCCGACACTGCGCGCGTAGCTCAATTGGATAGAGCGTCGGCCTCCGAAGCCGAAGGTTGTGGGTTCAACTCCCACCGCGCGCACCACTGAAAAACCCCGCTTGTGACGAAGAACAAATCCAATGAACGGCCCTTGCGCGTCGGTTTGATCTCGCTGGGCTGCGCCAAAAACCTGGTGGACGCCGAAATCATGCTCGGCTCCCTGCTCAAGGCCGGCATCGAAATCACCAATGACGCCGCCCAGGCGGACGCGCTCATCGTCAACACCTGTTCCTTTATTGACTCCGCCCAGGAGGAAAGCGTGGACACCATCCTGGAGTCCGGCGAAGTGCGCACGGCCAAAAATCGCGGCCAGAGCCTGATTGTTTCCGGCTGTCTGCCCCAACGCTTTCGCGAAGAACTCCCCAAATTACTCCCGGAAGTGGATGCCTTCATGGGCATTGACCAGGTGGCGCAGGTGGCGGACATCGTAAGGCAGGCCATGGCAAAGCGGGCGGAGCGCCTGGATGGAGCCAAGGCATCGCCGGCCAGTGACAAGAGGAAAGTGGTCCGCCGGTTGAACGAACTTGAAAAAAAGCGTCCCCTGACGACGCATGACCGGGCCGGGATCATCCGGGGCACCGGGCAGTTTGGCCGCACCAAAACCGTGGTGGCCGCGCCCGCCCCGGGACCGGTGCTGGAGGTGGCGGCGCGTCCGGTTTTCATTCCCGATTTTGGCACGCCCCGGTTCCGGCTCACGCCCAAGCATTTTGCCTATCTGAAAATCGCCGAAGGCTGCAACCATCCGTGCAGTTTCTGCATCATCCCGCGCATGCGCGGCTCGCA
>CAZUBG010000048.1:0-28982 GCA_964618545.1 uncultured Bifidobacteriaceae bacterium | reverse complement strand
CATTGATACAGTCACCTCCGCAAAAAGAGTAGCCGTTGGGGTCATGTTCGTTCCAAACCGAATCATACGTCAACCAGCGCCCGGAAACGGGATCATAGGGGCGCGTGCCGATTTGATAATAACCGGTGAGGTCCACCCAACGTCCGCGCCAGCCGGACGATTGCGGCATGTTGCCGCTATTGGCCAAAGCCACGGGCCGGTAGTCCGGCACCGCCCCGTAGCCGGTGGGCCGGGCGGCATTCCAAACATTGGAGCCGCCGGCGGAGTTGTAATAGCCCAGGATGTTCCCGCGAAAATCGCTGATGGTCGGATTGAACAGATTGAGCTTGGGTGAATCAGCATCATAACCGCCGGTGCCGTTCAATCCGCCGTATCGGCCATTCAAATCGGGACCATAAAGCTTCCACGTCGTTTTGGTGCCATAGGAAACGCCCAATTCCAGAAATTCCACCTGCGGATCGTAATAGGAATTGATCGTGGTGGGAAGCGTGCTGAGGGTGAAGCCGTTCGTGACCATGAAGCTCGTGGTGGAGAGACGGCGGCTCAATCCGTCATACGTTGCCGTCCAGTTGTAGCCGGAATGATTGGCGTCCCGTTCGGTCACGGCATGAAGCCGTCCACGCGCGTCCCACGAAAGCGTTTGGGTGCGGTTGGTGGTGCCATTGGCATTAAGCCAGACCCGCTGCGTGATGTTGCCCGCGTTGTCGAACGTGTCACCGGTGGTCTGCCCGGAGATGCTGTTGGTGAAGGTGTTGGTTGCCAAGGCGGTAAACAGGCCGCTTGGATGCAGGGCGGCGACGGTCAATTGGTGGGTGCCGGGCGTGAGTTCCATCTGAGCGTTCCACAGCATGGCATTGGTGCCCACAGCGGTGACGGCCACGGGTTGGGCATCCAAAGAAAGGCTGACGGTGGCCTGGCCGTTGACGTGGCCGTGAGCCGAATACAAAATGGTGTTGTTGGTTTCGGCGCTGACCCGTGAAAAGGCATCAGGGGTGCCGCCCCACTGGCTGGCGGCACCGTTCGCCGATCCCATGGACGTGAGCACTCCCGGCCCGGCGGCAACCCCACCGTCGTAGGTGAAGTTGTTCGTCCAGATGTTGGTGGCGTTCAGATTAAGTTGCTCCTGAGCCAGCCGGCGGCTCAGGTTCGCGTAGGTGTAGGAGCGCGAGTCCGTGAAATCCGGCCGAATGAGAGTGTGGGTGGCGAGCAGTCCGTCCCCCAGCCAGGAAAGCGATTCCGTCAATACAGACGTGCCGTTGACGGCGGTGGTGATTGACAGTGGACGGCCCTCACCATCGCGGGCGGTGATGCTGGTGGATCGCACGCTGATGAGGCGGTTGGTCAACAAACCGGACGTGTCGTAATTGTAGCCACCGTTGCCGGATGAATCGCTGGCGGAGGCCAGCAGACCGTCCGCCCGCCAGCCGTAACCATAACTACCGGGGCCGATATTTAACGAGAGCCGGCGTCCGGCCAGATCGAAGCCCTGGGTGGTGCCGTAAGCGAAGGGACCGCCGTTGACGGATTCCGACGCCAATTGGCCATAGGCATCGAACGTGCGCTGGATGGAAGTTGCCGGGCCGGTGTTGGTGCTGGCGAATTGCTCGGTGAGGTTGGTGACAAATTCACGCGGCTCATACTGCATGATGGTGGTCAATTGTTGCTCCGGCAAGGAACCGGAGTAGGCGTTGGTGGCATCGTGGAGCCAACTGTCATAACCGTAGGTGCAGGTCACGCCGCGCCCGTCCGTTTTGGTGGCCAACAAACCGGCCAACGGGGTTCCGCTGGCAAAATAGGTGTAGGTGTTCGTGCGGGTGCCGGCCCCGCCGCCGATGTCAATAATTTGCTCCTGCAACAGTTGACCGGCGTTATTGTTGGTGGCCAGCCATTGCAACCCGAAAGGCATGGTGCGGTTGGTCAGATTCCCCAGCGCATTATACGCATAGGTGGTGGTCGCCCCGTCACGGTCAACTTTGCGGGTGACGCGGTGGAGACCATCGTAGGCCAGACTGGTGGTGGTCCAAGTGGTGAGAACACCGCCGACGGACGAATTGTGCTGGGCGGAAATGAGATTCCCGGACGGGTCATATTGGTTCAGCGTGAATTCGGTCGCATTCGCCGACGGCTGGGCCACGGACAGCACGGTGTTTCCGTCATTGTCCGTAAAGGTCGTATGGCTGATGGCGGTGGCCCCCGAACCGTCCGTGACGGTGACGCTGTTGTGGTCGGCGGAATAGGCGGTGTACTGCTCCCGCACGAGCGTGCCGGAGCCACAGTATATTTGTTTGGCGGTGACCCGGCCCAAAGCATCGAACTGAGAAACGGTGGTTTCCCCAAGGGCGTCCGCGTTGGTGGTCAGCAACCCGGCGGCGTCAAAATAATTGGTGAATGCGTGGCTCACCCAATTGGTGGTGTAAACATACGGACCCTCGGGCGAACCGGTGGGGTCGGTGGCGATGATCACCTGAATTAACGGGCCGGCGCTGAATTTGACCCGGTTCAAACCGTCATAGACGGTGGTGAAAGAATTGCCACCGGCATCAATAGTAAGAATGGCATTCCCGCGCCGGTCAAAACCTGAAATATTGGTGGCCAGGGCCGTGCCACTGGCATTGTAAAAGGTGCGGGTGGTCAGCAGGTTGGTATCGTTATAGACCGTTTGCCAATAGCTACCGTTGACCAAGGATTGCCGTTTGGGACGGCCATCAAGGTAATAGGTCCAGCCGTTCGTCGCCCCGTCCGGGGTGGCAACGTAATACGGTTTTCCCGGTTGGGTGTAAAGGGTCTGCGTGACTCCGCCCAGGGCATTGGTGGCCAGCGTGATCTGGCCACCCGGCTCATAGGCCATTTCCTCCGTTTTCAAAACCACGCCGTTGGTTTCCCAAACCTGCCGCTGCAACACCCGGCCCAAAGCATCAAACAGATTGGTGGTCACCACCCCACGCGAATCGGTGACCGACGTTTGATTGCCGAAGCCATCAAACGTTTGGAACGTCGTGGCGTAAGCCGCATTCCCGGCGGGCGCTTCCACGCCGCTGCCGTTGCTCTTGCCTTGCGAACGGAATTTGATCTGCTGAATCGTCCGCCCCGCGCCGTCATAGATATAATATACATAATCGGCGGGGTTGGAGCGTGGACCGTTGTACCATTCCAGTTCACCGTTTTGATTGTAGTAAAAGAATTCCTGCGAGAGCGGGTTGTTGTTCTGGTCAAAGACCTGCCGTGAAGTGGTGCGGCCCATGGGGTCGAAATCCAGTTGAGTGAGTTTGCCCCCGGCAATCTGGTCCTGATACATCTGCCCCCGCAGATTGTAGCTCAGATAATGAATGACGGCCGGGTCGCCGTCGGCGGGGTCATCCGGCGTGGCCGGATATTGGATGGTTTCCGTCAGGAAGCCGTTGCCGTTGAACACGGAATCATTGGTGGCTCCGGCGGTCACCTGACGCCACCGCAGGCCGTAGGCGGAATTTGTCAGGCCAATCGAAGAAAGCTGGGTGACGTTGGTGTAGAAATAATAATTGGTGGCCACGGGTGTGGTGCCATTGAGCCGCGTGATTTGCAGGGGGCGGAACGGGTCGGCGCTGTCATAAATAATTTGCATCCCGTTGGCCAGCGGGTCTTGCAAGAGGCTGGGCAGATTATTGGTGGTGTAGGTGGCGGTGTTGGTCGCCGTCTGGTTGAGAATCCCCTCGCCCGTAAGGTTGCCGGACATCACGGTCTGCGTGACGTTGCCAAAGGCATCATAGAAAAATTGATTGGTCAGCCCGCGTTTGTCCACCGTGTATTGCAGGCTGCGCGGATACCAGCCCGGCAGGTTGGTGGCCGTGTCCGGGAACCAGATCTGCTGGCTGGAATGGCCCAGCGGGTCCACCGTGTTGGTGATCAAATTGTTGGTGTAATAATAAATGGTCGGATTCAGGAAAAAATCCTCCACCCGCGTCGCGCCGCTGGCAAGCTGGTTGGTCAGGCTCGTGATGTTGTTGGTGTAGAAAAACCAGGCGTTGGTTGCCAGCACCAGATTAGTGCCCACCGTGGACGCCTGGGTGACCACGCGGCGCAGGCTGTCGTAGGCATTGGCCACAACACGCCCGCTGGGTTTGATTTCCTGACTGATGAGGTGGTAGGAATCCGTGACGGTGGTGCTGTTGGTGGTGAAGGAGTAATGCTGATACTGATACTGACATTGGGAGTTGTCCGGCAGGGTGGCGGTGATCAGATCGCCATAACTGTCATAGACGTAAGTGACGAAACGCCCGTCGCCGGTGAGAGCCTGAATGATTCTCGCGTAGAAATCGTATTTGAAAACGAGCGTGTTGCCGTTGGCCAGGTTGATGCGGTTCAACTGACCCCAATCATTGTCGGCCGAGTTGGTGCCGTAATAAAAGAGGGCATAATTGCCCGCATCGTCCTGCCAGCGGGTCAGGTAGGGCCGGGTCCGGTTCAAGGTGTTGGTGCCGCTGACAATGGGGAAGGACATCGTTTGGTAGGTGCGCGTGCTGCCGTCCGGCGCGGCAATGACATAATTGGTGCCGCTGTTGGTCGTCAGCACCGAATTGAACAAATTGGCCATTGATCCCACGCCATAGGTGCTGTTGTTATTCAGGGTGGGGTTGTTCTGCGGCAACACTTTCCAAACGCCGTTGGTCAGTTGATAGTCGAGCACCGTT
Source organism: uncultured Bifidobacteriaceae bacterium (assembly GCA_964618545.1). Taxonomy (GTDB): domain Bacteria; phylum Verrucomicrobiota; class Verrucomicrobiia; order Limisphaerales; family UBA11358; genus UBA11358. Next base: position 24,315 of record CAZUBG010000048.1, on the reverse strand, counting down.
CCATCTAGTTCGGCGGCATAAATGTTACTGGATGCAATGACCAGATAGGGGTTGAAGTTGATTTTCCAGCCGTAGCCCAGTTGATTCGCCTGCAAATTCTGGCTGGAATAATTCCGCCGCAACTGCAACGGCAACGGTCCCGGGAGGGACAAATCCACGGTGTCCACATAAAATTCCCCGGACGTGACGTTAACCGGCTCGCCAATCGTCTGGCCAAGGCTTTGCTGCCCGGCGTCCGTCGGCCCGAACGAACCGGTGTTGGCGGCGGTGGCAATCGCGGTCAACGTGGTGCCGCCGGACTGGCCATCGGTGGCCACGATCTGGGCGGCCTGCGTCGTCTGTTCCGGGGTCCAGCCAATGGTGGTGTCACTGGAGGTAAAGGCCGCCGCATCCTGGGGCGAAAAGGCGGGCATGAAGGTATCGCCGATGATGGAGCTATTGTAGTTGAAGGTGGGGCTGCCACTGGAATCCACGTCCAAATTCCAGGACAGGGTTGGTTGCGTTACCGGAGTGGTGGTAAAGCCCGGTTCCTCATTACCCCACCCGCCGTGGAGAACGGCGCTGTTCGCGGAGATGGCCGCCAGTTGCAATGTCTCGCCCAACATCAGTGCGCCCATCCCGATATAGGTTCCAGGGGCGTTGGTCATTCTGCCAGGGGTGATCAAAACCCGCGAATAACCTCCCCCCGGCAGGCTGAAGGTGTTGCTGACCGCAACCCACACGTTGGAATCCTGAATCATCAGCAGGTTCGTGCCGTATCCGGCATAGGTTTGGTCGCCGGCCGCCGCATAGTTGTTGTCGAACAATTCGAGAATGGCCGAGTTGCCATTGGTGGCCCGTGCCTGGGCCATTTGCAACAGCCGCACGGTGGACACCGCGTTTTGGTCGGGGAACATCGTTTGGATCATGTCGTGCTCCTGGGAGGAACCGGCAGTGATGCTCAGGTTGTAATAATTCAGCAACGCGGTAAAATCAGGCACGCCGCTGCCCGCGTTGAGGCTGCCGTTGCCAAGCCTGAGTTCGCCGTTGATGAACATGTCCACTTTGGCCTGCATATTGGTGGCGTTGCCCGTCGCCCCGATGACGCCCAATCCAGACTCGAATTTGATCAGCGAATGAACCTTGTGCCACTGCTGATTGTTCACGTCAAACGCATCGTATTTTTGGTAATAGCCCATGCCGAGCAGATAGGCGGCGGTGCCCTGGTAATCCCACAGATTGGGCACAAAGCTGGCATTGGCGGCGCGTTCCTGCTGCAACCCCCAGTACGTTTCCTCATGCTGCTGCAACATGAGCGGGGTGACGTGGCCATAATCCAGCGCGATGGCGGCGACGTCGCCCAAATTGCAATGGGAAAGATTGGTTGCGCCGGTGGCTTCGCTGATCGGAAATGAAGTGTAGGGCGCCGTCAAACTGGCCACCTGGCGGTGATGGATGCTTTGGATGGCCAGGTAGCTGATCGAACCCACCGCCACGGAATTGGATTGCAGTGCCGTGGAACTGGGGCCGCTAAATGATTGCACCGTCGTAATGTTGGTGCGGTAGGGGGCCAGCCACAAGGACAGCCGTCCGGCATTGGTAAACACCAGCAGTTTCCGGTCATCATAATCGCAGGAATCCCAATTACCCGTGTCCAACAGCGGAGTTCCACTGACGCTGTTGCTGTAAACCTGCACCCGGACGGTATTGAACATGTTTGCCAAAAAGGGGAAGCTTCCGGTGTCGCTGAGGTTGTCCACCACCGCCAGCGTGTTCAGGTTGGTCACGGCGTCCGGTTGCGGCAGATAGGACCACGAAGGGAATTGGTGCTGCCGGTTGTAGGCCAGCACCCCGAGGCTGCCCATTGAGAATGAAGGCCCCAAGGGGCTCAAATATTGCTGGACGAATTCAGGAAACAGTTTGGAAACGACATTCTCCGGGTCCAGGTTGAGAAGGTTGGTGTTGCCCCGCACATACTGTTCGACCCAGGCCAGCGCCGTGTTGTAATTGGTGGGCATGTAGTCATACAGGTTGACGCCCTCCTCAATGTCATGGTCCTTGAGCCAGGGGAAAATGTTGACGGTGTTGGTGCCGATATTGGCGACCACCCACGGATAATTCACCGTCAGCAAACTGTTGGTAATGTAGGGGATGCCGCTGGGATATAAAACACCGCTGACTTGCACCTCCCAAAGCTGGCTGATGTGACTGGCGGACATGTAAAGGTTGTTGTTCGTCGGGAACACATACGCCGCCGAATAGCCTGCCTGCCGCAGCAGATAGACCAGCAGGGCGCATTGCTCAATGGGGGAACCCTGCCCTTCAAGGAAAGTACCCAAAGCGCTCCGGTCAACCCCGCCACAGGTGATTTGCGGCATCACCGTCGTGCCCCCCTGTCCCGTGGCATACGGGTCGGTCAGTTCAATTTGGTTGATGACATAGCTGGCCAGCGCCAGCGGGTCTTTGTTCATGTCCAACACGAACTGGTCCAAAACCGGATGCCGCCGCAGTTCCGGGCTGGCGTCCAGGTTGGTGTAAGCCGGGTTGTTGGTGAGCACATATTGGTTCGTCACCGCCACAGTGAGACCGGCCGGCCCCACCACCGTCGCGTCCGCATAGGTTGGCGGCATGGGCGTTCCCTGAAAGAACAGGCGGTCCACATAAATGGATTGTAACGGCGATGGCTGGCTAAAGTCCAGCGTGTAGAGGGGGGTGGCCGTCCAGACGCCGGCGGCGTTGACCGCCATGGGGGCGAGTACGGTGCTGCCCACCTGGACTTTGCCCAGTACGGCGACTTGGTAAAAATAATTCGTGGAACTGGCGGTGTGGGTCAACTCATAGGCCGTCAGATCAAAGTTGCTGATGACCTGGCCGTTGAGCCAACTGATGCCAAATTCCTCGTCATTGGCATTGCCGCTGTCAAGGAATTGCACGGTGGTGGTGAGGCCATTGGTGGTAATGATTGTGGACGCGCCATTGGCCATGAAAGTGTCCCACAGATTGGAATCGGCGCTGACCGTTCGCCGGGGCAAGGGAATATAAAAGACATTGAGCGGGGCGAGATTGCTCACTCCAGCGGTGAAATTCGTGGCACTGAACACCGAGATTTGGATGACATTGGTGGCGGCGGGGGTGCTTTCGTCAAATCCACCGGCATAAACGCCAAAGCGGTACGGCTGATTGGGGAACAAGGGCGAGCCGCTGCCCTGGCTGCCAAAGGCCGCCACAGGGTTGCTCACCGGAATGAGGTTCAGGTTGGTGCCGGTGCCCAGGGTGTTCGCCACCGAAAGCGTCTGGTTGGAAAGGCTCAAAAACCAGGGCGGGGAATTGGAATAGCAGTAGGAATCGCTGCCGGTGGCATTCAGGGCCACACCCTGTTCCAGATCAATCGGCACGACGATGGAGCAAAAATCCACATCGTTGGCGCTGGAATTACTGAAATCGAAGGTGTCGCCCCGGATGAACTCGCCCCAGCGGGCGGGCGGGGTGGCCGCAAAACTTTCCGTCGGAATCAGTGCCAGATTGGCCACGCCGGGCGAAAAAATGTTCCCGTTGCCGAATTGGCCGTATTCGTTGTCCCCCCAAGCCCAAACGGCCCCGTTGGTGGTCATCCCCAGCGAAAAACTCTGACTGGCGGCATTGAGTCCCAGCGCATATTTGACAAAGGGCGTGGCGGGGGCCAGGGGCGAAGGCACCGTGACGGTTCCGCCGAGAAAACCCCAGGCCAGATTTTGGCCGTTCGTCAAGGTGCCCGATGAGGTGTAAAATCCCGCCCCGATGGCCTGCACTCCGCTAATACTGCTCACCAGCGTGGGGACGTTCACATTGGCGGTGTTTCCCAAACCCAACTGGCCTTCGTTGCCCGCCCCCCAAGTCCACATCGTCCCGTTGGTCTGCAAGGCCACCGTGTGATACGCCCCGGCGGCAATGTCCACCACATTGCTCAAAACGGCGACCGGCGTGGGGGTGAAGGTGTTTTGGCCGTTGCCAATTTCGCCATAGCCCCCGTATCCCCAGCACCACACGACGCCCTTGGCATCCAACGCCACGGAATGATAACCCCCGGCCACCACTTTAACCGCGTTGGTCAAACCAGTGACAAACACCGGTTGATTGGTCGAGGTGGCGGTGCCATTGCCCAACTGTTCCTGAGCATTGGTGCCCCACGCCATCACGCGGCCATTGGCCAAAACGGCCAGTGAAAAATTGGCTCCCCCGGAAACCTCCACCGCGTTGGTGATGCCGGACACCGGCACCGGCACCGCACTGGCGCTATAGTTGCTGCCGTTGCCAAGCTGCCCGCCGAGGTTGCCGCCCCAGGCCCAAACCGTCCCGTTCGTTTCCACGGCCAGCGAGTGCTGCCAACCGGCCGCGATACCGGCAACGCCGGTCACGGCGGCAATCCTTAACGGGAAGCTGCTGCTGGCCACATTGCTAATACCCATCTCTCCCACCTGATTGGTGCCCCACACCCACACACTGCCGTCCGAGCGCAAGGCCAGCGCCTGGTTCTCGCCGGCGGCGATGCTGAACGTGGTCATCTGTCCCGAGGCGGCGCGGAGCGTGGTCGCGCCGGGAATAAGGAGACTCAAAAGAAGTGCGGTCTGGAGGGATTTCATAAAATATCTGAATAACTAGTGGACCGCTATTGGGTGAGATTGCTGCCGTTGGTGGGACTGTCAATAAACACCGCCAAAGCGCCTTCCGCCGGGTTGTTTGGGTCGGCGGCTTTCCACAGGTAATTCGTATCCACCACCACCTGGTAAAATTGCGACTGCCAGACGCCCATGCTGACCGTGAAGTTGGTCTGGCCTTCAGCGCCATTCGTCACTGCTTTCCACGAGACGGCGGGATTGGCGAGCGCTGGTATCCAATACAAATCGTAATTAACCGTGTTGACTCCATTAGTAATGGTGATGACAAGCTGATTGCTCACCGCCGGGGTGATGGTCAGCACCGGCAGGGGCGTGCTTTGCGCCCACCCTTTGGCCGGCAAAAACAAAAAGCCCGCCACCAGAAGGGAGCGGGCCGACATGACGATGCTATTCCGAAACAACTGATTTCCCCGATTGAATGTCTTCATATGATTCTGCTTTCCGACATTTGTTCCGACTCATTTGTAAACGCTAATTATCCGAATACAAGCAACAAAATGGTTACGTTCTGCAACGTGCGCCATCCATGGTTCACCTTCCAAACCGGCAACAGATTGTAAAGCCTTAATGGAACCAATGCACGATGTAAAGCCTCGTGTTTAAAAAGCCGCCTTTGCGCGACGATTTGACAATGCCGACGCGCAAACCCCAAAACTGCCCTCCGCGAACACGATTTGGCAAAAACATGGCCGCCGTGCGCGAGCGCCGGCATTTGACCCAGGAAAAGCTGGCGGAAAAGGCCGGAGTGAGTGCGCGATATGTCCAAAGCCTCGAAGCCGGGGAATATTTCCCCAGCCTCCCCACGCTGGCCCGATTGAAACTGGTCTTGCGTTGCAGTTGGAATGAGCTTTTTGAGGGCTGTGACAAGTTCGGTTCGTAATTTCAATCTGCGGAATGGCTGGCGATTTTTCCAACCAGCGTCGCACAAGGCTGTCGCCAGTCTGTTCATGCGATGGCCTCCATTCGCATCAAGACTGTCGTGGCGCAGGTTTTAACCCTGGCGTGTGAAATAATTCGGAAAATAAAATCCGTCGCTTCAAACGGTTTTGTGATGTAATCCACGGCCCCCAATTCAAGGCCGTGCCGGGAATCTTTTTCGGAAGCACGGCCCGAAACGAAGACCACGGGTGTATGCCGCGAACGGACGTCGTCTTTGATTCGCCGGCAAATCTCAAAGCCGCTCATGCCCGGCAGGTCCACGTCCAGCGTGATCAAATCGAAATCCCCGGTCTGAGCGAGCGCCATCCCCTTTGCGGCATCCCAGGCCGTCACCACCCGGCAACCGGCGCGGGTCAGCACATGCGCCATCATCATGGAAACGGCCGGTTCGTCCTCGATGAGGAGAATCCGCCTTTTCGCAGCCACCAACCCGCTCCCCAACCTGTTTTCAGAGTCTGTCTTCATGTCTGATTTAAAAATCAAACACCTTTGTAGTCCTTTCAAAAGGAAACGCAAGCAAATAATTACCGGCTATCCGCTGGTATTTAAAGGCTAATAGCCGGTAGCGCGGTTTATCGGTTCCTGTTCTTCTTATAAGGTGTCGCGTCCTAATATTTACCAGATCGTCGGAGAGACCATCCGCACCCGTCGGCGGAGGGCTCATTTGAGCCAGGAGAAGCTGGCGGAAAAAACCAATCTTAATCGGAATTACATCGGCGAAATTGAACGCGCGGAAAAAAAAATCACCTTGGAGACCCTGGAGAAAATCGCCCGGGCTCTCAATGTCCGGGTGGCTGACCTGCTGGACCGGCTTTGATGGCTTTCACGGCGCCGGGTACAGCGGCAAAATCTCCCCGAACGTGAACCCAACCCGGTACAACTGAACATTCGCCCCCGTCCCCGTCGGGATACCGTCCACCCTGGGCACGAACTGATAGTCCGTGTCCCACTGTTCCGGCTGCGGATAATTCCCGCCCAGCGCATCCCCCGTCAGCAGCCCGCGCTGCGCCACCGCCCAGGCCTGCGCCGTCGCAAACGTTCCGGCCGTCACACTGCCGGTCACCGTCCGGCTCCCCGCCTCCACCCCGGTCGGTTGCGGGATCGCCACCCCGCCGCTCCCATCCGCATTGAACGGCAGGTTCTGCACCCGCCACCGCGTCCCCGAATACACAATGCGCACCGACAACTTCATCTCGTTCACGCCCGCCTGGCCCGTCAGCGCCCCGACCAAGTCCTCCTCAAAATCCAGCTTCAACATCACGTCATTCGCATTGTCCCCCTGCGCCCCGGCCGTGTTCCATTCCCGGTCCTCTGTCCGCCGGCTCCGCACGCTCGCCATCCCCCCGGACACGTTGCCACCGCCGACGGGAGCCGCCCCTGTTGCCAAGCCGAGGTTCGGCCCCCCCAGCAACGCCGTCAGCAACCCCGCCACCGCCGCGTCCGCCAGTGCCCGGTTTCCCGCCCAGCAGCTTCCCTGGACCGTCGTGCGAAATTCCAGCGCCAGAAAGTCCCGCGCCACCTCGATGCTGTATTTCAAGCCCACCTCGCCCGCCGCCTTCGGCGACCACACATTTAGGTTGAAATCCATCCGGACATGCACCGTGTTGAACAGGGCCGACGCTCCCGATCCCGGCGTGAGGGTCGTCGTGGAGGCGAGCAGCGTATTCTTCACCTGATCCGTCCGGTCGTCACTCGTCTGGTTCTGGCTTTGCGCAAAACTCGTTTGCTGGCTCTGAATCAACCGCCCCGTGTACAGCGTCACCACTTGCGAATTGAAAAGCCCCAGGGCCGTCGCCTGGTCGCGCGCCGCAATGAACCCGCTGCACGTTTCGGTGTCCACCCCGAAAATGTCCGTCTGCACCGCCGTCGTCAGCTCCAAATACGCCCGGCCGGCCGACAGCTTGCTTTGATATTCGTAGCTGAACGTCAGCCGTACAAACTCCGCCGCCGTGTTCAGCGTCAACTGCCGTTGTTCCATGCCGGCCTGGCTGCTCCGCAGCCAGGCCGTCGGATCAATCGCCGCCTCCCGGTTCGCCCCCAGCGCCTGGGCCCGGGCCAGCGCTGTCGCATGGGCTGCGTCCACCGTCGCCCCGCTCGCCGTCACCGTCCCGCTGTAGGTCGTCGCCAGCGTTTGCGCCGGAATATCCTCCCGGTTGCTGATCGTCAGCGTGCTGCTCACCAGCGTCCCCGGGATCCGCCGCCGGTATTCCTCGGTGAACGACAGTTCCAAGAATGTCGTCCCGTCCGCCGCCTCGCCCGTGATCGTCGCCGTCTTGTCCCCGTTCGCATAAACGCTTTGGAATCCCCCCTCGCGCCGCGTCAAAAAGGCCCCCGTCCAGGAATACATTGCCAGCACCGAAGTCCGCAGGGCCGTCAGCTTTGCCGTCGCCAGCGCCGCCGTCGGCGCCCCGATCTTCCCGGCGAAACCCATGAACTCATCCCCTGCCTCCGTCTCCTGCCGGAAGTTCACCGTGTATTCCGCCGTCGCGTATCCCCCCTCGTTTGGGAAGAGCGAATATTCCGCCGTCAATGACCATTCGATCCCCGTTTCCGCCTGGTTGGTCTCCGCCTGAAAATCCACCACCCGCACCACCTGGCTCCACGAGCCGTAGCTCAGCATTCCATCCGCATTATTCACCTCCGTCTTGAGCGCCGCCTGCAACGCCAGCATTGCCGCCCGGCGGCCCGCCACGGTCAGCGCCATGTCGCCCGCAATCGTTCCGCCCGCCACAATCCCCCCGGTGGCGTGGCGCCGCTGGCTCCGCATCTCGTTGAACCGCTGGGCCGAATAATGATCCCGCCAGACCGTCACATTGCCCAGCGCCCGCGGCACCGTGTTCCCCGTCGCCGTGAACGTCGCCGCCTGGTTGCTCGCCTTCCACTTCCGCCAGCTCGTCGTGAAGCTCAGTTCAATGAACGTGTCTCCGTCCGCATTCGCCGAAATGCTTGCCGCCGTCACTTCCTGATTCAACTTCTGGCCGCCCGTCGCGTACCCCCATTGCGTCGTCACCGCCGCCACCACTGCCTCAAATTTGCCGTAAGCCAGGCTCTGGCTCGTTGCCTGCACCTTGCCGGCCACCGTCAGCGTCACCTCGCCCGTGTAATTGTCCCGCACCGCCACCGTCCATTCCGTCGTCGTGTAATCCGCTTCATTTGGGAAAATCGTGTAGGTCGCCCCCAGGCTCCACTCAATCGCCGTCTCCGCCTGGTTCACCTCCGCGTTGAACTCCGTCACCCGCACGGTCTGCGTCCAGTCCGCATATGTCAGCGGCCCCTGCGCCACGTTGATGGCCGCCTTCATCGCCCGCTGTTGCTCCAGCAATTGCGTCCGCCGTTGCGCCAGCGGCAGCGTCAGGTCCGCCCGCCAGCACCCCGCCGCCTCAATCGTCCCCGCCGACCGCTCCCGGTGCGGCCGCAGCGGATTGAACCGCGTCACGCTCACCCGGTCATGCCATTTCGTGATGTTCCCCAGGCTCACCGGCGGCGTCCCGAACGTGCCCGCCTGGTTCGTCGCTTTCCATTTCCGGTACGTCGCATTGAACGCCATCTCCGTGAACGTCGCCCCGTCCGCGTCCGCCTCGATGGCGTTCGGCGTCGCTTCCAGGCTCACGATCACCCCCGTTGTCAAATAATTCCGGGCCGTCAATTGCGCCGTCAGCACCGCCGTCAGTTTCACCCGGGCCGCCGCCTCGCTCTGCGCCTGAATCCGTCCGCTGATCCCCAGCGTCAGTTCCCCCGTGAAATTATCCCGCTCCGCACAAGTGTATTCCGCCACCGCATAGCTCGCCTCGTTGGGAAACAGCGTGTAACTCCCCGTCAGCGACCAGTCAATGCCCGTCTCCGCCTGGTTGATTTCCGCCGTGAAGCTCACCACCCGGATCGTCTGCATCCAGTCCCCATAGGCCAGCGCCACCTGCGCCGCATTGACCGCCGCCTTCAACGCCCGTTGCGCCGCCAGCAATTGCTTGCGCACCCCCGTCACATTCCCCACCGCCCCACCGCTCGCCAGACTCCCAGTGCCCTGTCCGGGCAGGACCCCCGCCGCCCACGTTCCGCTCGCCTCGATCATCCCGCCCGTGCGCTCCCGTTGTGACCGCAGCGGGCTGAACCGCGTCGTATCCACCTTGTCCGACCACCGGTTGACCTGCCCGAGCGACAGCCCCGCCAGACTCGCCGGCTGATTCGTCGTCTGCCACGTCCGGTAGCTCGCGCTGAACGCCAGCTCCGTGAACGTGTCCCCGTCGCTGTTGGCGCTGATCCCGTTGGGCGTCGTGTCCATCGAGAGTTGCTGGCCGCCCAGATACCCGTAATCCTGCACCACCTGCGCCAGAATCGCCGCCAGCTTCACCCGCGCCGCCGCCTCATCCTGCGCCTGGATCTTTCCTGCTACCGTCAGCACCGTGCTCCCCGTCATCTCATCGCGCTCCGCCGCCGTCCATTCCGCCGTCGCGTAATCACTCTCGTCGGGAAACAGCGTGTAGGAGCAGGTGAACGCATAATTCACCGCATTGACCAACTGATCCAAATCCGCCGTGAACTCCTCCATCCGCACCATCCCGCTGAAAACTGTAGGCCCGGTGCCCTCACCGGGCGCGCCAAACGTCAGCATCCCCTCGCTGCTGTTCAGGCTCTCCACCATCGCCGCCGCCTGCCCCGCCAGCGCCGACCGCCGGGCCGCCAGCGATTGCGTCGTGTCCCCAAAAAATTGCCCCTCCACATGGATCTTTCCCTTCGTTTCCCGCCGCTGCGACCGCAGGGACGAAAAGCGCTCCGTGCCGGCCGAATGCTGCCAGCGGTTCACCACGTCGAAGCTGAACGTTGTTCCGGAACCCTCCTTGCAGAAGCTGAGGGGCAAATTGTTGGACGCCCCCGCCGGCGTCTGCTCGTAATATTGGAACACCAGGTTGACCGTCTGATGATACTGCCCCCAATCGTCCGGCAGATCCTCGCTCACCAGCACCGCCGTCTGCGAGACATACGGCACGTTAACGGCATCATTGATCCATTGCAGCAAGGCATTCGGCGTTTGCAGCGCCGCCGTGAACGAATCAATCAGATTCCGGTTCTCGTCATAGGACGTTTGGAACAAATCCACCCGCACCGCCAGCCGCACGCGCGCCCGCTGTGTCTGCTCGCCCCCCTCGAACTCGCGCGCCTGCGTGATGCCCAGCTCCCCCACCGTCGAAAAATCAAACCCGTTGTAAATCAGCTTCATCTTTGCCTTCCCTAAAAATCAGTTTGTCCCCGTCTTTGTTCGCGTATTTCGTTGCCAGGCCGGGGTCCGGCTTTCGCGGTTAAATCTTCGTTTCCTTCGTTTGCTTCTGTTATATTTCTGCTGTCTGCTTCTTTGTGTTCTCTGCGTTCTCTGCGGTTAAAATTTCCCCGTTTTTTCTTTCGGCCTCCGTGCCCTCTGTGCCTTTGTGGTTAAAAAAATTCAGCTTTCTGCTTTCTCAATTTCAGCTTTTGTCTTTGTGTTCTTTGCGGTTAATTTTCTCCGTTTCCGCTTTCTGCTTTCAGTTTTCTGCTTTTACTTCACCATCCCCGGACTCCATCCACCCACTTGCCCCGGCGTTTGGAACTGCATCCCGCCGCCGCCACCACCCCGAAACAACGCCTCCGTCCGCGCCGCCAGCGCCGCGAAGGCCGCGTTCACCGTGTTCGCCGCCCCCGCCAGTGCGCTCAGCGCCTCCGTTGCATTGGTCAGCACGCTCAAATCCCCGGACCCCGTCCGGGCAGGACCTTGCGCCGCCAACTGCTTTTTACTCAGCACATATTCCCCCTTGTGGACCACCCCGGCGACTTGGTTGCTCGGACCGTCCCCCGTGTAACCGCCGTCTTCAAACCCCGGCGCCTTCTTTTTGGCGGGCGCGTATTCCGGCGTCAGTGAGCCGTCCACAAACTGCGCATACCGCCCGTCCGGCATTTTGTAAGTCCGGATGACATGCCCGTCTCCCCGCGACACCCCGGCCGGATGCGCCCAGTCCACCCCTTGGTCCGCCCGCTTCACCGCTGCGTCCGCTTTCCGCGTCGAGGCCCCAATCTCCTGGTTTAACGCCGCCATTTTGGCTTCAAAGGCCGCCGTGTCCCGGGCATGGGCTTCTGATTGCAATGCCCGTTGCTGGTAAAAATCCGCTCCCAATTTCGGATGCTCCCGCTGCTGGCGCTGGAGCGCCGCCTGGTGTTCCGCCACCTCATGATGAAATCGCGCCGCCCCCCGGGTGTTCTGGTGCAACTCCCGCAGCTCATGGTAATAGCGCGCCACATCGCCGGTCACCATGCCGCTCACCGCGCCAATGGCCGCCCCCATGGGTCCGCCCCGTGAACCCGCCACCGCCCCGCCGGCCGCGTCCGTGAATAATCCATAGGCCGCCCCGCCGTAATGATCGCTCGACCCCATCCGCGTATTCATCCGACTGCCCAGCCAGTTCAATCCCCCCGTTACCGCTCCGCCGGCCAGGCCCGTTCCCAGATCTTTCCCGGCCGTCATCCAATGCTCCGGGTCCGCCCCCCAGCGCATGACTCCGCTCCATAATTGCCGGCCGTATTGCTGCACCCGCCCCGTGGCATATCCGAAATGACCGGTTAAATCCAACAGCCGGCCTTGATGAAATAGACTCCGACCGGCCGCAGCCGCCATGCCTTCTGGATTTTCCGCCATTCCAAACCGGGTTCCCCGTGGAGTCCATTCCGGCCCGTGGACCCGCAGCCGGTGCAGTTCATCCATGTCATCCACCGCCAGCCCCGCCGGACGGTAAATGCCGCCGCCCGGCAACAGCCGGGATCCCGGGGCATACAAATTATCATGGCGGAGATTGAATAAATCCTGCTGGTTCAACACATACTCGCCCTTGTGAACCACCCCCGCCACCTGGTTGCTCGGTCCATCCCCCGTATAACCCCCATCCGCAAATCCCTGCAACGCCCCGCCCGGTGCCGGCAATTGACCGGTGATGCCGCCCAACTTGCCCTGCTCCCGCAACAGTTGCCACATCTCGGGATTTTGTCCGGTCAATTGCCCCACGTCGCCCCGCAGCCCCGGCGATAGCTGCATCAACTGCCCCATCGGCAGCGGACCTCCCAATGCCATTTTAAACGCCGCCAGTTTCTTGAGCATCTCCGCCGGCCCCGACCCAAAAAACGACCGCGCAAATTCCTTGTTCTGGTCCACCGCGAGCTGGTGAATCTCCCGCTCCACCTCCACCTGCCGCTGCCGGATCGCCAGGTTGCTTTCGTAGGCCAGCCCCTGCGCCTTGAGCAGTTCCCCGTCCTCTTCCTCCGTTCGGTTCTGCTTTTGGCTCAGCTCTTGGATCTGCTGGTTGAGAAACAACCGCTCGCGGTCCAGCTTGTCCGCCTCATCCCGGCCCCATTTCTGACCCGAGGCCGCGCGGGCCGCGTTGATGGCCCCCAGCTCGCGCTGCCGTTGTTTTTCCCTCATCGCCGCCACACCCTGCTCGCCGCTGATTCCCGCCGCAGTCGAGTTCACCGTCTCCAGCATCGTCCGCTCCCGCATGGCCCGCTCAATCAGCCGGGGATCGTCCGTCAATCCCATCATGTATTGCTTGTTGAGGAGGTTGCCTTGCAGGTCGTTGCCCGCCGCTTCCAACCCCAGCGCTTTCCCTTCTAAAAATTTCTTGAATTCCTCGGACCCCAGTTCCTCTCGGTCGTTCCGATACTGGTTGGTCGGATTCCGGGCCGCGAATTCCGCCAGGAAGTTCTTTGCCCCTTTTCCCTTGAGCGCGTCCTGCACCGCCGCCTGCTGTTGCGTCACCGCCGCCAATTGCTCCTCAATGCCTTTCTTGACCGCCGCCACCTTCGCCGAACCCTCATAATCACGGTCATCCTCCGCCAGCAACCGGTCGTATTCCTTCCGGGCGTATTCCCGTCGCGCCGCCAGGCCGGCGATCTTCACCTGCGCTTTCTGCACCGGATCGTGGGTTTCAATCTGCGCATAAATTTCCGCGATGCTCTCCAGGGCCAGCTTCTCCCGCTCCACGGCGATGAGATGCTCCTTGTCGTAGGCCATCCGGTCCTGCCAGGTCTTTTCCATGTCCTCCATCGTCCCGGTTTGATCCACCAGATTCGACGTGTTCTTCTGGTCCAGCTCACTCCGCCGTTTTTCCAGTTCATCAATGTTCTGCTGGCGCCCCCGGGCGAACAGCGGGCTGTACCAGGATTTTTGCTGCGCCTTCAATTCCGCCAGTTTGTCCTCCGCCGCCCGGCTGCTCTGCACTATCTCAATGCGCTCCGCCTGCAGTGCCTTCAGCCGCGCCTGTACATAGACGGCCGCCTGCTTGTCCAGCGCCGTCCGGATCCCGGCCAGATCATTCTGCGCCAGCATCGTCTGCAATTCCGCCCGCATCGCCGTCTGCTTCTTCTGCCGTTCACCCGGGTCCGGCTCCTCCAGGTGGGTCAGCGCCGGCAACTGGCTCACCAACGCGGCTGTGTCATCCGGCCGCATCATCCCCCGCTCCGGGCTCAACGCTTGTTGGAACGTCGCCATCGCCCGGCCCGCTTCCGCAAACGCATCCGCCGCCGATCGCGACTTCTCCGCCAGCCGGTTGAACCCCGCCAGCTTCTCCTCCGTTCCCTCGATGGTCGTCCCCAGCGACTCCATGCCGGCGTTGAACAGTTTGATCCCGCCATAGACCAGCGCCACCGGCACCGCAAATTCACTCACCGCCAGCATGGCCAGACTCACACTTTTCGCCGCCAACCCCGCCGCCAGGCCCAGACCCCGCAACCCCAGCGAAAACTTCCCCGCCGCCCCGGCCCCCGCGAACAGCTTGTCCCCCAGCCGGTTTAGGCCCAGCGTCATCTTGTCATAGGTCGGAATCAGCGTCGCACCGCCAAACCAGCCCGGACCGCCGTTCTTCCATTGCCGCGTCCACTCCCCGTTCGCGCCCTGCCGCATGCGGGTGGAATGGGCGTTCCGCCCCATCAACACCGAGTCCACCGCCCCGTTCACCGCCCCGTTCAAACCCATCACCTCCCGCATCACCGCCGCCCCGCTCCGGCCGATGAACCCCTGGTTCATTCCCTGCTTCACCGCCAGGGTCGCCATCAGGCTTCGCCCCAGCGCCACGGTCCCCACCGCCAGCACACCCGTCGTCAGCGCCCGCATCCCGGGCGCGTTCATCAGTTGCAGCACGTTCCGCAGGGCCACCGTCACGTCCTGCAGCACCGGGAGCGGCCCGTGACCGCTCTGAATGACCACCAACCGCTCCCATTCGCTCGCCACCCCCGCCAGTTGCGCTTTCAACGTGCTGGTGATCTTCGTGTTTTCCTCCTCCGCATTGTTCAAATTCAATTGCGCGTTGATCGCCAGCGTCTGCGCCTGCACATAGCTGGTCATCATCGCCGCCAGCCGGTTTGCCTGTGTCCGGCCCGCCACACTGAACAACAGGCTCTGCCGCTGCGCGTCGTTCAACTTCATGTACCGCACATACAAGGCCCCCAGCAACTCGCTCATCCCCTTGATGTCCTCGCCCCCCTTCGTCGTCTCGAACCGGAATTGCGTCCGCAACTTCTCCTGCAACGCCGGATTGCTCAGCGCCAGCGTCACACTCTTCAGCGCGTTCCCGATGTTCGCCCCGCTCTGGCCCGTGTTCCCGATCGTCGCCGCCAAAATCCCCTGCAACTCCGCCAGCGGCAGCCCCGCCTGCTTCGCCGCCGCCGCCGTCCGCGACAACCCCGTCAGCATGTCATTCGTGCTGACATTGAAATTATTTGTGACATAAACCAGCTCCGCCAGCAGCGTCCGCAATTGCCCGGCCTTCAAACCGTAGGTCTGCATGATGGCTTGGAGCGCTTCGGTGGTCTCTTCCGCCGTTGTGCCCGCGTCATTGGCCGCCATCAGCGAAATTTTTACGGCCTCGTTGACCTGAACGCGGCTCAACCCCAGTCGCGCCCATTGCAGCGCGCTCGCCATCGCCTCCTCCGTCGAACGCCCGTTTGCCGCCGCCAAATGGAGCACATCGCTCGTGAGTTCCTGCGTCGCGCCCCCCACCTTGCGGAACACCTGGTCCAGCCGCGCCGCCGTGTAACCCGTTTCCAGCATCCGCTCAAAGCTGTGCGTCACCAGCTCCACCGAGTTGTAAAGCAACCCCACACTCGCGGACCACGCCGCCACCTTCAGCGTGTTTTTAACAAAGTCGCCCCCCAGCATCTCACTGCTCGACTTCGCCTCCTTCAATTCCTTGGATACCTGCCGGACCGCCCCCGCCTGTTTCGAGTAATCCACCTTGAACGTGTGCGTAAACGCCCCCCGTCCGGGCAGGACTTCATCCAGACTGTAGGTGGACCCCGTCCGCCGCCCCGTCAGCAGATCCGAACTGTAACCCTTCAACCTCGCCCCGCGCGCCTGCAACGCCTGCTCCGCCCGCTGCGCCGCCTCCGTCATCACCGTGTTGAACAAACTCTGTTGTTGTTTCCCGCTTTCCGCGCTTTCCGCTTTCCGCTTTGCTTGGTCAATCTTCGCCTGGGCATTCGCCCCCGCCGCCGCAAACCTGTCATAATCCCGCTTGCGCCGTTCCAGGATGGCAATCTCCGCCTCCGCCTGCTCCTGACTCGCCTTGTCCGCCTGCCGCACCGCCAGCTCGCGCCGCTTCGCCATCTGCCGCTGCCGCCGGCCAATCGCTTTCCGTTGGGAATCCGCCGCCCCGGGCATCGTCTGATTCAAGAACTGATCCAATAAAGGCTGATGGTCCTCCTTTCCCGCAAACAATTGCTGCGCCTGCCTCGTGTAGTCCGACCGCAGTTTGGCCATGCCCTTCGCGCTCCCCGCCGCCCTCGGCAGATCCCGGCGGAATTCCGTCTCCAATTGCGCCAGGCTTTTCCTCAACTCATCCCGCACCGCCTTCTCCGCCAGTTCCCGCGTCGTCAGCTTGAGCACCCTGCCTTCCTGCACCACCGCCGACTCCGTCGCCTGCCGCCCCGTCCGCCGCACCGTCGTGATTTTATCCTCCCCCTCGGGCGTCTGTTCCACCTTCGACTCCACCACCGCCCCCGCGCTCGGCACCAACACCCGCCCCTCGGATTCCTCCTTGGCCTTTGAACCTTGGTCCTTGGAGTTTCCTTGTTTTTTGGATTTTGAACTTTGATGATTCGCGCCGCCGGGGGCCGCCACCGCTTGCGCCAGATTCACCGGCACCGCCCCTGACCCCGGACCCCGGATGCCAGACCCGGCGCCCGCCGGCACCGCTCCCATCAGCAACGCCTGCAGCGCCTGCTCCCCCTTCTGTTTGTTGGCCAGCGCCGCCTTCGCATATTTCTCGAAGAACATCCCCGCCCGGGTCGGATTCTGAAACTCCCGCGCGCTGGCATCCGTGAAAAACGATTCCCCTTGCAGCCGCTGAATTTCCTTCCGCGCATTCTCGGTGGCCCGTTTGCCCAACCCATTCGCGACGCGCTTCTGAATCTTGGCCACGGCCACCTGGATTTCATTCTCCACCCGGCGCGCCTCCGCCTGCACGTCCTTCGTGTCAGGAAAGCCCAGCCGCTGTGCCAGGCTCCCCACCTTCAGCGACCCCAGCTTCCCCTCCCCGGTGTAAGCCTGCGCCGCATACTGCCGCGCCGACAACTTGAACAGCGAGTTCGACGACAAACCGCCCAGCGTCGCCTGCAACCGCTTCACCGCCGCCTGCAACCCCTCCACCTTGGCCGTCGCGTCCGTGATCCCCTTCAAAGGATTCACCGGCGCCGTCACCCGCAACTCAATCTCCTCCACCAACGCCGTCATCGCACTCATAAATTTGATCTCCGTGGCAGCCGGGGTAATGAGGCTCTAATATTGCCTTTTTTCTCCGTTCCGCTTTTGTCTTTGTTCGCGTATTTCGCGGTTAAGAGATTTTCCTGCTTTCCGCTTTCCGCTTTTGTCTTTGCGTTCTCTGCGTTCTTTGCGGTTAATCCTTCCCGTTTCCGCTTTTAATTTTTAAGTCTCCGCTTCATCGCCGAAAACATCCCTTCATCCGCCTTCCCTTTCCCATTTCTGCTTTCTGCTGTCAGTTTTCCGCTTTCGTACCGATAGGCTTCAATCGTCCCCTCGAACAGCACGAACGCCAGCATCAGCGCCCGGTCATCCACCGTCTCGGCGCGCCACTGGCTCGGACTCAGCCCCCAGGCCTTCGCCGCCCGCAACTGATTGAACTCGTCATCATACCCCGGAACGTCCGGCGGTTCGTCCGGATCCGGCTTCGGCTTCCAACCCCTCAGCTTTCCGAGGCGTCGGCTGAGGTAAAATTTGCCCGCTTGTTCACCTCCCCATCTCCAAAGCCGCCCGCCAGCGCCGTCAGCGCAATCGTCTCCAACAGCAACGGCGGCAGCACCGTCTTCACAAACTCCGTGATCTCCGCGTGCCCCAGCAGACCCGGCTTCAACGCCGCCACCTCCGGACAACAATGATAAACCACCACCGCCCGCGCCTGTTCCTCCGCCAGCTCCCGGGCGGCCCGGTAGTTCGGATCCAGCATCACATAATCGTTCCGCTTCGCATCCCAGGGCGGGAGCGGGGCCCGCAGGATGGCCCGCCGCTGCTCATCCACCGCTGACGAAATCCGCCGCACCTTCAACTCCACCGGCCGCCCGTCAATGGCGAACCTGCAAACCAACGGCTGCTCGATCACCGCCAGCAATTCCGCCAGACTCGTTATCGTTTTCGTTTCACTTTTCATTATCGATTTTTTCTTTGGTGGGGCGTTGCTGCCGCGACGCCCATGATTCAAAAGCCGGTCGGCAGGCCGGTAGAATTCGTTTCCGTTTTCCCGATTTCTGCTTTCTGTTTTCTGCTTTCCCAATGTCTGCTTTCTGCTTTCCGCTCTTCACCCCTGGCTCATCACCGGGTATCTGAGCACCGCGCTCGCACAGACCAGCCGCAGCGTGAAATCCGCATCCTGGACACAGCGGGGCGGCAGCACGCGCACCCGCTGGATCCCCGCCTGCGCCAGCGACCGGGTTTCCCCCTGGTTCACCAGCAGCCCATACAGCGCATCCGCCCCCTCTTTCCCCAGCGCCCGCGCGTTGGTCCCCGAGGACCGCACCCAGAAATTCCAATGCGCCGGCGCATAAACCATCTGCTGCGTGACCCCGCCCGCCAATTCCCACGGCATCGTCGGCCGCTTTCCCGGCTCCGACCAAACCATCGTGATTGAAAGCCCCTGCAGCGGCCCCGGCCCTGTGCCGCCAGACCCCGTCTCCGCCTTTTGGCCGGGCGCCCGGCTCTGCTGAAAGCACAATTCCGCCTTGGGAAACGGCACATTCAACGCCGCCCCAACGGCATGGGGGTTCCCGTCAAAATATTGCGCCAAAAATTCCTGCCACAGCGCCATCACCGTCGTTTCCAACCCATTCGCATTCACCACCGGATTGCTCAACGGAATCATATTTATCTCATTTCTTCTCTGTGCCCTCTGTGCCTCTGTGGTAAAACATTTCCGTTTTCCGCTTTCTGCTTTTGTCTTTGTTCGCGTATTTCGCGGTTAAAAGATTTTCCTGCTTTCCGCTTTCCGCTTTTGTCTCTGTGTTCTCTGCGTTCTTTGCGGTTAAATTTCCCATTTCTGCTTTCTGCTTTTTCACAACTCACTCCTCACCTTCTCCAAATGCCCTTGAAACTTGCCGGGCCACTCCCTGCGCACCAGCGCCGTCCACGCCGCCAGCACCCCCGTCAACCAGAGGGTGACCGTCTCCGCCGGCAGCCGCTGCTCGTTCTGCCGGCGCGCCAGAAACTCCGCGATATGCGGCAGCAACCGCCGCTTCGCTTCCAACTCGCTCACCCGGTCCGGCCCGCTCGCGTGACTGCTCAGAAGATTGTCCGGCGTGAGCATCAAATGCCCGGTCCAATCCGCAATCTCCTCGTCCGACTTCGACCAGTCCCGCTTGTCCTTGCGCTTTTCCGTCGCCACCCACTCCGTCAAGAGCGCGTCGAACTGCACCAGAAAATCCGAGTACAGCATCGGCCCCGACCCCGTCCGCAAGGCCCGCTGCTGCAGGCCGCGCGCCATCATGAAGTCCTCGATCATCAGCGTCGGCGGCAACGGACTGTTCATCCGCGAAACGAACCCCAGGATTCCAGACCCCAGACCCAGGACCCCACCTGACCCTGGACCCGCGACCCCAAACACCATCATCGTTTTCAAAAACGCCGGCACCTGCTGCCACTCCCCGGGCTTGGCCAGCGCCCACAGCGTCGCCTGTGCCTCGCGCTGCAGCGCGTCCTTCCAGGCCTCCGGCGCCAGCGTCAGCTCAATCGCCGCCCGCACATCCCGCGGCCGCCGTTTAAGCCGGTCCAGCACCCCCGAAAGGTTCGTTTCCACTTTCATCATTTAATCTGCGTCCATCTACGGTCGTTTCCGCTTTCCCGCTTTCAGCTTTTCGATTTTCCGTAAACAGTTTACCCCGGCTTTCACCGGTCCCGGCGAACTTTCACCCCCCCATAGAAACCGGGCGGACCGCAGTGATGTCCCACGAGATGTGCAGGGGGAAGAATTTTGTCCTGCGCCCCCGGCCCGGCTTCTCGGTTAAATGTGTATGCTTGACTGGCTTGCGGGCCCGTGTTTACTGGTGTGCATCAGTTTGTATCTATGAATAAAACCAAAATTACCGGGGTGTGCTTGGCGGTTGCTTTCCTATGTGGTTGCATTGGTCCAACCTTTGCGCCGATGGGGCGGGATGAGTTTATGGTTGAACATCGGGGGACGGCTGTAAGCTCGGTGAGTTCGTTGAAAATTAAATGTCTGCTGGACGCCAACGCATATTGCGAAAAGCATGGGTTGGCAATGGTTCCGGTCTCAACTGAGGGACATGAAAAAACGGCCTGGGCAACTGCCAGTTGCGAGTTGGTTTTCCTGGCCATTCCACCCAACGACCCCAGGAATAAAACCCCCTTTTTGGAACGTTCACCGGACTCGGTGAAGGTCATCAAAGAGGAGATCAAAACCAGCAATTGAGGATTTTCCCGCCGGGCCATGACCACCCGGCGGGGGAAGCGGCAAACCATGAATCGGAAGCATTTAAAATATGTCATTTGGGCACTGACCATCGCCTGCGGCGCATGCTTCCTCTTGGATTTCCTGGCCAAAGCCACCGGCGGCGACCGCCCGGACGACCAGTACCGTTTTTACGGCCTGTGCCTCGGGGCCGCCACCCTCCTCTTTGCCATCCTGCTTTTCATCACCGTGCCCGCCAAAAAGTAATTCCCGATTTCTGCTTTCTGCTTTTCCTCACGGTTGCACCTTCAGCAGCACTGTCCGAAACAACTTCCGTCCCGCGATCCACACGTCCCAGCTTTGCGCCAGGCCCGCGTCCATCTCCTTTTCACGGTAGGCTTTCCCCTGGATCCAGAACACCAGGTCCCGCTTTCCATCCAGCGGCGCCTTCGCCGGAAAGTCCAGGATCACATCCCCCTCCTCGATCACATTGAACCGTTTCACCCCGAGCGTCCCCACCCCCACCGAATGAAACATCGCGGGCAGCGTCAGCGTCCTGGCCGTCAGATTGGCGGCCGGCACGCTCCCGTCCACCGGATTCGGCGTCACCCCCGCCGCCACTTCATTCCACGTCAGCGTTACGTCCGTCCCCATCCTCTCAAGGGCCCGCTCCGCGTCCGCCAGCACGTTGCCGACATTGAAATTCATTTTTTTAGCGTATTTCGTGTATTTCGCGGTTAAGAAAATTCCCGTTTCCCCCGGCTTTTCTTTCGGCCTTTGTGCCCTCTGTGCCTCTGTGGTAAAAACTTTCAGCTTTCTGCTCTTCCCAATTTCCGTTTTTGTCTTTGTTCGCGTATTTCGCGGTTAAAAGATTTTCCCGCTTTCCCGATTTCTGCTTTTGTCTCTGCGTTCTTTGCGGTTAAATTTCCCCGCTTTCAGATTTTGTCTTTGTGGTTAATCTTCCCCGTTCCACGCCAGCGCCGCCGTCACCCCCGCCGCGATCGCCCCGACCTGCCTTCCCTCATACATCAAATCGAATCCGCCGCCCGGCAGCGTCGTGTCGGCGATGTTCCGCGCCCACAAACCATTGGCGCTCACCAACGCCAGCAGCGTTGCCCCCTGGTAGAACGCCAGCCGGGGCACATCCAGCGGCAGTGAATCATGCAATTGCGCCACGGTCACCCCGGTCGCCGACGTGGCCACCACCGGCGAGCCGCCCGCAAAGGTGATCAGACTCCCATCCGCCGCAATCACCGCCCGGCTGGCCGCTTGGCCTGTCAGCACCTCCGTGAAGCCACTGACATAATTGTACAATGGCAGTGTCCCGTCCGGCCCGATCCATTGCACCACCAACGGATTCGCCGCCACCGGCGGCAGCCCGACCGCTCCCCCAGACCCCGGACCCCAAACCCCAGACCCTGGGATAAAATATTCCGCCAGAAACTCCTGCCCGTCGGTGAACTCCGACTCGATGCTCTGCGGCGCAAACGATCGCGCCGAAATCGTCACCCCGTAAAACGTCCGCCGGTGCCAGCTCCCCGCTCCCGCCTCCCCGCCCAGGGGATCCAGCGTCCACACCACGTCCAGGATATAAGGCGTCGCCGCCGGCTGGAACCCGATCAGATTGGCCAGCGGCAGGGCCCACACCCGGTCAATTGCAATTTCATATTGCGGCACCAGCGGATGCTGCACCGGATAAGCCGCCCCCGACGGCCGCGTCTCGACATTGATCCACTTCTCGCGCACCGTCAGCTTTTCCGCCACGTCCCCGCTCCAGACCGCCGCCCCCAGTGAGCCATCCGCCTGCGTCGCATACAGCGTCACCTGCGCCTCCAGCAAATTTAAAAGAATCGTATCAAGAGGCATAAAATCTTGGTGGGGCGGTGCTGCCGCGCCGCCCTGATTAAAAAAACCGGCCGGCAGGCCGGTAAATGTCCCGTCTTCGTTCGCGTATTTCGTTGCCAGGCCGAGGTTCGGCTTTCGCGGTTAAAAAATGGTTTCTTTTCTCTGCGTTCTCTGTTCTTTGCGGTTAAAATCTCCCCTTTTCCGCTTTCCATTTTTTCCTACGTCGTATTAATCGTAATCCCCGCCGTCCCGATCGTCGCCACCGCCACCGGGCTTTCCACCCGCATCTGCGTCATCAACCCCCACACATTGATTCCCGCCAGCGAATTCACCCAGGCGTAATAGCTCTGGAAACTCGCGCACTGTGCCGGGTTGTCCGCGTAATAAGCCAGGCTCTGCAGCTCCAGCCAGAACTCGCGCTGATCATTCGTCCGCATCTTCATCGCCCGGCCGCCCCAGCTCTGGCCCCGCACCGTTGGCCCCACCAGGATCTTCGCGCAGTGATACACCAGCCGCGCCAGATCCTCCGCCCGCCGGATCGCCGGCGTCGCCTCCAGCCCGTTCGCCCCCAGCCCGTAACCGCGCACCAGCCCCATCCTCAGCACCGACCGGACCACCCCCTGCAGCGCCAGATCCTCGAACATCCACGGCTGCCGGAAATCCCCCACCATCGCCCGGATCGGCTCGTAAAACTCACTCACCCGGCTGAACGACTCCGGCGCGCAAAACGCCGCCACCTCGAACTCGATCATTCCCGCCGCCGGAAACAGATGCGGCGCCCCGGCCATGTCCGTGTAACTGAACTGGCCCTGGTAATTCCCCGCCACCGCCGTGTCCGCCGGCGTCAGGTCATACTCCACCGTCCCCGCCGCCGCGTTGGTGATCGTCGCCGTCCGCGACTGGTCCGGCGTCGCCGCCAGCGTCACCTGGAACTCCGGGCTTGCGTTCAGCCCGGCGCACACCCGCTGCACCATCGCCGTCGGTTGGAACACAAAATAAACCGGGTTCGTCATCCCGGTCAGGTTCACCCCCAACTGCGCCACCAGCCGCAGCGTCGCGCCGACTGTTGTTTTGATCTTCATGAATCAGCGTGGGGCCGGCGCCTCGCCCGTAGTCGGCGGCGTGACCGGTCCCACTTCCGGAGCCGGGGCGGGATTTGCACCGGTCAGAAACTCCACCACGTCAATCACCTCCTTGATGGGATTGGGGTCCGGTGTTTCCAAAGGATTTGATGTGCTCATGTTCTTGTTCGCGTAATTCATGTGGTTTGTGGTTAAAAAATCCGGTCTGTTCTTTGCGTTCTCCGCGTTCTTTGCGGTTAAATTTTCCCGTTTCCCGCCCCCGCCAGCGCCGCCTCATATTGCCCGATGAAATGATCCCGCCCCAGCACCTCCACCGCCTCCGCCGCCTCGTACACCCATTGCCACGAGGCCAGCTTCACCGTGCCCAGCCGGCGCAGCGGCGCCCACAACCCCAGCGCATCACTCACCAGCAGCGCCGCCAGCGACGGGGCGATCTGGATTTGTCCGGACGCGCCGATCAACACGAACTGCGCATGATGCCGGTAGCCGTACAGCACCCCCGGCACCCGGGCGACAATGTCATTTTGGTTCACCACCCGGAACGTCCGGCTCCCCAGGGTGGGACAGGCTTCCAGCCTGTCATCCCAGGTCGCCGACCCGCCATTGTAAGCCGCTGCAAAGGCCCCGTCGCCCGCCCTCGGCTGACCGAACGTATAAACACTGTGGATCGCCCGGCCGCCGGCGGCGAGTCTGTGCGCCGCCAGCACCGCCTCACCGCCCCCCTTGCTGTGGCCTGTGATCACCAGCGGTTTCACCGAGAGTGCGATCCGGTCCCGCAACTTTTGAATAACCCCGTTCACATCCTCCAAAAACCCGTGATGCACCCGCATCGGCCCGTAATGTACCAGCCGCGCCTTGAAATCCTGGAACCACTGGAAAATATCCTTGGTCCCCTGG
>CAZUBG010000047.1:19991-29201 GCA_964618545.1 uncultured Bifidobacteriaceae bacterium | reverse complement strand
TGCCATCCCCAACAATCGCACAATTACACTCATCTTGAAAGCAAATTAGAATGAGCATCGGCTCATCTGCATTTCAATTCTGTTCCAGCCTGGCCAAAATCACGCTTGGCAACGGCGTCACCAGCATCGGAGAGGATGCTTTCTCTTCCTGCTCAATGTTAAACAGCATCACGCTTCCCAACAGCGTTACCAGCATCGGCGACGATGCTTTTGAATATTGCTCCAGCCTGACCAACGTCTCGATAGGAAACAGCGTTACCAGCATTGGAGACGGTGCATTTTTTGATTGCGGGTTGATCAATGTCACAATTCCAAACTCTGTTAACAGTATCGGGGACACTGCGTTTGGAGCTTGCCAAAATCTGACCGACGCCTATTTTGAGGGCAACGCCCCGACGGCTGATTCGTCTGTTTTCTGGGCGGACTACGCGGCCGTCTCCGCCTATTACCTGCCTGGAACCACTGGCTGGAGTGTAACGTTTGGCGGTATTCCCACCTTATTATGGTTACTACCGAATCCGATAATCCTAAACAGCGGCCCCAGCTTCGGTGTGCAAAGCAATGCATTTGGCTTCGTCATTTCATGGGCAACCAACGCCTCCGTGGTGGTGGAGGCCTGCACGAATTTGGCAAGCCCCGTATGGCAACCAATTCAAACGAACACCCTTACCGGGGGCACGGCCTATTTCAGTGATGCACAATGGACGAATTATCCAGCCCGATTTTACCAGCTTGGATCGCCGTGACCATCGTGTGTCATGAGTGCGGGCGCATGGGGTCGGTGAAGCGGATGATTTTGCGGGGTGGGGCCAGTTCAAGGCGGCGGAGGGTGTCGAATTGTTCGCGCGCGGCCGCATGGAGCCGGTGTTTGCCGACCATGACGCTGCCGGCATCGGTGTGGACGGGAACGGCCCAGATGTCGCGGGCATATTCAGCGATACCGGGCTGACGCCATTTTTCAGGCAGGGGATTGGGTTCGCCGGCCATGGTCCAGGGATCTTCGACCGGCGGGGGATCGGTTGGGGCGACGCCCGGTGAGGGCACCGGGCCTCCAGTGGCGGGTGGGATGTCCGTGAAGGGGGCGTGGTTGGTGCCGGGACGGTCTGCCGATTGGGGAATCGGCGGTACGGCAGGTTTGGAAACCTGGGGTACGCCAGCGTACGGCGAGGGTCCCGGGGCAACAGCAGTTGGTATGACGCCCGGTGAGGGCACCGGGCCTACAGGGGTAAAGCGGTCGGGGTTGGGTTTGGGTTGGTTGAAGGTTTCGACGTAGGTGTGGGCAAAGGCCAACGTGGCCGGGGTTTGTTTGGCATACCAGCATTGGCTCCGGCCGGTGTAGCGCCAGGCGGCGGCGCGCAGGGGGGCGAGCGCGGCGTCGTCCGGCCGACGGGTGAAGTGGATCTCCACGCCGTTGAATTGGGGGTTCAAGCGGCTGACGGCGGTGATGGGGGTCTGGCTTTGGGGGCTGGCGTCTCGCGTCTGGGAATTCGGGATGATGGATTGGTCGCCAAAGTGTTTGTGGGGCCAGAGTTCGAGGGTGTGGCCGGGGTGGCTGGCGGTAAATTCGATTTCCCAGTGCGCTAACCGAACGGGGCTATTATTAAAGGCGGGGATTGGAGCGGGGATGCCGGCGGGTAATGGGCAGGGGCTGCTTTGGAGGTAGTTGCCGTGGCCGCCGGCGTAGCGTTCGCTGTGCCAGGTCCAATCGAGGCGCTGGAGTTCGGGGCACAAGGACAGGGCTTTGCGGGCGAGGGTCTCAGTTTGGCCGAAGTTCGGCCGCCCTTTTTTGACGAGGAGGAGGAGGAAGTCGGGGCAGCCGAGGCGGGCGTGGTAATCGAAGTGGTCCACCTGGGGGGCGCTGTCGTTGTATTTCTGGCAGAGGGTGACGGCGGTGTGGTGCAGGGGGACGGTGACGCGGTTGGCACCGGGGCGGCCGAAGGCGGCCAGCCATGGGTCTGGGGGCCGAACCTCGGCTTGGCATGGTGCGAGGCTGACGTCACCCGCGCCCGGGGGGGCCGACACAGAATCTCGGCTTGGGGTGGGTTGACGGGTTTGGGCGGTTTGAAAGGCTCGGGGGTTGAAGCGCATAAAGGCAAAAGCTGAAATTTGGAAAGAAGAAAGCTGAAATCAGGTGGAAACGGGGGCATGGTCGGATGAGGTCACGGAGCGGGACGCGGAATGGCGGGCTTCGCGGGAGGAGTCCGTCACGCTCAAGCGGACGGATCGGGAAGCAAAATTGAACGCAAAAATGACTTGTTCACAATTTTCGCCTCCAAAATGCGCATAAGCTGTTGGTAATTTGTTCACCATTTTAATTGAAAACAGTTGGCTGAATCTGACAGAGTAGCCGGGTGCGTAACTCACATCATTTTCCGGGCTTCCTGATAGCTATTGAAGGAATTGACGGCGCAGGCAAGACCACCCAGGCCAACATGGTTCAATCCGTGTTGCAGGCCAGACATTTGAAGGTTATGCGGACAAAGGAGCCAACTACTGGCCCTTGGGGTCAGGTTTTGCGTGATTCAGCCTTGACCGGCCGGCTTTCACTGGAGGAGGAGGTGGATGTTTTCATCAAGGACCGAATGGAACACGTTGAAAATACAATCAACCCAGCTCTCAAAGATGGCTGGATTGTCATTGTGGACCGCTATTATTTTTCCAACATGGCCTATCAGGGCTCGCGAGGGGTATTGCCAGAAGAAATCATGCACCAGAATGAAGTTTTCGCCCCCGAGCCCGATTTGCTGGTTTTGATTGATATTGACCCGAAAATAGGGCTTGAGAGAATCCGGATGCGCGGTGATCGAGCCAACCACTTTGAAGAAACCGGCACGCTGGAAAAAGCCCGGGACATCTTCTTGGCTATTCAAAAGCCCTATAAATACATGCTCGACGGGCGCGACAGCGCGGACAAGACGTGTGACTCCATCGTGCGCCAGTTTTCTAGGGATTACACTGAGCACATTGTGAAACACGGCGGCACGCCCCAACAGAAATTAAATGCCACATTGAGTCTTTTTGGTGGCGATGCGATTTGATTGAACGGTCACGGCGGCAAATTTGGTGCTGTCGGTCTGGAGGAAGGCAATGAAAATGGAACTCCAGGAGGGACTTGAACCCTCAACCTGCCGCTTATCGGGTGCCCGCGCAAAACAGCGAGCGAAAGCAGGCGACCGCTCTAACCATTTGAGCTACTGGAGCAACGAAATTAACCTGCCACAAAGTTTCCGAAAGTCAAATTAGCCCATTTCCCGGCGGCGGAAATAGCGGGCATCGCTGGAGGAGTCCGCCATGCTCAGTCGGGTGGATCGGGAGGCTCGGTGCCGTAACGGTGGACGCGCCGGGAATTGTGACAGACAGCCTGGGGGTGAAGCGCATAAAAGCAAAAGCTGAAATTTGGAAATTGGGATAGCGGAAACGGGGAAAGTCAGAGCCTCGTGACCTCGTCTGCTACGGCGGCGACGAGATTGCGATCGAGCGCGGTGGCGAGTTGGCGGTCGGTAAATCCATGGTCGCATTTCCAGCAGCGGCCGCCGTCGCCGTTACCGAAGTGAATTCCACAGTGGAGTTTCCGCAGTTTTTTAACTTCCACAATGCGAAACAGGCAATGGCCGGCCTGGCCGTGATGATCGCCGGGTTGGGCCAGTTGCCAGCATTTACTGCGGTCCTTGGGTGGACTGGCGTGGACGGCGATATGATGGCCGCCACGGTACACCCAGGCATTGGGAAACAAACGCAAAGCCCATTTCTGGTAGGCGCAACGCCAATCGCCGAAGGGGGCTTCGGATTTTGGTTTGAGGAGTTCGCCGGATTCGCTGATCCGGACGTGGGCGACGCTGAGTTCCAAGCGGCGGACCGTCGCCGAATCCAGTGTCTCGACAACGTCGGTGATGAGTAAAATGAGTTTCATAACGCAAAAAAGGCCCGATCCCAGGGCGGGATCGGGCCGGTCGTAACAATGACCTAATGTGCCTTACTTCATGCGTTCCTTTCGGTTGGGGTTCAGGAAAATGCGGAAAGCAGGAAGGAGCAAATGGGGTCAATTTCAGAGCCTCGTTACCTCGTCTCCTACGCAGATTTTTTATGGTTTGTAAAAGGTGATGGTGCCGAGGGTGAGGACGGGGTGGTAATGGAGGGTTTGGCGGAAATAGGGGGCGTCGGCGGGGTTGCCAAAGTAGCGGCAGCCGGCAGAGGCGAGCGCGGGGTTTGCCGCGCTGGCGCGCCAGGCGCGGGCGGCCCGGGCCCAGAGGTTCGGTCCGGCGTGTTTCACCACCGGATTGTTCACGCCGTAGATTCCCTGGAGGGACGGGGTCCGGCTTCCCTGGGCGCGCAGGCGAATGGCCCCGGCCACGGCCAACATGCAGCGGTCGCTCTGGTTGCCGGCTTCGCCAATGATGGCGGCGGCGGCGGTGTGGTCGGTAAGCTTGGGGGCGGCGGTGGATTTAACCGCAAAGAACGCAGAGAAAGCGTGAAGTAAAAGGAGGCGTTTCATGCGCCCTCCGTGGGCCATTTGGCGGTGGCGCAAAAACCGCATTGGCAACCGGGATCCGGTCCGGCGTACAAATCAAGAAAGTCATCTTCGGTGGCATTCGGAATGCCGACCCAAATGTCGTTGGCCACTTGCTGCCAATCTTCACCGGCAAACTGCCTCCGGTGCGATTCTTGGATATGATGGTGTTGGACGCTCATGGTTCTATTTGGGTTCAACGGCGGCGACGGCTGCGCGCATGCGTTGGAAATAATCAGCGGCGATCTGCTCGGGAACGGGATGAAAACGGCTTTGGGAGCGGGTGAGGGCGAGTTCGGAACCGTTGTCCTGCTCGATAATGACCGGCGTTTCGGGGGCCGGCGTTCCGGTGGGGATGAAGCGCGTTTGGGTGCTGCAGAGCTGGCAGGTTTCACCGAAGGCGACATCGTCGCAACGGTCGCAGAAGTAATGGCCGGGCGTTTTCATGGGAATTGTTTGGTGGGTGGGTGAGGGTTGGAGAGGTGGGCGGACTGGATTTGCAGGGTGATCCACCGAAGCTCGGCCTGGCAAAGGCTTTTTCATAAAGAGAAGTTTATCAGTGGTGACAACGGGTGTCAAGGGGTAACTCTGGGTAACAAACGAACAACAAAGCAAAACTCTGAAAATTTGGAAAGCTGAAACGGGTGATCAGAGGCGAGACGCCTCTGCCACTCTGGGCCACTCCGGGGTTTGCTGATTCGGCCGTTTAGGGGCCTTTTTCGGCCCGGGGAAAAAGGGCGGCCGGTTTCCGGGCGTGCGCATGGGCGTGTCCGTCGGGAAAAATGCGAAAAAAAGAAAAAAGCCCGGAAGTCTTGCGACTTCCGGGCGTGTTGAGTACCGAACCCCGGCTTGGGGTGGGGCGGTTCAGGCGGCTTGGGCGACGGGGGCTTCGTCGGTCTCGGGGGCCGCCGGAGCCGAGATTTCCGCGACGGGTGCTGGCGCGGGCGGGTTCTGGTGCAGGGGCTGGGTGTCCTGCTCGATGCGGTTCAGCCATTCGGCGTAGCGCGCGGGCGGGATCTGCTGGTTCTTTGGCCAGGTTTCGGCCAGTTCGTGGCACAGCTTGAAGACGGCATAGCCGTCGTCGCTGTCGGGGGCTTCCTGGATGCGGTTTTTCAGCATCATGACCAAGGCGGCGACGGGGGTGTTTTCGGTTTCGACTTCGTCGGTCTTGGGGTTCTGACGTTTGCGGATTTCGGCCAGTTTCTTGGTGGCCTCGCCGGGGGTGGTGAGGGCCTCGATCACGGCGAGCGTGATTTCGGTGACCTTCCATTCGATGGCGTGGTGTTTGCGCTCGTGGGCAATGATCGGCGCCGCTTTCTCCAGCGTGTTGATGGAGTGGGCGTCAGCAATGGCCTCGGGGATCATGGGCTGGTCGGTTTCCAAGCCGAGGGCGTTGGAAAAGGTGGCCAGTTGTTTGACCCGGGCGGGGAGGTCGCCGCCGCAGTAGTCCTCGAAAAACTTGCTTTCCGAGCAGTCGGCGGGGATCTCCCGTGCGTTCAGGAGGCGCGTGTAATCGCGTTTCAACTGCGCGGCCACTTTCATGGCGGTGTGCAGGTTGGTGACGACGGTTTCACGGGCGCTTTTGACGCGGTCAAACGGTTTCACGACGCTGTCCTTGTAGAGCGTATAACGCTCGCCTTGGGCCAGTTTCGCGATTTCCGCAAACGTGAGTTTCTTGTTTTTGTTGTCCGGGATGGACATGGTGTTTCCTTTGGGATCGGTTGTTTTTGGGCGGCGTCCGCTGGCGTTGGCCGTTCACGTTGAACGCGCCGGTGCCGGGGATTTCACCGCGCCAAATCCGGCGTGCGAAACACCAACTCACGAAAGTTTGGACGGACGCGGGCATGGAGATGCGCGTCCGTCGGGGGCCAGTCTGGCATTATGGGAACTTAATCCCGACCAGTTCACCGCGGGGGTAGGTTGCGCGTGAGTTTCCCGCCGGCATGACTCCGCCGGCGCGAGGGTTCTGGACCGAAATTTTTGGGCAGTGCGGGGCGCTTGCGCGGACTCCGCACTCCCAGGGTGCGCAGGTGTGACTGAAAGACGATGGCCGCCAGTTTGCGGCAAGCACGCCAGACTCACTCCGTATTTGCACCGGATCACCATGGTCTCAGACTCACATGGTGAAATTGTCTCCGGCATTTCTACCGGGATTTTTCAGCCGCTCATTTAAACGCTCCGGTTCGGAACGCGGCGGTGACCGGCGGGCGCGCCATGGCTGGCGTCCCGGCGGAAATCCGCCGCGCCCGGTTCAGGCGCAACAAGATGAACGTGAAACCCTTTAACGGTTTCGATCTGCCCATGGGGTGTCCACGGGCAGGGCGAGACAGTTGGCAGGATTAGGCCGGACAGATTGCCCGGCGGAGAGAAGGCAACGCACTTGCGCGGCCCATAGATAAGGAATTCGCTACGCATTAAATCCGCCCGCCGCCGCACGGGCGACGGCGGACAGAATCAGCGCGTGACGAACCGCCCGCCCCCGCGCCCCGCCGCAATGGCGAAGTGCAAAGGCTGGCGAGCAACGCACTTGCGCGGCCCATAGATAAGGAATCCGCTACGCATTTAGAAAAGCAAAAACCCGTTGGCGCATTGCGCCAACGGGTGACAATGGACGGGGGAGGGTTAGACGGCTTTAAAGCCAAGGCAAACGCCGCTTTGGTTTAGCAGCACCCCGCCGCCGTCCGCGTGACACTCGCCGGACGGTGACACGGTGAAGTGTGAACCCACCACCCTTTGCCAGCAGCCAGACCCCACGCCGAAAGAAAGAACCGCTGACAGCCAACCTTTCGCCGACCGCCGCGCCCCGTCCGGGACTGGGACAGACGGCACCGCCACGGGCAAAGCGGCATCCTTGACGACCTCCGCCGCCGGACAGTGGAAGCGTGACCGGATAACACCCCGCCACCGCCGCGCGCTCGCCACCGCCGTTGCACTGGCCAGCACCGCCCGACGTGACGCCGGACGCCGCGCCGACTCGCCGGACGCATCCAACGACAAACCGGACGCAGCCCGCGCCAGCGGATGCAACGGCGGAATAATGACGGCAGACGGCACGGCAGGGACAAAATCAGGAAGCGACGGCCAGCCATGGAACGTTACCGCCAGATCAGCCGCCGCGCCGCGCCGCGCCGCCGCTTTGAATTCGTCCGTATCATCGGCCCAGCGCCCGCGCTTGGCGACGATAGCGACGCCCGCCCGCTTTAACGCCGCCGCCAGCCGGTCAGCCGGTTTGACCTTGCCACCACCCCCGCGCCCGCCCGCGCTGGCCTTGAAGCCCGCCGCCGCCGCCGCCTCATCCGCCACCATGCCGGACAGCATTAGGACCGTTGCTTGCTTGACCTTATCAGCCAATGCGGCCCGCCGCCCGCGCCCCGCCGCCAGCCCATCCCGCACTTGCTCCACCATGGCGAGCCGGCGAGCTTGCTTGTGTTGCTGGTGACCATGGCGCAAACGCTCCAAATGCCACTCGCGCCGAATCTCCCAGGGTGACGCGCCGACGTTTTCCAGTTCAAGCCAGGCTTGCAACTCCGCCACCGCCGCCACGCCCGCCGGACTATCCCCCCAAGTGTCAGAATCAATGCTGGCCACCATGGCCCGCCACACGACCGCCGCCGCGCCATGCTCCGCGCCTTCGACATCCACCCCCGCCCGCCATTGCGCCAACGCCAGCAGCCCCGCGCCCAGCGCATCTTGAAAGGTTGGCGACCATTGACCGCCGCACCATTCAACGCGCCGCCCGTTGCCCACCATCCGGGAATGAAGTGTCTTTAGCAGCCGTTCACAAAGAGCTTGATCCATTTGCCCTTGCACTTCCAACAGCAGCGGCCCGGCAGGCTGTTCAACGGACCGCAGCCAATGCGCCAGCAGCCCCGCCCCGCGCCCGTGCCCGTCATTCTCCGAATTCTTTTTGATGTTCATATGTTTGCGCCTGACTCGCGCGGCCCGCCAACGTTTTGCCAGCAGATAACAGCCGCACAATTTCAGACGCCTAAATTTGCGGTGACGCTCGCATATAATCACCTTTGCCCGCGCGATTATTTACGGCCAGCCCGATGCGATTGGACTACGGCCAGCATTTTAAAAAATAAGACTACCGCGCCGCCACTCATAAACCACCCCGCCCACCATTAGGGGGGCGGGTTTTTCGTTTTTTCCGGCGAAAATAATAGAAATGGGGCAAGGTCCTAGACGTCCACACTTTCCCAGGCGATTTCGAGTCCGCCCGGGCGGTGCTCTCCACGCCGGATGGTACGCTCTGAGGGCGGTGACCGCGATTCGGACGAATTCGCAAGGTGTCCCGCCGCCAGGACGCATTCACCGGGCGGGCAATCGGGGAGAGACCGGGGCGCGGGGGGGGCGAGCGACCACGCACTAGGAACGTCCATGAGTGGGCTGGACAGGCATGGGGGGCGCGGGGCGCGTTCCACTGAATTGGCTGGTGGAACGCTGGGTGGAACGCGTTGGGAGGTACGGGCCACGGGGCACGGGGCCGCCGGGGATTCTTTCTATCTTAGTTATTTTAAACAGTTTGTAAAAGAAAAGAAAAGAAAGAGGCGGATACGGTGGTTTATCGCGTTCCACTTGTTCCACTCGTTCCACCATTTACATGCCTCGTATGGTTGAGCGTTAAATGTAAGGCCCCCCCTCTTTCGTGTCGTAAATTACGGTATGAAAGAGGGGCGGAAGGTGAAAAACATCAACTA
>CAZUBG010000047.1:0-19981 GCA_964618545.1 uncultured Bifidobacteriaceae bacterium | reverse complement strand
AGAAGTGCTCGAAAAAAGGTGGAACGGGTGGAACGGGTGGAACTCCTTACTTAAGTGGTTGATTTGCAGATGATTACACGTTCCACCTGCGGTGGAACGTCGAGTGGGCGGTGGAACAATCAACCAAAATCGGGTCCGCCATCGTGGGTGGCATTAAAATTGCAATACGGTTCATTTTTCTTTTTTGGTCAAAAATCGTACAGCCCGTAGAGGTAGTGGGTTGGTCGTTGCTTTTCGCTATCCATCTCAGGGGCAACGGGTTATTTTTCTGGCGAATTTGCGAATCGTTGGCCCAATGCAAACCGCAACTTTGGATGGGAACCAGCCGGAAACGCGTCGGATCGGCGCGGTTTGGTTACGCGTCCCTAGGCCGTTGCGGGCCGCATTGGCGCGTGGCTGAATCGCGCTCTTTTTATGAATCAGGATTTAATGGAATGGGCCGAGGCGATGGATGCTCTCGGCTACGATGAAAAATCGGCGCTTTGCGACCGATTGGCGGACATGATCAGTCTTTTACGCCTGCGCGCGCGCGCTTCGCCGGCTTCGCCGACCCCAGTGCCGTCTTCATCGTCAGGTCAAAAACCTCCGGACGCACAGTGCCAGGGGAGGTTTTTGTTGACGAGGGGTCGGAAGCGTGGATTTCCGCCGGGCGGCCAGCGGTTTCTGGATTTGAGCTGATTTCTGGTTGGCTGGCACCCTTGTTAATTGTCAGTGGAAAGCTGATCTGGCCGGTCTCTTCAACATACTTGATCAGGGCTTCAATGCAAGTTCGCACCAACACGGACTCTTCAATCCCGGTCTTGGCAATGACGGCTTCAACCCGTGATTTCATTTCAGGACTTACCCGCACCGAGATTCGCGTGTCTTTCGAAGTTGAGGACGTTTTAGTCATGGCACCATTGTCACCCATTGGAACTTTAAAGTCAACAATAAATTATTTAAATAGCTATTGACTGAAACGGGTGCCACACGGCACCATAGGTACACAATGACTACCGAACGCAAGAAAGCTAAAGAGATGCGAGTAAGTTGCCGAATTCCCCCTGAGTTGAATGAAAGGATACAAAAGGTTTCGCAAGCCAATGGAATTGATGCCTCCTGCATTGTGCGCATCAGCCTTAACCGGATTATTCCACTTATGGAAGCGGGGAATATTCCTTTGCTGTCTGGTAAGTGAACAATTTGGTCTTGTGTGG
Source organism: uncultured Bifidobacteriaceae bacterium (assembly GCA_964618545.1). Taxonomy (GTDB): domain Bacteria; phylum Verrucomicrobiota; class Verrucomicrobiia; order Limisphaerales; family UBA11358; genus UBA11358. Next base: position 18,785 of record CAZUBG010000047.1, on the reverse strand, counting down.
TGGTGTAGATTCCGCGCGCTGATCATTCGGCGCGGCCCGGCCAATAGTGGCGGCCCGGCGGTAAATCCCGGACGAATTAAAGTTTCGGACGTCCGAGCTTGATTAGTGAGCACGCCAGTACAAGACAATCCCGGTGGTGGTCACCAAGCCCAAACCACCCGCGCCGCCTGTAGCGGCGCACCCGGGAACGCTTTCGTTGCGGATAAGTTGCAAGCCTCGGCGGTTTTCAAATATGAAAGATCAGGAAGTGCCGGTAAAGCTGTCGGAGTGCCGAAGGGTTTTCGGTCGGGGCCGCACCTGGATGAGCGCCATTAAGCGGGAGTTGGGAGTGAAGGGAAATTTCGTGCTGATGTCAGATGTGCGACGATTCATCCGGGACAATCCGACATGGACGGAGGGCGAGGTTTACCGCCGCTCAAAGAATGCTTGCTGGGTGGTCAGGCTGCAGGCTGGCAGCGCCAGGATTCGGGCTCCCCGGGTGGAAAAATCAGGAGAGCGGTCGGTGAGGGCTGGCCGAGTGGAGATTGAGTTTGATGGAGAGGTGGTGGATGTGAAATGAATACGTTGCGAGGCATTGCTGAGATATTGCGGGTCACGCTGCAAAGAATTGAATTCGATTCTCGGGTCGCCGCCCAGGAGAGCCAGCCTTTTAAAGCCGACGAGGTTCAATTGGTTGAAATTGAAAAGGCCTTGGAAAAAGCGCGCAAACTGGGAGAGGACCAGATTTTATTTGGGCCGGTGCCGGAATTGAAGGTGACCGTGCCAGTGGTGTTGTATCTGCCCAACCAGCAGGCTGCGGACGATCTGATAGAGGCGGTCAGGCTTTGCAGGGATTCCGTCCCGGGCCGGAAGATGGTGCCTCATGAATATTGATCATTCAAACCGCGTTGTGGCATTCAGCGACGTCCTCGGGACGCCAGCGCACGTATGCAGCGTGGACGGTGCTGCTGGCATGGGTGAGATATTCCATGGCCTTGCGCATGGGGACGTTGTGGCGGGCCAGTCGGCTGGCGACGGTGACGCGAAGGGAGTGGAAGCAGGCGTTGGGGTTTTGATCCTTGATGCCGACTCGCTTCAGGAAGTAAAACCATTTATTACCCCAGTTCAATTTCGGGTACGTCTCGGTGCAACCGCGGGCGCGCAGGTCTTCAAACAGGGGAATGAGTTCCGGGTGCAGGGGTTTTGTGCTATGGCGGTTGCCTTTCTGTTTAAAGCGGATCAAGCCTACCTTCGATCCATCTGGGTTCGTGTGGATTTCGACGTCCTCCATGGGATTGAGCCAGGTTTCGTTCAGGCGAACGCCGTGCCACCGGGCGATGAGAAAGCTGTTGAGGAAGCATGTGCGCATGGGTTCGGGTTCGCGCATGATGCCGTCCTGAATTTGAGTGAGTTGTTCGTCGGTCAGTTCGGGGTAGAGCCTGCGGGCCTCCTTTTTGAGGCCGAGTTTGTAGCAGGGGTTGCCCTGGACGAATCCCTGGATGACAGCTTCGCGCATGATGACCCCCAGCATTTTCAATTCGAGCAACGCGGTATTACGTCCGGCTTTGTATTTCCCTTTCCGGTGATCCGGGTGCTGTCGCCATTCGGGGTAACTGAGGCAATGGTTGCGGGTGAGCTGGCGGGGCAAGGTGACCTTCTGATCATCGAGAAAGAGTTTAATGGTACGCCAGCCACTATGGTAGCGCGATTTATTGCTGATGTTTTTCTCGTATCGGGTGAGGAAGGCGGGCACCCAAACATCCCAGGCCTCGCCCTTCGTGTTGGTGGCGATGGCGCGTTCTCCGAGGGTTTTTTGTGCTTCGAGTTCTCGGGCGCTGCGGGTGGCGGCCCCGACGCCGATGCGGTAGCCGGTGGATTCGCGCACAATTTTGTTGGTTTTTGGATTGCGGAATTTGATCCACCAGAACGGCGATTTTTTTTGTTTGTAAAGACTGGCCATAGCGGTATGTCTAAGTATGCCCAAGGTATCAAAAACCAACAAAAACACGCAAGCAAATACAATCAGTTGCAAGCACCAGCAAGCAGGAATTCGTACGCATGGCACGAATCTTGGCGGCCGCAGACGGGGCATGGGCGCGGCGCGATTTTCCGGTTGCTTTTGTCCGGGCCATGGCGGTTAATGGGCCGGCCATGAATGCCGGGCCATCAGGTCAGACGGGAACCCAGGCTGGCGGGTGGGAAAGCCGACCGCGCCCCAGCAAAAACCGCCGTCAGCAGGAAATATGACAAGACCATTAACCCGTTTCCTGACCCGTTTCTTCCGAACGCCTGCTCCGGCACTGGATCGCCCCCTTCACGGTTTTGGCGGCAACGGCCGACCCATGGCATATTCCCACGGGAACTGCTTGAACAGCGGATTTTGCTCCCGCTTCAGCCAGCCCGCCGTCCAGTGCCGCATGTAAACATAAAGCCGGTCGCGACCTTGATTGCCCGGGCCATTCAGGGTTTTTTTAAAACGCGGGTTGACGCCATAAAGATGGTGCGCGCGGGCGGCGAGGCGTTCGGCAAATCCGGCCGGCAAACCGGCCTGTAGAAAACGCTCCGCCTCCCCCACCACCGTTTCGGCGATGACCTCCGGCATGAGGAGCGTGTCGCGTTCCAGGGGGGTGGGCAGGGAGGCGCGCCAGGCGCGGTCATCGGCGCGCAGAGCCGCACGGACACGACCGCGCTTTTGCCCTCGGCGACTGGTCGCCGCGTCCCAAGGCGGCGACTTGTCACCGCACTCCACCGGACGCCGGTTCCGCGCCGCGGCTGGTTCCGCGCGGGGCAAAATGCTGTCCCTAATGGCTGGATCAAGCTCAGTTAAATATCCCATACGCGCACGATGATGGCCCAGTTAATTGGACGAATACGCTCCAACCAGGAAAGCAGTTGCGCCCCGGTGAGCTGCCGTCAGAGGGCTCAAATATTCGGATGATTACGGCCGGTTTCATAAGTGAGAAGATACGTCACGTCTGCCGCGATTCAACCAGCGCAATTTCTTCGGGGGTGAGGCCGTAGAGTTCGTAAACCAGTTGATCAATTTGCCGGTCGGTGGCGGTGACGGCGTTTTGCAGCGTGGCCTTTTCGGATTCTGATGCGGCGGCACGCAGTTTGGGCATCAGGACCAGCATTTTTTCCACCAGCAACACCAGCTTGTCGTGGCGGGACTTGTCGGCGCGATTGTTGAGGTCAAGTTTTGGGATTGGCAGAGTGCGAACGGAGCGCAGGGAAATCCTCGGGAAAAGCCGTTGTTTTCCCTTTTCGGTAGTTGACTCGACATATTTGGCAATCAGTTTTGAGTTTAGAAGGCCAAGCAGGAATTTTAGATTCACGGTGTCCGAGCGAAACACGATGACCGCCTTGTTTGGCATGTGGTCAGTATCAGTGTACGCACAGTTGAGCCTCTCCCCGGTAATTTCCCTGATGACAATGCGCGGACCTTTGGAAAATTCTCTTGCCGGCTGATGATAACAGCGCCTCCCATATTCCACCCACTCTTCCATGTCCTCGATGAAAAGGTAGCGTTGAACATTTGTTCCACGCGACTCGCGCAACCAAACGCCTTTGCCGGGTTTTAGCGCATGAGAGATTCGCCGATCCATTTCGTCCTGGCTGTGAACAGTGTTGTGATAGACCTGCATTCCAAGCGTATAGCTTCCAACCTTTCCCAGTGAAATAACCGAATTGTTGGAAAGCTTGTGCAGCCATGAGGACTTCGCCGTTTCCGGGCGTGAAAAGACATTTTCAACCGCTTGTCTCCAGACCTTGATGTCCAGTTTGACCAATTTTGTCCCTGCATTGTACAGCGTGGATTCTGACGGCGTTTGTGTTTCATCTTCAATCCAGTCCAGCTCGGTGTGGCGTCCGCCACGAACCGTCACCAGCACAATGCAATTAACCTGGGCTTGGGAAAAGACCGGACCTTGGAACGTAACGACAACTTTGGGCACGGCCAGTTTGAGGATTAATGCACGTAATTTTTTATAGGCCGGCGTTTTTAACAGGGAGGCTGGAACAATCATCCCGAAGCGACCGTGTTCGCACAGGAGGCGATGTGATTTTTCGATGAAATATTTGTATAGATCTGGTTTGCCTTCATCGCTTTCGTAGTTGCTGCGGAGATATTCTTTTTCATCCCCATCATCGATCAACACATACGGCGGATTGCCAATCACGGCATCAAATCCCCCCGTTTTCAGGATGGAGGCAAATTGCACGGGCCAGTCGAAGGCGTGAACGCGCACGAGGTCTTCGGGCATGATCGAGAAATCGGAGGCGATGAGGGAGTTGCCGCATTTGATGTTGTCCTGCAAGGGCGGCAGCAGGGCGATGTCGGTTTCCTCGGCCAGCAATTCGCGCTGGCGCTGGAGGGTGGTGCGGTTCTCGTTCTCCAGCATCTTGAGGTAAAGCGAAAGCTGGGTCACTTCCACAGCGGCGCCGTCCAAATCCACGCCAAAGATGTTTTGGGTGAGGATTTTGCGTTTGAGATCCACGGTCAGGTGAACGTCGCCGGAGCTTTCCTCGACCCAGCAGAGGTGCCGGTGTTTTTTTTGCCAGGCGGCGCGTGCCGCGGTTTGATCTTTGGGCGGGCGGGCGGTCGTCAGCCAGCGCTGCCAGTGTTCGCAGACGCGTTCAAAGGCGCGAATCAGAAAGGATCCGGAGCCGCAGGCGGGGTCCAACACCCGCAGGGCCAGCGTGTCTTTCGGTTCCTTGCCCTCCACCAGTCTGCCAACGGTCTGTTCGACGATGTAATCCACGATGTAGTGCGGGGTGTAATACACGCCCCCGGCCTTGCGGACCTCCGGTTTTTCCTCAATCGTAACGCCCACGCCCTGGGGTCGGACGACCTTGCCGAGGAATCGTTCATAGACACTGCCCAGGATTTCAACGGAAATGACGTTGAACAAATAAGGCGTTTCGTCGTCGCTCAACTCGCCGATGAAACCGGCCAGCCATTCATCGCTGACCACCAGGGTTTCACTGAAGTGCGGTTTGAACAGGTTGCCGTTAAAAAAGGGGACATGCGACGGCGGACGGTGGTCCAACGCGCGGAAGTGGCGGACAACGGCCCGCCAAAGGGAATCCTTGGGCGCGCGAAGACCGGTGAAACCGTAATTGGCGGGCGCCTCTTCATGCATTTCCAGCGGTTGCTGGCCGGCGCGGCGACCGGCCTCTTCGTTGCCAGTGCGCTTGCGCCAGGTGTCGGTGATGGATTGCAACCGGGTTCCGGTGTCAATGTCCCGGTCTTCGCAGATGCGGAGAAACAGGATGCGGTCGAGGATATGCTGGACGGCTTCATTGAGTTGGTTGTGTTCCAGCAATTCGGCCCGGTCGTTTTGGCGGATCAGGTCGGAGGCCAGTTCCCGCCGGGCTTCGTCGAGGAATTCCAGGAAATCATGATCAAGCGAGCGTGTGCGGTCGGGCTTGATGAGCCATGGTTGGCGGGCCTTGCCTTTGCCAGCGGGTCTCCTGGGCAGCGATTCAATCAGTTGGTCAATGCTGCCGGCGGCGGTCTTTTCCTGGGAAAGCAAATTCCAAAGGTCGCGGGCGATGAGCGGATACTGACGGAAGTGCCAGCTTTTCCATTCCCCGACCAGCGGTTCATCCAGGTGGGGCTTGCCGCCGACGATATAGATTTTGAACTCCTCAAAATCGGTGAGGAGGGCCAGCCAGACGCCCTTGTTCCAAGCATAGCGCTTGGCTTGGAAGGCATATCGGGCGTTGAGTTCCTCGGCGGGTTTTTTGGCCTCGCACACAAACCGGTCGTGGCTTTGCGTGCGGAAAAGATAGTCGGCGCGTTTGCGCCCGCCACCAATCTGGGTGGGGCTTTCAATCTCGACTTCCCGTTCCTTTTGAATCAGTCCCGCACGATTTTCCATGTCCCAGCCCAGAGCGCGAAAAAAGGGGTTGAGGAAATCGTCCCGGAGCTTGGCTTCGTTGTAGTCGCTGCTTTTGAGCTCCGTGAGGCGTTTGCCAAAGGCTTCCACCAGCCGGTTCAGCTCTTTTTCGAAAGACTCAAACGTGGCGGTGTTCGGCATGTCAGTCAGCATAACAAAAGAATCCAGCCGGCGGCAAGTGTGGCTAAAATCATTTTGCAGGGCCTGAAAAACGCCGTTCGAGTTGAAGAGGCCGCCGGAGTGTGCTGGTCCCCTCATCGGGCGGGTTCCGTCACAGGCCGCAGGGGCGCCTCCTGACACGGCCCCTGAGGGTCAACGGGGCGGAGCGCGGCATTCATGCCGCTTCAACGTCCGGCAGTCTGCCGGCCAGTCGAATTGGAAGCGCCCGTTCGTGCCTTGAAGGGCCGCGTCCCTGGGGCGGTGTCAGGAAGCGCCGGTGATGGTGTTTCCCAAGGGCGCAGGACAAAATTCTTCGCCCCTGTCTTCAGGTCATGGGTCTCACGGGGCCGCCCTTTCAGGGCTTGGTGCCAATTGGGGACGTGATGCCCAGGGTGTCGCCTCGCTTTGCCGTGGGCCATCCTATTTTGCCCCTTCAGGGCGGATGAAGAGATTTGTCTCACCCGCTTGATGGCGCGGGGTTGCAAATTCCCATCTCGCCATTGGGGGCGGGGTGAGCTAACCTCCCCGCTTATGACGCTGTTGCCCAAACCGGATGTGATATTGACGCATGAAAGCGACCTGGACGGTCTGCTGGCGGGCTGCCTGCTGCAACGGCTGGCCCAAAAACTGTTTGGCACGGAGACGCCGCTGGAAGCCTACCATTACAATTTCTGGAAGCAGCGCGAGCTCCGCGAGCGTTCGGCCTGGGTGGCGGATTTCACCTTTGAACCGCGCCTGGACCGGGAGGACTGGGTGGTGATTGACCATCATGTGACGGACGCCGCCCCCAAGAAGTGCCGGCTCATTCATGACGTGAATCTATCCGCCGCCTCGCTGTGCTACGCCTTGTGCGTGGAGCAGGGGTTGCAATCGCCGGAACTGGACCGGCTGGTGCATTTGAACAATGTGGCCGATTTGTTTTTGGAGGAGGACCCTGATTTTGAAATCGCCGGCGATTACGCCAACCTGGTCAAGAACTACCAGTTTTGGAATCTGCACACGCTGCTGGGCGGACGGATTGAAAAAATGCTGGATCATCCGCTGCTGGAGGTCATGGCCGTCAAGCGCCGGGTGGAAAACCCGCTCGGTTTTGAATGGAGCAAGGGCAATGTGAAGGAAATCAGCCCCACGGTGGGTTTTGTGGACACGGTGGTGGGCAACAACAATCTGGTGGTGCATCAATTGCTCGAACAGCACGCCACCAAATATCCGGTGCTGGTCACCCTGTTCCGGCGGGTCAACTCGGTGTTCGCCAGTTTTCGCAGCCGCAACGGGGAAGCCATCAAGGTGGCCGAGAAATTTCAAGGCGGCGGGCACCCCAATGCCGCCGGGGCGATGCTCCCCAAATCCGTCCGCAACATTTCCGATGGCATTGATTATCTCCGGCAGACGCTCAACCTGCGCAATGAAACCAGTCAAAGCCGCCTGAACAGCCTGGAAAGTCTGTTCGCCGTGATCGAAGCGGAGCAGAAATAGCCTGTCACGGAGCGGGGACGCCCTGCGGGTGCTGATTGAGGAAGAAGTTTGGGCGGATGCTTGCCGCAAGGTCGGGCGGATCTGGCACGCCCTCCGGGGTGCCGCGCGTATGGGCACGAAGACCGGAGGTCTGCGCGTGGCTCCGACCTTCGGCTGCTGTCTGGCAACCCTCGGGGTTGACGGGAGGACTGCCACCGGGATGCAGTATTTTGCAAGACAACCGCTTCCATCAGGTGTTTCTTAAAAGGGGACCTTGTGGGCTCAGCCCAAGCGATCACTGGATTCGTCGCCCTCGCGTGAAAATGCCGGTGAGGCGGAAAGGCCACTGCCTTCATGCTCGCGCCAATGCGCTCGCAACGCCCGGTGAGGGCGCCGGGCCGACAAGGCGGGAGACTTCATCTCTGTCGGCCCGGCGCCCTGACCGGGTGTTCTTTGGGCGTTGCAACCGGCGCTCAGGCGCGAAAAAATTTACGGCGGATCAGCACCAACCCTGGAAAGGAGAGTCCCAGCAGCACCACCGTGGCACCGCTGTCGGGCACCGGATCCCCACTGTCGGCGCCCACGCCAATGTAATCCTGATAAAGGGGGTTGCTGTAGTCAAAAAGAGGGGTCAGGGGGCCGTTGTAGTTGCCGGCCGCATCGTACATGGTCAGGGCGGCCGACTCATACGTCGAGCCGGAGAAGGTGCCCCCGGCCGCCAGGGCTTCTGTCATCCAAATTGCCTCCTGCAGCTCCGCTGAGGTGGAATAATTTCCATTCCGGGCATTGGCCACCGCCGTGCTGTAATTCATGGCCCACAGCTTCTCAATGGTGGCTGCGGCGGCCGATCCCATCGCCACATTGACATAGGCCGAGGCTTGCGGCCCGGACGCCAGGCTGATCGGGGAGTAAGGCTCCGACGCCTGAATGCTGTCATTGTAGAAATCAACGCAGAACGTGTCCGTCACCGGTCCGGTCCCGATTTGGTACGAGGCAAATCCCACGTACACATCCAGGCTGGAAAGACTATAGCCGGCAAAGCCGGTGCCGCTGTTGGCGGGAATGTTGACGGAAATGTAATCTGAAGAGCCGCCGGGCACGCCTTCAAACGTCAGCGGAACCGCCCCGGCTGTGCCGCTCGCCATCACCAAGGCGGCCAGCGCCAGCGTCCGCCGGGCGGACTTTTGTTTTGCTTTCTTTTCCATGACAATTAATAAATAAATCTTAAATCAGCCGACCTTAACATCCCAACTACTATTTTAACTTTTCCAACTTGTAACTATAGCAATATCCACGCCAGACATGGTGGATTAATTGCTTTTTGTGTGACTATTTTCAAAATAGGACTCCGAAAAACAGCCCCCCACACCACCCCGCCTTGTTGGCAAGTCATTGCCATTAATGGCCTTGCAATACAATGTAGCATGCCTTGGACCCATTTTCCAAATTTTTTTGGGCTCGGGGATGGTATCAGTGGCCCATGGCCCGGCGTTTCGGGGTAACAGCAATATTAATGCAATGCAAATGCAATGCCTGCAAGATTTTGCCCTGTTTTGCAATGCTGACAGTGATTTACATTCCCCTCCCAGGCTGTTAGAAGTGGGGCGTGTTCAACGACGCCACCATCTGGAAAGGCTTCCATTCGCCCCGGCGCTTAAGCCTGATCGCCGGGCCGTGCGCCATCGAGAGCGAAAAGCTCTGCCTGCAAGTTGCGGCCGCCGTCAAAAAAACGTGCGCCCAACTCGGCGTCTTTTATGTGTTCAAGGCCAGTTTCGACAAGGCGAACCGAACCTCGGCCAAATCCTTCCGCGGCCCCGGGCTGGAGGCCGGCTTGAAGATTCTGGCCAAAGTCCGGGCGGAATTGGACGTGCCGGTGCTCACCGATGTCCACACGGAGGCGCAGGCGACCGCCGCCGCCGAATTTGTGGATATTCTTCAGATTCCCGCCTTTTTATGCCGGCAGACGGATTTGATCGCCGCCGCCGTGGCCACCGGGAAAATTGTGAATCTCAAAAAAGGCCAGTTCCTCTCGCCCAAAGAGATGGGGCAGGTGGCGGAAAAGGCCCGGACGGCGGGGGCCAAAAAAATCCTGCTCACGGAACGCGGCACCACCTTTGGTTATAATAATCTGGTGGCGGACATGCGCTCGATTCCGATCATGAAGGGCTTTGGATTTCCGGTGATCTTTGACGCCACGCATTCGGTGCAACTCCCGGGCGGGGGGGGCGATCAATCCAGCGGCCAGCGGGAATTTGCGCCGGTGCTGGCGCGGAGCGCGCTGGCGGCCGGGGCCGATGGTCTGTTCCTCGAAACCCATCCCGATCCGGCCCGCGCGCTGAGCGACGGTCCGAACATGATTCCGCTGGCGGAAATGCCCGCGTTGCTGCGCGGCCTGTTGAAAGTGTTTGCGGCCGTCCGATGAAAACCGCCGGCAAAATCACCCCCGCCCTGAAAGCCCGGTTCGCGGGCGTCAGGCTGTTCTTGTGCGATGTGGACGGCGTGCTGACCGATGGGGCAGTCTATGTGGGCGGCCAGCGCGAGTTCAAGCGGTTCAACATCCGCGACGGGCTGGGCATGATCTTGTGGCGGCGCGCGGGGTTCAAAATCGGCTGGGTCTCGGCCCGTGTCTCGCTGGCCACCAAGATGCGCGCCCGGGAGCTGAAGATTGATTTTCTGGTGCAGCAGGGCGACCGCGTGGGCAAGGCCGGGGCGATTGAATTGCTGCTGGCGCGGGAAAAACTGAGCTGGCAGGACGTTTGTTTTGTCGGGGATGACATTGTGGATCTCGGTCCGCTCAGCCGGGCGGGTCTGGCCGTGGCGGTGGGCGATGGCGTGCCCGAAGCCCGGGCCCTCGCGCATTATGTCACCCGGCGGCCCGGCGGTCACGGGGCCATTCGTGAAGTGATCGAATTGATATTGCAGACGCAAGGCAAATGGGAAACGTTCGTCAAAAATTATACGGAATAATCCGGCGGGCCGGGCCGGCCCTGCTCGCGGGGTGTGCCTTGTCCCGGGCGGTGGCGCTGGGGGCGGGAACCCAAAACAACCCCGTGAGGCACGCCAGCGATTACACCTCGGTGGAATATTTTGATCCGCCCAACGGCATGCAAATCAGCTCGCGCATCACCGGGGCGGAGGCCATCCCCCTGCCGGGCAACCGGCTGATCATGCTGAAACAGTTCAAGCTGGAAACCTTTGCCGCCAACGGCGCCCCGGAATCCATTGTGGAGGCGCCGGAATGCGTGTACGACCAATTCAACGGCACGGCCAACTCCGCCGGCCCCCTCAAAATCCGGCAGGCCGACGGACAGGTGGAACTGGACGGCGTCGGATTTTTGTGGCGGCAGGACGATGAGTTCCTCACCATCTCCAACCAGGTGTCCACCATCATCAAGACCGGACCGAACCTGAAACTCACACCATGAAATGTTTTTGCCTCATCCTGTTGCTCGCCGCCGGAGCGCTGGCCGCCCGCGCCCAGACGAATGCCCCGGACGTGTTCATCCGCATCCATTCCGACAGCGGCACCTATGATTTTATCCATCGCCGGCCGGTCTATCTGGGCCATGTGCGGGTGAACCATCCCTCCATGAAACTCACCTGCGACTGGCTGGCGGCCGATTTGCCCAACACCAATCGCCCCGACACGTTCATCCTGGCCAAAACCAATGTGGTCATTGATTTGATCGGCGGCAAAGGCCGGACCACCAATGGCACCCCCGGTATGACGGACGACCAGGGTCAGAACTGGCATGTGACCAGTGACCAGGCCGTTTATTTAAAACACCTCCAGGGCGCGGTCACCAACGAAACCGTCACCGCCAGCGGCCATGCCATTGCCAAATCGGATAAAATGACCATCACGGGCGAACCGCTCGTCTATGACCTGGTGACCAAACAGTTTTCGAGCACCGACTATGACACGGTCTACAAAAGCAACGCCTTCGCCCCGGCCAAAGCCAATGCCGCCGCCGGCCAGACCAACCCGGTGGCCGCCCCCCACTAATTGCCATGGAGCCCGCCAACCCATCCTCCACCCCCGAACACACGGTCCGGAGTGCGTTTCCTTCCCCACTGGTCACGACGGGGGGCGCCACCCCCCTGCTCACCACGGAACACCTGGCCAAGGAATACGGCGGGCGGCGCGTGGTCAACGGCGTTTCCATCAGCGTTGGGGCCGGTGAAATCGTGGGTCTGCTCGGCCCGAACGGCGCGGGCAAAACCACCACCTTCAACATGGTGGTGGGCGTGGTGAAGCCGGATGAAGGCACGGTGACCTTCCAGGGCCGGAACATCACCGCGCTGCCCATGCACCAGCGGGCGCGGCTGGGCATCGGCTATCTCACCCAGGAACCCTCCGTGTTCCGCAAATTGACGGTGGAGGAAAACATCCTGGCAATCCTGGAGACGTGCAAACTGTCGCGCGCGGAACGCGCGATCCGCCTGAAATACCTGCTCGATGAACTCGACCTCACCCCGCTGGCCAAAAGCAGGGCCTACCAGTTGAGCGGCGGCGAAAAACGGCGGCTCGAAATCACCCGCGCCCTGGTCACCAGCCCCAAACTGCTGCTGCTGGACGAACCGTTTGCCGGCATTGATCCCATCGCCAAATTCGAGGTGGGCAAAATCGTGCGCCGGCTCAGGGAGCGCGGGCTGGGCATTTTGATCACCGATCATGACGTCCGGGAAATGCTGAAAATCATTGACCGCGGCTGCATCATTTACAAAGGCCAGGTGCTCGTCACCGGCAGTTCGGAGTTTTTGGCCAGCGACCCCAAGGCGCGGGAAATTTATTTGGGACCGGAATTCAACTTATAATGTTATGGACCGATCAGCCGTCACGGTTGGGCAGTTTTTCAAGGAACATGCGCAGGCGCTGGGCCTGCGGCGTCTGGGCGGCGGCGATGACTCCCTCGGCCGGGTCATCCGCGAGCCGACCGTCAACCGCCCCGGCCTGGCCCTCAGCGGATTCACCCGTTATTTCGCCTACAAGCGCGTGCAGGTGATGGGCCATGCGGAGGTTTACTATTTGCGCTCCCTGCGGCTGGAGGAACGCAAGGCCCGCTATGCCTACCTGTTCGCCTACAAGATCCCCTGCTTCGTCTTCAGCCGCAACCTGAAGCCCGACCGGGATTTTCTGGAGGCCGCCGAACAATCCAAGGTGCCCCTGTTTCAGACGCCGCTGGTGACCATGAAGTTCATCAACCTCGCCACCCTGGCCCTGGAAACCATGTTCGCCCCGCGCGCCACCGAACTGGGCAGCATGGTGGATATTCTGGGGGTGGGCGTCATTATCCGCGGCGAAAGCGGCATTGGCAAGAGCGAGGCCGTGCTCGCCCTCATCGAACGCGGTTACAGCCTCGTGGCCGATGACGTCGTCAAAGCCATGCTGGTGGACGGCAAGGAAATCCTTTGCACGAGTTCCGAGATCACCCGCAACCACATGGAAGTCCGCGGCATCGGCATCATCAATGTCGCCTCCATGTTCGGCGTCAAGAGCATCCGCGCCGAAAAAAGCCTGGATCTCGTCATTTCGCTGAAAGTGTGGAACGAGGTGCAGGATGTGGACCGGCTGGGCATGGAACAGGAATTTGTGACGATCATGGGCCTGAAAATCCCGCACATCACCATCCCCGTCCGGCCCGGGCGGGATCTGGCGCGGTTGATTGAAGTGGCCGCGTTTCAAACCAAACTGAACAAATCCGGCTACAACGCCGCGCAGGAATTGAACAACCGGCTCATTGCCCAAATGACCCCCGGCGCCAATGTCCCGGTAAAATAAGTTGCTGTCACCCCGTTACTTGAATTAGGTTGGAGTTGACGAACGATGAGTGCGAACAAAACAGACGGCCAGGTCTTCAGCAAAGAGTTGACCGTATTGAACAAGCAGGGGATTCACGCCCGGCCGGCCGCCCGCTTTGTCAAGACCGCCAATCAATTTGTCTCCGAAATCTTCGTCGAGAAGGACGGGGAGAAGATCAATGGCAAAAGCATCATCGGCCTGATGATGCTCGCCGCCGGGCCCGGCAGCAAGTTTACCGTCCATGTCAGCGGCAGCGACGCCTCGCTTGCCCTCGCGGAAATTGAAGCCCTGGTCAAGCGCAAGTTCGATGAGGATTGATCCCGGCGGGTTGCGGGCGGTGGCTGCGGCCGGTCATCCGCAGAACAGCGGAACGGCTCCGTTGATTTGCCTAAAAAACCGGTTGAATCCCTTGGAAAAACCACGCTTTTAACGCTAAATTTCCGAAAATGAAAATTCAAGAATTGACGATTGGCCTGAAAATCCGGCATCCCCAGCACGGGGTTGGCATGGTTAAGAAACTGGATGAACACACGGCGGAAGTTCGTTTCGACGATGTTTTGCGGACCGTGGACCCGGAAATGGCGGGAGTCGTCCCGGCGGAACCGGTCATGGCCGCCAGTGGCCTGGACATGCCGCTCAGGCAATTTGTCGAATCCATCATTCACGCGACGGTGGCCAAACTGGGCATTGAAAAGCCGGATTCCGTCATCGAATCGCTGGGCACCCGGTGGCAGGGCGGGAAAGTGGTTTTGCATCCCACCGATCCCACCCTGCAAACCAAGGAAGTGCCCTTGGAGACGTTTTTCCACAAAATCGTGATGGTCCGCAACAATCTCCGCGTGCTGGAGCAGAAGATCAACGCCCACGAGAAATTGGGCGACGGCGAAAAAGTGGAAATGCAGCAGTACATCACCCGCTGCTACGGCTCGCTGACCACCTTCAACGTCCTGTTCAAGGAAAAGGAAGACCAGTTTTAACAACCGGTTGCAACCTTCGCCCGGTGATTCAGCAGTTGCGGGGGCCTGCCGACCCTGTGATTTCCCTGGAAATCCTGTGTGTGTCCTCACACGGCGTCCCCATGCGCGCGACCGCCGCCGGGTCAGGGGACCCGGCCTGATAAAAGACGGGAGGCTCCCACTCTGCAGGCCCGGTGCCCTCACCGGGCGTCCCCCCGTGTGTTCGACCACCGCCGGGTCAGAAAACCCGGCCGACAATACGGGAAGACCTCCGATCGGTGTGTGACCTTGTCGTTTCGTCCCGGAGGGACCATCCGATAATAGCCCGGCGTTTCAACGCCGGGTGCAGTTTGGTGTGGGCAAAAGTCCCGCAGGGACGGCTGAGTATTTGCCAGGTTTTATGCGGGATCGGCCGCGCATCACCGCACTTGAGTCACGCTGGAAAACGGCGTCGCGCCGGTGACCGCGTTTAACCGATGATTGACACCCCCAAGGGGTTGGCCGAAGATTGCCCCATGGGCGAAGCAACCGAAAATCAGGCGAAAAAGCAGTCGGTCAGTCCAAAACCGGGAATTCTCAAGCGAATATTCCACCGCCATAATTTTAACATGGCGGCAGGGCTTGGGAATGAGAGAGCCAACAAATTATTTAAGGGCCTGTGACTCAAATTCTGGCCACAATTTTTAATTCAATCACCCTCATTTTGTTGGGGATTTTGAGCGCATGGGAAGTTTCCAGACGGCCGCAGGCAAGGCATCTCATTCTAAAGAAAACTCTGTGGGTGTCTTTAATGGTTTCAGTTGTCTTTGGTTTGGTGTTCCAGTTTACAGCCTCGCTTCATCAGCAAACATGCGACAATGATTTGGTTTTGCGATACGAGGATAAATTTGATGAAAAAATGACCGGTGAACGGGCGCAAGCAGCCGAAGCGATCACCGTATTTTTGCAAACAGGCAACTGGGGGGCGGTACCCAATCAAGATGAGGTTGACAGCATGGAAGATGTGTTGGCTTTCTTTGATGAATTGGGGTTTTATTGGAAAAACGGGGAAATTAGTTCCGCGGTTTTATACGGGCATTTTTACTGTGATATGCGAGCCTGTTGCCAGGCAACGATGGGATATGTTCATGACAACCAGAAAAAAGAATCTGTTGCTGATTGGGAATATGTTGAGCCATTATATAATGCGCTTGCCCGTATTGAAGCAAAACGGATTGGGAAAGGCATGAAACATTGTGATTGGGATAAAGCGACCTTGCAGGAATATTTGAATTCAGAAAAGAGATTGAAAAAGCATCCCGCTTAATCAGTTCTGAAACGGGTCGGTTCGTGGTTTGGTAATATTTTCACCTTGCCTCGTGGTGGCCGGCCAATGGGACCCTCTCCCCATCGCCCGGGAATTGGGCCGTGCCGCCGACTGGCAGTCGGCGGTATTGCG
Source organism: uncultured Bifidobacteriaceae bacterium (assembly GCA_964618545.1). GTDB lineage: Bacteria > Verrucomicrobiota > Verrucomicrobiia > Limisphaerales > UBA11358 > UBA11358. Next base: position 3,095 of record CAZUBG010000047.1, on the reverse strand, counting down.
GATTGGCAATCCGCAGACGCACCGGGCACGGGCAGCACACCTTGGCACCCTCCACGGACCTTCCATAATTGTTTTGCCACCGGTCCATGAGCCGATTGCCAGTCGGCGATCCAGCAGGTTGCCAGCCTGTTCCACGCCCGCACAATCCTCGTCTCAGGTGCAAGGCCCGATATTTTTATGGTCAAACCGCCGCGCTTCCGGCATAAAGGCGGTGGATATGATTTCCGCTCAGAATCTGACCAAACGGTTTGGCGCGCAAACCGCCGTGGACGATCTTTCCTTTGCAATCCCCGCCGGTCAGATCGTCGGTTTCCTCGGCCCCAACGGCGCGGGCAAATCCACCACGCTGAAAATGCTCACGGGAATGATCGAGCCCACCAGCGGCAGCGCCACGGTGGCGGGCTGCGATTTGCGCACCCAGTTGATCGAGGTCAAGCGGCGCGTGGGCTTCGTGCCGGAATCCGGCGCGGTGTTTGAATCGCTCACCGGGCTCGAATATCTCGAGATGGTGGCGGCGCTCTATGCCATCCCCCGCGAGGCCGCCCTGGCCCGCATCCGGCAGTTCATCGCGTTTTTCGACCTGAGTTTTGCGACCCTCACCGACAAGCTGCTCGGGGCTTATTCCAAGGGCATGCGCCGCAAGGTGGTCATCACCGCCGCCCTGTTGCACAACCCGCCGGTCGTGTTTTTTGATGAACCGCTGGACGGTCTGGATGCCAATGCCGCCGTCGGGTTCAAAACCCTCATTCAGACCCTCGCCCGCGAAGGCAAAACCATTGTCTATAGTTCCCACATTCTGGATGTGGTCGAGCGCGTCTGCGACCGGGTCATCATCATTGACAAGGGGAAACTGCTGCTGGACGGCCGGCCGGAGGTGCTGGTGGCCGAACATCAGTCGGGCACGCTGGAACACCTGTTTACCAAGCTGACCGGCGGGGAGGAACTGGAGCGGCGCGCGGAGGACTTTGCCAAAACCTTCCGCCCATGAACCCGCCTCCGGTACCACCGCCGTTGCCCCCGTCCCGTGGGACAGGCATCCTGCCTGTCAGTCCCGTCTCACCGCCGCCGTTGCCTCAACCGGGGTGTCTTCGCAAAGTGGAACAGGCTTCCAGCCTGTCACCGGGGACTGACAGGCTGGAAGCCTGTCCCACTCTCGGAAACCCCGACCGGGCAGTTCAAGACCCTCCTGGCCCAACCTCTCACAAGGTTCATGGGAAGGGAGAATTATCGGCAGCCTTATCCGATGGCGATGGCGCAGGCGGGGGGAGCGGCGGTTTCGCCCCTGCAGGAGGGGCCCCGGCGCTTTCACCCGCCAAGACGCTCCGCCGTCTGTTCCTGACCTTGTTTTTGCGCGGGCACTCCGCGCGGGGCTTGCAGAAGAGCGGCGCGCCCAAAAGCGTCGGGCAAAAGCTCGCCCTGACCTTGTTGATCTATGGCTTGATGGGGTGTCTGGCATTCGTTTTTATCCGCCAGCCCGTGTTTGCCCTCTCGCTCTATCTGCATGGCATGACCCTGATGTTTCTCGGCATGTTTGTCGCCTCTTCCGCCGGGGAGATTCTCTTTAACCAGCAGGAGGCGGATATTTTGCTGCACCGGCCCGTGGAACCGCGCGCGCTGTTGTGGGCCAAGATCGGGGTGCTGGTGCAGGTGTCCCTCTGGCTGGCGGGGGCGTTCAATCTGGCGGGACTGTTCGTGGGGGTCGCCGTTCCCGGCGGCGGCTGGCTGTACCCGGTGGCGCATGCCGTGTCCACCATGCTGGAAGCCCTGTTTTGCACCGGCATGGTCGTGCTCGTTTATCAACTCTGCCTGCGCTGGTTTGGGCGTGAAAAGCTGGACGCACTGATGACCACCACCCAGGTGGCGCTGGCCATCACCGTGGTGGCGGGCGGTCAGATCGTGCCCCGCCTGATTGGATCGTTCGGCGTTCTAAAGAACTTGTCCGCCGATGCCTGGTGGGTGTGGCTGGCGCCGCCGGCGTGGTTTGCCGGGTTCGATGACGCTTTGGCGGGGGACAGCAACCCCTCGTCCTGGGTGCTGGCCGCCCTCGGTTTGCTGGTCACCGCCGCCGTGCTGTGGTTCGCCTTTGGCAAGCTGGCCGATGATTATGTCACGGGCCTGCAGGCCCTGGGCGAGACCTCCGCCCCGCGCCGGGCGCGGCCCACCCGGCGGCGCTGGCTGGACCGGCTCATTGCCGCTCCCCCGCTGTGCTGGTGGCTGCGCGATTCCGTTTCCCGCGCCTCCTTTCATCTCACCCTGGCCTATCTGGTGCGCGACCGCGATGTGAAGCTGCGCGTCTATCCCGGTCTGGCGCCGATGCTGGTCATTCCCTTCATCATGCTGCTGCAGGGTCACGGTCATCACGGTCATGGCCGCGCGGGAGACGCCTTTGGCGGTTTCGGCGTGGCCTTTAGCGGGGCGTATCTGGGACTGATCCCCCTGCTGGCGCTGGGGATGTTGCAATATTCCCAGCACTGGCTGGCGGCGGATTTGTTCCGGTCCGTGCCCTTGCCCGGGCCGGCCGCCTTGTATCACGGGGCCCGGCGGGCGGTCCTGCTGTTTATCGCCCTGCCCATGACGCTCCTCTTCGCAGGGGCGGCGTGGCTGTTGGGGGCCAGTCTTTCCAACCTGGCGCTGTTGCTGCCGGGCATCGTTGTCCTGCCGTTGTACTCCCTGGTCCCGGGACTGCGCGGTCAGGCGGTGCCGCTGTCCCAACCCATTGAATCCGCCAAGGCGGCGGGCCGCGGGCTGATCATGATGGTCATCATGATGATTTCCTTTGCGCTGGCCGGACTGGCGGCGTTCGCCTGGAGCCAGCACTGGTTTGGTTGGTTCTTGGGAACGGAAATCGTGGTGAGCGCGGCGCTTTATGTGGTTCTGCGCCGGAGAATCAACGCCGCGCCCTGGCCCTCCATGGAATAAGAAATCCCCTGCGCCCGGGGCCCTCACGCGACGTTCTTCAGCCCGGAGGGCTTGGCGATAATAGCCCGGCAGTTCATTGCCGGGATTGGGGCCAACCCGCAACAAGTCCCGTCAGGGACGACTGAGTGCGGCTGTGAAGGCGACAACGCAGCGGGGTGAAAGTCCCCGTCAGGCCA
>CAZUBG010000046.1:0-29515 GCA_964618545.1 uncultured Bifidobacteriaceae bacterium | reverse complement strand
GGGTGACGGTGGTGAACATTGACAACGGCTTTGGCGCGGGTTACGCGGCCAGCCAAATCAACAGTCTGGCGGCGGCATGAAGACGCTTTACCTCGACATTTTCAGCGGCATCAGCGGGGACATGTTTCTGGCCGCCCTGATTGATCTGGGCGTGGAGGCCGGGGAGCTGGAACGCGAACTGGCCAAGCTGAAGCTGGACGGTTACCACCTGCATGTGGGGCGGCAGCAGAAAAACGCGATTTCCGGCGTAAAATTTGATGTTCACTTGGAACATGACCACGCCCATGAGCATGCCCATCAGCACGGTCCTGCTTCTCAGCAACACGATCATGAGCATGGCCATCACCATGACCACGAGCATCCTCATGGACATGAACACGAGCCTGGTGAGGCGGAGGAAGATCACGGCCACGACCACGGGCACGAGGAGGCGCGGACGTTCGCGCACATCAAAGAACTGATCGGGGAGAGCGGGCTTTCGGCCTGGGTGAAGGAGAAATCCACGGCGGTGTTTCAACGACTGGCGGTGGTGGAGGGAAAAATCCACGGACAGCCCCCGGAACAGGTTTGTTTTCATGAGGTCGGGGCGGTGGATTCCATTGTGGATATTGTGGGGGCGTGCATCGGGCTGGAGCTGCTGGGGAAACCGCGGGTGCTGGCGGCGCCGGTGGTGGAGGGCACGGGCTGGATTCGTTGCGCCCACGGGCGGCTGCCGCTGCCGGCCCCGGCGACGCTGGCGCTGCTGGGGGAGCGCGGCATTGCGGTGACGCAATGCGAGGAGCCGAACGAATTGGTGACCCCGACGGGAGCGGCGTTGCTCGCGGAGTTTGCGGAGAGCTTTGGCCCGATGGACCATTTGGTGGCGGAAAAAACGGGCTTTGGCCTTGGCACGCGGGACAATGTGACGCGTCCCAATGTGCTGCGGGCGATTCTGGGCCGGGCAACGACGAGCGCCGCGCATGACTGGGAAACCGACCGGGTGGCGGTGCTGGAGACGAATTGTGACGACATCAACGCGGAAATCCTGGGGCAGTTTGTGGAGACCGCGCTGGCGGCCGGGGCTTTGGATGTGTTTTACACGCCGGTGCAGATGAAGAAAAACCGGCCGGGGGTGCTGCTGACGATTTTGTGCGCTGAAAACGAGGCGGACCGGTTTGCGGAGCTGATTTTGCGGGAAACGACGTCCTTTGGCGTGCGCCGGATGGTGGCGGAACGGCGGAAATTGAGGCGGGAATGGGTGCAGGTGCAGACGCCGTTTGGGGAGGCCACGGTCAAGATCGGCTGGCTGGACGGGGAGGTTCTGCAGATGGCGCCGGAGTTTGAAGTGTGCAAAAAGCTGGCGCGAGAGGCGAACGTCCCGCTGGCGCGGGTGTATGAGGCGGCGCGGGCGGGATGCAAAATTTCAAATAAGCGATAATTTTAGCTTGCAAACGGAGGGACAAAAGCTTATTAAAGTGGAATAATGATGGTCGGCGATGCGCCGATTAGATTGATGTTTATACTTATAGCCATGCCACAACCGACGAGGGTGCTTTGAGCCGCCCGTTTTCCCCACGCAATTCGTCTCCCGCCTCGTTTGTCCGGGTCAATGGTAAAATCCGCGCCCGTGAGGTCAGGGTTATTGCAGTGGATGGCAAACAGCTTGGGGTGATTCCGCTGACGGAGGCTTTGAATTTGGCGCGTCAACACGGGGTTGATTTGGTGGAAATCGCCGCGACGGCGACGCCGCCGGTTTGCCGCCTGGTGGATTTTGGGAAATTCCGCTACGAACAGGCCAAGAAGGAAAAAGAATCGAAGAAGCGCCAAAACGCCTCGACGGTCAAGGAAGTGCAGTTAAGCCCCCGCATTGATCCGCATGACCTGGGCATCAAGGTTTCGCATGCGATTGATTTTCTGTGTGAAGACATGAAGGTGAAGGTGGCCTTGAAGTTTCGCGGTCGCGAAATGGCGCACACGGAAGTTGGTTTTCAGGTGGTCAACAAATTCATTGCGACGATCGCGCCGTTTGGGCACGAGGATTTTCCGCCCAAGCTGATCGGCCGCGGCATCAACGTGATGATCAGCCCGCTGCCGCGCAACAAGCGGGCCAAGAATCCGCGGCAGCTCGCCGACGGCACGATTCCGGCGCTGACGGAGAAGGTTCATGTTCCCGACCTCCCGGATGACGAGGACGAAGAGGATGATTTGACTGAAACCGCCGAAGGCACCCCGGAATCGGCCGCCCCCACGGCTCCGGAAAAACCAGCGGAAGGATTTGGGAACACTCCGTTCAACGCGCTGGATATCAAGGTTTGAACGGTCCTCTGGCCGGACTGGCGGGTCTATCCAATCAACGTAAGGGTCCGTCCACAGCGGCGGTCGTGTTGCCACCGCCACGATCCGGCCATCCGACATCAGCGGAACCGTGCGCTTTCCAAACAAAACCGGGCTTAAAGGAAGCAGGAGGACGGCTGCCGTTGCCGTGGTCAGCAGGACGGCTGCCGTGATTATAGCGCCGCGCTTAATCAGGCTTCGCCAAATTTTCTGACACCCGGTGGATAACTGGCAGCACAAAAGGTTCGGAAGCGATTTTTTGCAACTGTTCCTTCTGTGCTTCCGTCAGGGTGTGCAGATCACGATCACCAAAATAATTCAGGGATTTGACCGTCATCATGGGGTTGTATTGTTCCCCGTAAATGGCGCTGGCGGCGGCCATGGCGATGGGCAGACTGATTTCGTTGCCGCTGTTAATGATGGCCAGCAGATCAATAAAATCTTTGGCTTCCGCTCGTTGTGTGATGACGGCGGCTTTGGTGCCGGCCAGATCGAGCAGGGAGGCGACGTTTACAAATCCGTCCGGAGTTTGGTCGGATTGACCAACCCGTCCCAGTTGCAGGCCGCCAAAGAAGGATAATTAAACCGGTCCCTTTCGACTGATGGATACGGTCAATGTTTGGGCGGCATTCTGGAGAATTTTCGCACCCTGCAATATTTTCAGGCTGGGGAGCAATTCACCCGGGGGACCGTTTCGGTCGTGAAAAAGTCAAAGTCAACGGACTGCCGGCGCCCAAGCCGCAAGGCAGGGCGGTGCCATCGTAGAGAACGAAATGCTGCGGAATTTCCGCCAGGGCAGGCCATAACGCCTGCTGTGAGGGCGGTAATATTTCGAAATGGGGTTGGAACATGCGGCTTAAAGTTTGCGCACCGGCAGGGGCGGGACTTTTAAGTGATAACGGTGATGCCAGTAAGTCCACGATTTGATGTCAAAAACGCCCGGCGGTGGATTTTGCAAGGCCAGTTTAAACCAGGAATCCCCCAGTAATTCCAGCGTGAGAGCGGCGTCGTCCCAGTCCCCACAGGTCATTACTTGGGCGGCGAATCTCCGGGCATCGTTCAGCCAAACCTGCGGATCACCCCACCAAAACACGCGGGGGACGACCGGCAGGAGCGCGGCTCGTGCGGCGGGGGACAAGCCGGCTTGTTTTACAAGACCAACGTCATGACGGTTGGCGGTGGGCTGGCTGTACATATTTGGCCACAAATCATGTTAAATCTTGTTGGAAACGAATCAATGTTCTTTTACGGCAAAACACTCGTTTCAAACCCGGCATTCTCCGGCCCGGACGGGGAAATAATGCGTCCGCCCGGGCCCACAAAGGGTCATTTTCCACCCGGATCAGCACTCCATTCCCGGACCAATTCGGGGAAGGGACAATCGGCGCACACGGCGTTTGAATTGCCGCAATAATCACGCACGATTTGGAGCAGTCCCTGCTGGGCGGAGGCCAGACGCATCACCCGGCTGCGACCCACGCCCAGCAAACGCTGGCGGGCGAGTTTCAACACGGCATTATCCTCGGCCGCCGGCCACGCGAAATAGCGCCGCTCCAGCGCCTGGAGCAGGGGGTGGTTTTGGCCCTCCGACGCCCGCACCCACAGCCAGGGGAGGATCACATTCACGGCGAGATCGGTCACCCGGGCGTCGCCGAGCAGGGGTTGGGGGGCGGCCAGACGCGGCGAACGCAGGGTCCAGTGGAAGGACCAGAATTCATCGGCATGGTCGGCCAGCAGTTGCCGGAGGGAGGGCAGCCAATGGGCTTCCGGCATTTGAGTGGCGCACCAGTTTTGCAGCCGGGCGGGGAGATCGCCGGCCACCAGCCATTGCGCGGCGAGGGCCAGCCGGCGCTGGGGATGATTGGCGGGGCGCAGGCCGTGAAACCGCCAGACGGAGCGCGGCAGCAGGCAATCCTGAAAGCCGTCCTGCTCGCGCCACCACCCGTCCCAGGCGCGGCGCAACCAGGTGTCACCGGTTTTTTGGGCGCGGGTCAATTCGACGGGCAGCAGGCCGCCGACGCCGAGCAGGCGCGTTTGCAGGGCGAGCACGGAGTCGGCCCCGGTCCGCCAGCGGGGGCGGGTTTCCGCGAGATTCTGCATGGGCCAGACGTTGTGCTTGTAACCGAGGGCGCGGAACAGTCCCTCCCAGAGCGCCTGTTCCCAGCCGGCCTGGCGGGCGCGGGCGCGGAGTTGCGCGGCTTTGGATTGGAGCCGCACGGCGGCGGCCTCGCACAGCAACGCGGCCAGCCGGTCTTCCCCGAGCGCTTGCAGGGACGGGCGGCACCGGCCGCGCAAGGCTTCCGGCAGGGCGCGCAGGGGGAGGCTTTCCAGGGACGACGCCAGTTCGTCGAGCGGGGCATCGAGGTGTTGCTTCAGGACCAGGCCCGGGGGCGTGCCGGGGGCGGCGGGGGATTCGTCCCAGAGCACCTGGAGGATGACGTTCTGGAAGGCGGGGTTGCGATCATGGCCGTGCCCGTGCCAGCCGCTGGGGCGCAGGTCCACCTCGACATCGCCGGTGCGGGGGGGGTCGCCGCCGAGTTGGAGCACGGCGTCGCGAAAATCGGGGCCGCCCTCCAGGCTGACGAAGCCGGGGTGGAGGACGCGGACGGGGCGGCCGTCGGCGGTTTTGAGCTGGTCGCGGCGGAGTCGCTGGTGCTGCCAGATGGATTGCAGCATTCGTTCGGTGGGGCGGTCCTCGGCGTCGCCCTGCTCGCGGAAGACGGCGGTGCGGGTGACGGAGCGCCGGTGCCGGCGGTAAAAGCTTTCGGTAGATGAAAACATGCTGCTGTTGCTTTTGCCTGGCTGGCGGGGAAAGTCAAGCGTTCGCGGGATTTTTGTGGGAACGGGAGGCGGGCGGAAAAATAAAAAGTTTTGGACAATTTCGTTACCCAGTAACGCGATGAGCTTCTGCTTTTACTTGACATGATGGGCAAGCCGTTGGATTGGAAGGAGTTAAGTTGTGTCAAGGGAAACCGGCGGTTTTGACGCTTTTTCGTTACCAGGAAACGAACTTTTCCGACGGCAGGGTTGTGGTCAGGGAAGAAACGCCGTTGCCGCCCGCGATCAATGGACCACGGCCCACAACCGCGAATAACCCCGGGGCCAGGGACCCGGCCGAACGTCAGGAGCCGGGGAGCGCCGACAGCGGCCAGTGGTCGCGCCAGGACAGCCGGGGGTGGCCGGCCGCCGAGAATTCCAGCGGCAACCAGAGGTAACGTGAATCCGGCAGGTTCCACTGGTTCCAGCGGTCGGCCATGAAGATGAAGGCGCCAGGCCGGCCCGCGATGGGGAGGACGAACGTGCTTTGGGAGTGAAATGTTTTGTCGGAATCGGCCCCGAGGCAGGGGTTGCCGAGTTCGGTCCACGGCCCGAGGGGATGGTCCGCCACGGCGGAGCGGGCGGCGTTGGGCGCCCAGGCGGTGCAGCCGGAGGCGATCAGATAGTAACGGCCCGCGTGTTTGAACACGGCCGGGGCCTCCATGCTCCGGCCTTGGAAAATGCGCCGGTATTTTCCGGTGGCATGCAGATAATCCTCCGTGAGCAGGGTGACGTGCATGGTGGGGTTTTCCTCGGAGGAATAAAACAGATAGGCCTGACCGTCGTCGTCCTGGAACACGGTCAGGTCGCGGGCCATCTGGCCGGAATGGAAATCGCGGGCCAGACAGTTTTTGGCGGCGGGCGTTTTATCGGCGGCGGTGGCGTCCTCCGGCCAGGCATCGGCGTTGGGACGGAAACTGCCGAGATATTTATACGGTCCGGCAGGCCGGGGGCTCACCGCCACGCCGCAACGGGCGGCGGCGTAATCCGTGGTGTCCACGTGCATCCACATGACGAACTGTTGGGTGGTGCGATTGTAAAGCACCTTGGGACGCTCGAGCACCTTGCCGGGAAACAGATCATGCTGCGGGTCGCCGGGCACGGCGGGCAGCACGATGCCTTCGTTTTTCCAGTTTAGGAGGTTGGTGGAGGAATAGCAGGAAACGCCGACGGTATCCACGCGCGTGCCGCCCCAGGACTTGTTGCAGTCCGGCAGGTAGGTTCGGCCGGTTTTGAATTCCCCGTACCAATAATAGACACCGGCCTGATACAACAGGCCGCCGCCATGGGCGTTGATGGGGTGGCCGCCGGTGTCCAGCCAGAGTTCGCCCGGCGTGAATTCCGGCGGCAGACCCGCACCGGCGGCCGGTCGGGCGGCCAGCAGCCCGGCGACGAAGCAAGCGGCGCAAACGAAGCGAAACAGGCTTCCCGGGGGGCGGCGGGAAGCCAAAATTGCGGAGATCAACATAATCTGGGAGGTTGTCTGAAATCGAGCGCGACGGCAATCCAAGAACGTGGAAACGGGGAATTGGGACCAGGACCTGCTGGGATTAACACTGAAGGGAGAGAAACAAAGGCGGGAAGGCGCGGCAAGCATGCCGCCTGGACGGGGGATGGGGAGAAGGCGGAAGAAGGAAGAAGGCCCGGCCCCGGCGGGGCCAGGCACGGAGACATTACGAGCGGACGATTTCCCTTGAGGCCGGGTGAAGCATCGGACGGCCCGCTATTCTTTGGCGAGGCCGAGTTTTTCCATCAGCTCGTAAAGAGTGGGGCGACTGATGCCGAGTTCGATGGCGGCGCTGGTGATTTTTCCGGAGTGTTTACGCAGAACCCGTTCGACCATTTCCCGTTCCACGGCTTCGCGGGCTTCCTTGAGGGTGGTGACATTGGCCTTGGACTCGGGGGTAAATTCCAGGTCCTGGAGGGTCAGACGCTTTCCTTCGGCCATGATGACGGCCCGGCGGACCTTGTTTTCCAGTTCACGCACGTTACCCGGCCAGGGGTGACTGCTCAAAGCGTGAATGGCCGCCGGATCAAAGGTGAGGCCGGTTTTTTTGACTTGGAGGGCAAATCGCTGGAGGAAGGACTGGGCGAGCAGGAGAATATCGTTTTCGCGTTCCCGGAGTGCGGGCATGACGATTTGAACGACGGCGAGGCGGTAGAACAAATCCTCGCGAAACGTTGCGGCAGCCATGGCTTTCTTGAGATCGGCATTGGTGGCGGCAATTACGCGGACATCAAGCTGAATTTCCTCGCGGCCACCCACGCGTTGAACACACTGATCCTGAAGGAAGCGAAGGAGCTTGACCTGCAAGGGGAGGGGAATTTCGCCGATCTCATCCAAAAAAAGGGTTCCCCCGCCGGCGGATTCAATTCGCCCCTTGCGCTGGACATGAGCGCCGGTGAAGGCGCCTTTTTCGTGCCCGAAGAGTTCGCTTTCCAAAAGGGTGTCGGGGATGGCGCTGCAGTTGATGGCGATGAAGGGGCCGTCTTTCCGATTGCTTTTCTGGTGAATGGCATGCGCGGCCATCTCCTTGCCAGTACCGCTTTCCCCCAGAATCAAAACGGGGGCATCGGTGGCGCCGACCTTGCGGATGGTGTCGAAGACGGTCTGCATGGCGCGACTGGTGCCGAGCATGCCTTCGAAGTCGTCCCCCTGCAATAATTGCTGCATCTCCTGGTACTCGCGTTCGAGCCGGGCCACATGGAAGCAGCGGGTGAGGAGGAATTTTAATTCCTCCATTTCAACGGGCTTGCACAGGAAATCGTAGGCGCCGGCACCAATGGCGCGCAGGGCCACTTCCTTTTCGCCCTGGCCGGAGACGATGACCACCTTGGCCATGTGGTTCAAGGCGAGCAGTTCCGACAAAGCGGCGAGTCCTTCCTCGGGATTGGCGGGCTGGGGCGGCAGTCCCAAGTCGAGCAAAACCACGGACGGCAGTTCGGCCCGGAAGATTTCGACGGCGCGCGGGCGATTTTCAGCGACGAGGATCTGATAATCGCCGGCCAGCGCCCATTTCATCTGAGTGCGGATTTCGTCATCGTCATCAACAATGAGGAGTTTTGGATTCATCAGGATGCTTTGGAGAGCGGCAACAAGATCCGAAAGGTGGTGCCCTGTCCGGGCTGGCTATCCACCTGGACGCTGCCTTGATGCGCCTCGACAATCATTTTGCTCTGAAACAGGCCGATGCCAAGTCCATTCTTTTTGGTGGTCTGAAAGGGGCGAAACAAGGAGCGGTTCAAAAATTCGGGGGCCATGCCGCAGCCGTTGTCGGAGACGGAGAGAATGACGGAGCCATGGCGGGCAGCCGTTTCGATGCGGACCTCGCCGGAGGGCAGCACCGCCTCCCGGGCGTTCAGGATGAGGTTGGTGACGACTTTGAGCATTTGCTCCTGATCGAGGGGGATTTTGGGGAGGTTGGCGAGGTTCCTGAGCAAATGGACATTGGGCGATTCCTCCCAAACCGTGAGCGCCCGTTCCACCACCTCATTAAGATCAGAGGCAACGGCGTTGATTTGGAAGGTCTGGCGAAGCTGACTCAGGCGGCCAATCAACCGGTTGATATTCCCGACGGTTTTGGCAATGCCCCGCAAGGCATCGGCCCGGAATTCGGGGTTGTCAAAATGGACGGGGAGATTTTTCAGCATCAAATTGAGGGTGGAAGTGGTGTTCTTCAAGTCGTGGACAAAAAAGGAGGACATGGTTTGAAAGGCTTCCATCTCACGGGCCTGCAGGAGCCGCTGGGAGAGCTGGGCGTTGTGGAGGCCGGCGGCGACCTGGTCGGCAATGCATTTGAGGAGATCAAAGTCCTGCCAGGAAAAGCCGACCCCCGCCACGCGGTCGCCGAGAATGATCAAGCCCAGAAGCTGGCCGCCGCTGATCATCGGGACGCACACGCGATTTCCGCCGCGGCGGAATTCGTCAGGATGGCAGCGACGGAGCACGGCGGTCCAATCGGCGACGGCGGTGTCCAAATCAACGGGGTCGGAGTGATTTTCCAACGCACGCATCACTTCGACAGCCTCGGGGCCGGGGGGCTGGAGTTTGTTCGCCATGGTTTCGGACAAAAAAGTAGAGGTGGCGAACACCAAGTTTTCGCGTTTATCGTCCACCAGCCAGACGGACACCGAAAGGGCTTGAAAGACGTCGGTGACCAATTTTACAGCGGCCTGGCACAATTCCCCGGGTTTGACGCAGGTGGCGGTTCCCTCGGTGCAGCGGCGCCAGACGGAACGATAATCATAAAGGGGTCTTTGGAAATGGCGGCTGACGAACTGCCGGGTATGAAGCCGCACCCGGTCAGAGAGCAGGCCGATGGTGAGCACGACGAGGGAGAGGAGCAGCACGAACGCCTTCAACATAAAGGAGGCGTCACCGCCCAAAAAGGCCACGACCTGGGCAAACACGCCGACCAGGAGGAGATAAGCGCCGGCCAGCAGCAGGGTGAGAGAATTATGAAGAAGGGATTGGGAGGGATAAACCTCGGGGTTGAATCGTCCGACGCGAAGCTGGGAACGCAGGATGAGCAGGGAGCCGAGCAAGACGGCCACCGTATTGACGGATTCGAGGGAAAGGCTCAATGAGTGGAAGAGCAACACCTGGCTGGCCACATAAGCCCGGACGGCAAAAATGAGACCGAGGCCCAGAATCATGAACTTGATCCGCCACAACATGGTTCCGACGGCCGCCCGGTAAGTGCGCTCGAGATTCATCAGCACCAACACCGTGGCCAGGAGGGATAAAAGATGAAAGGCAAAGCCCGAGATCCCCAAACCAAACATCCACCGACCGGGCTCACTCTGGCCCACGGAAGTGATCAAATCCTCACCCCAGAAAACAACAAGGGCGAGGGGCAGCAGGAAGGCTGCGGTCAAGGGAAGCCACCAGCGCCTCAAGGACTCCTGGTAATTCCCACGGGCATAGGTCAGGCTGAAGAAAAGCCAGACGCCGGGCAGAAACGCGTTGGCCACCATTCTCCAATTTTGCCAGTAAATCATTTTTTCGGTGGAAATGGCGTCCACCGTGAGGGCAAAGAACACATCGCCGGCCGCCATGGCCAGCAGGCCCGCCACAAAGGCCCAATGGGCGAGAGAACGCCCATGATTCCAGCCGACAAGCAAGGCCAAGAAGAGGCAAAAAGCGGTGCTGAAGATGACCAATATGTCCGCGTTGCTTAACATGTTGTTTCTGAACCCAGGAAAGAATCCCAGGATGAGGGCGGCCCACCGGGGGAAAAATTCAAAGACCAATTCTCAAAAATACAAGGAAACTTAAAGTCGCAAGCTCCAAAAACAGCGGGGTGATCCGGTGGCGGGATGCTGGTGCGTAAAGGCGGCAGAGGGCTGCCGCACCGGCGGACGCTGAGCGCGGATGGCTGAGGCCAAGCATCAGGGCATTGGCGGGACTTCGCACGAGGGCCGATGCCAATCCACCGCCACCCAGACTTCAATCCGTGCAAGCTTTGGCCATCAAAACATGGTAAAGCGCTCCGGGACGTAAACAATATCACCGGGTTTAAGCAGAAAGGACTCGCTCGTCCGACCGTCCAGCACGGCTTTCAAATCGAGCTTGTAATTTTTCATGCCCTCCTTTTCGTGGCGGATGACGGTGACCGCCCGGAGGTTTGCCTTGCTGTAATCGAACCCACCCGCCTCCATCACCGCTTCCAAGGCGGAGAGGGGATGATCGGCCAGGATTTTCCCGGGGTGCTGCACCTGTCCGGTGACGTACACCGGGAAGGAGGAGCTTACCACTTCCACGGTGATTTGCCTGGAAGAGATATACGGGGAATACAACTCCACCAGCTTTTTTTCCAGAACGGGCGGGGTCAGCCCGGTCGCATCCACCTCGCCAACGAGTGACAGGCTGATTTTTCCATCACGCCGAATTTGCTGGGTGGTATCCAGCGTTGGGGAGGCCGGAAAGGAGATTTTCAAGACATCGCCCTCGCGCAAAACGATGACCTCGGCAGGCTTGGCGACGGCCGCATCGGAGGGCTTGGACGCCACAACCGCTGGTTGAACCGCGTTTGAGTTCATTGGACCGTCGGGGGAAACAAAGGAGCTCTCACAACCGGAAAGCAGGCCGGTCATCATCAGCGCCAAGGGCCAGAGCGACCGGAAGGCAAACCGGGATTTCACCGCCACAAAGTTTTGAGGTTGCGTCAGATTTGTTGGTTTTTTCATGTTCGTTTCCTTGAGTTTGGATTTTATTTGATTCATTTCAACTCTGTCAACGTCTTTCTGGCTTCAAGGGCCTCGTCGCCGGACAAATTCAGATCGAGCGCCCGTTGAAGGGAAGACCGGCTTTCCGCGCGATTATTCTGATGATATTGCGCCATGCCCAGGTAGTAGAGCAACTCGGCATCCGACTTTCGCTGACGGACGCTTTCCTGCAAGAGGTCCGAGGCCCGGGGGAAATCACCCCGCAGGTAGGTTAGAATCCCGAGGGTTTTGGCCAGGGCGGAGTCGTCGGGCAGAGCCTGGCGGACTTTGACCGCGAGAGCATAAGCCTGATCGCGGCGGTCAGGCATCCTGGCATACAGGAAGGCAAGCCGTTTTTGAGCCGGGATGAAATCGGGGTGGCGGGCCAACAGCTCCTGATAGATTTGCGCAGCCGCAGCGGGGTCGGGCTTCTGCCCGGCCAGGAAGGCTTTGGCCATGAGGGCGGGCACATAGTCAGGGGTGGATTTTAGAAGGTCGTCAATTTGTGCCTGCGCGGTGGGCGCGGGTGCGGCCTGATCGAGAAAGTCAGCCATCGCCAGAAAACGCCGGGCGTCGGCGGATCGGGAAAAGGGGGTTCCGGTTTGCAGTGCCGCGCGCATGGCGGCCACGGCCTCGGCCAACCGGTCCATACTGTAACAGGCCTGCGCGAGATCATAAAGCACCTCTGGATTCTGCGGCTGAATCCGGTCGGTGAGTTGGAGCAGGTTCAAGGCCCATTGGGGGTCACCGGACAGCAAGGCCAGCCAACCCATGGTGTGGGAGACCTGCGGGTCGTTGGGATTCAAATCGTAGGCGGCCTTGGCCAAGGTGAACGCTTTGGGCAGATCCACGGGCTCATACAACCGGGCCAAATTGACCATGGCCTGAACATTTTGCGGGGTGGCCTGCAAGGCGGCCTGGCAGGCCGCCATAGCTTTGTCCACCGCACCTTCGCGCTGGCAGATGGCGGCCAGGCGCATTAAGGCAACGGCGTCGCGGGGTTGGGCCGCCACGCGTTTTTCGAGCCAGGCGCGCTGGTCCGCGCCAGCGGTGGCGGCGTCAATGGCGAGCACGGCCAGGCATTGACGGCACTCATCCCGGGCGGGGAAATCCTGGTTCAGTTGAAGCGCCTGCTGAAAGGCGGCGCGGGCTTCGGCCTCATCACCGAGCATGTAATAAGTCTGACCCAGATGATATTGGACTTCCGGCACGGCATAAAGTTTGAACACGCTCTGCCGCAACAGGTCCAGGGCGGGATAATAATGACCCTTCTGGAAAAGGATCCAGCCCAGGGTGTCGGCGATGGAGGGATCGCGCGGAACGAGATCCCGGGCCTTGACGGCGAGGCGCCAGCCTTGGTCGAGCTGTCCGAGATGTTCGGCGCAGAGACAGGCGAGGTTATTGAGGGCGACGCCGTTGTTGGGGGACAGGAGCAGCAGTTTTTCGTAGATGTCGCCGGCGTTTTTATAATCCTTCATGGCTTCGTAGGTCATGCCCATGAGCAACATCGCACGGGTGTCCTTTGGGTTTCCGGCCAGGTCGGTCTGCAGGTCGGCGAGGGCTTTCTGGTTTTCATTGGCGGAGGAATAAAGCTGGGCGAGCATCAGATACGCCTGGCGGTCATCGGGCTGGGACTGAATGGCATGGAGCAGGGTGCCTTCGGCCTGGTTGGTTTCGTTCCGGGCAATCTGGACTCCGGCCAGCAACAGCTTCAGGGCCGGCACGGCGGGGTCCTGAGCGATGCGCTGTTCGACGCGCTGTTCGGCCGTGGCAAACTGCTTTTCGGTGAGGTCCAGATTCACCATTTGCTCCAAGGCTTCGAGATAATCGGGGGCGAGCCTGAGGGCCTGGTCAAATTCGAGGCGGGCGGCAGAATTATTAGACTGCTGCAGCAGGGCGGTTCCCATGAGCAGATGAAACCGGGGGTTTTGCGGGGCGGTCGTTTCCAGATCGCGATAAATTTGGACCGCACGACTCACGCCGCCCTGAATGCGCCAGGCTTCCGCCAGCAACAACCGGGCAGAGACGAGGGAGGGGGATTGTTGAATCAACTGCTGGAGGGCGGTGATGGCCGGGGCCAGATTGCCATTCCGCATTTGGATTTCGGCCAGGGACTGAACGGCGTCGGCATATTGTGGATTCAAGCTGATGGCCTGGTTCAGACCGGCCATGGCCTTGTCCGTGTCCCCGGAGGCCAGCCGGGCGAGTCCCAGTTGGTAATACACCACCGGCAATTTGGGGAACATTTTTGTCATGGCCTCAAAATCATTGATGGCCTGGGTGGAATCGCCCGCCTGGAGGGCGATGCGGCCCCGCAACAGCAGGGCCTGAAGGTTTTGCGGGTCGCGGCCCAAGACGTTCCCGAGCAGCGCGGTCCCATCGGCGTATTTTTTTTCGGCTGCGGCGAGTTCGGCCAACGCCAGCCAGGCGGGCAGATAGTCGGGAGCTTTTTGAAGCAGCTCCTGCAGCACCTGTTTTCCGGCGGCGGAATCGCCGGTCAGGATTTTAAACCGAGCGTACTGCAGGGCTTTGCCGGATCTGGGGGGAGCGAGACCGGCCGCGGTTTTGAAGGCGTCACCGGCGGATTTCCGGTCATTTTTAACCAGATACACATTACCAAGCGCGGACCAGGCCTCGCTGAATTTGGGATCCAAGGACACGGCGCGCTGGAAGGCGGCCTGGGCCGCCGGGAGGTCGCCCTGGCGCAAGGAGAGGCCGCCCAGAGCCACTTCCAGCGGGGCGGTTCCGCCGGGCGGGGAGAGCTTTTGCAAGCGCACGCGGGTGGCGTCGATTTGATTGGTCGCCACGGCTTCGGCGAGCAAAATGGGGGCCAGGGCATCCGCCGGGTTTTTATCCAGGACGAAGCCGGCTTCGTTCTGCGCTTCCTCCAATTGTCCGAATTCGAGACAGATTGTTCCCAACTTCAAACGCACTTCGAGGTCATTGGGGGCCAGTTGGCGGGCCCGGTTCAAAATCTGAGCCGACTCCATGAGACGGCCCTGATCAAAATAAATCAGGCCCAACCGGGTCCAAGCCCGGGCATTTTTGGGGGAATTGCGGAGCACGTTTTGATACTCGATGGCGGCCTGATCGAAACGGCCGGCGGCAAAAAACCGGTCCGCCCGTGATTCATGGTAGGAGGCCTTCATCCTGGCGCTGCAACCGGCTCCGGCCAGGGCCAGGAGCAGGACCGCCGTCAGCATTGGAACCAATTGAGTTAATTTTGGCATGGTTGTGTCCTGAGCATCTCAGGCTGGCGTCCCGCGGGCTTTGGGTTTTGCCCCGCCCCGTTCGGTTCTTTGCAAAACCACCAGCAGGACAAAGAGGGGGATGAGGGACAAGACGAAAAACAACGGCCCGCCCTTGTGATGGATGGGGGAATCAATCATTTGGGGACCGAGATGAACACAAAGTTCACCAATGGTGAAAACCCGAAAGCCGTTCCGGAGAATGCCCAGCGGAAGGACGACCAGGACAAAGAGGGTGCGCCGCCAAGGGGTGCGCAAAAACAGGTGGCCGGCCAGGAGGCTGGTGATGAACAACACCAAGCTGGAATGGATGCCACTGCATTCCGGGGCGATTTGCAGGGTGATGTCGGGCAGTTGAAACACGAGTCCATCCTGGACAAACGGGGTGCCGGACAGCGTAAAAAACCCCCAGGCGACCACGGCGGAACCCGATTGCAAAAAGGAGTCAATCGCACTCATGGCCACGGCGGGGATGGGGATCAGGAAAGCCAGGAAGGCCAGGGGAAAGGCGTTGGCAACCAGAAATCCCCGCCCAAGCGTCCAGCCGCAAATCCCGGCAAACAACAGAAGGAAGGAGGTTACGAGCACCACCAGAGATTCGTCCTCCATCAGCTTCCAGTGCGGGCGGAAGACGAGCCAATAGGCGGCCAGCACGGCCAGGCCGGCGGCCAAAAAGCCCGCTGTCATTCCGCGACAGGACGGGGAAGTCAGCGATGGTTTCTCCTTTTTCTGCCAGATCAAATAAAAACTGATGAACGGAATCAACAGAATGTAGGAGAAGAACTCGCTGTGGGCGGCCAGTTTCACCAGATTCCAGAGTGGAATGGCAAAGCAAAGGAGGAGGCCCAGGGTCATCCAGACAAAGTTCCGCAGTGGCGGAGCCAAGCCGACGACCGGGTGACGCCGCCCGGATGGCGCGGAGGCTCCTGGATTGGGTCCGGGGGGCTTGATCAGTTCCTTGAAATTGTCCGGCGACATGACGTTCTATCTTTGAGCTGGCGCACGCTCCCGGCAAAGGCTCCAACGAGTGAATCAGATTTCAATACCGGTAACCAAAGGCCAGCCCCACCTCGCTGCTACTGAATCCATAGCCTGAACCTGCGACGGCAAAGCCGGATTGGGTGGAGGAATTGTCCGTGTAGGTGTAAAAAATGGAAACCGTTCCCCGCTTGAACACGGGGCAACTGAGCCGGGCGTTGAAGGAATAAAGTTCGTCGGAACGACTAGTGGAAAGATTGCCGGGGAGTCTGGACTCGGTGGCGAGATAGTCGGTGGCGCCATACGACCCGGATAAATTCAGGTGCAATCTCCCGAGCAGTCGCTGGTTTAAAGCGACCGTAATGCTGGTATTTTCGGTCTGCTGGCTTTGAAAACTGGACTGGCTCACGCTGCGACCAGCGCTCAAGCTCAACTCGGTTTGTTCAAAGGGGAGGTATTGAACGGAGGCATTAAAGATGGGGGTGGCCAACGGACTCAGACCGCCGCCCAGGTATTGCTCGTCGTACAAACCGCCGCTGACTTGAAAGCTGACCTTATCGGTTGCCCGCCAATTGATCCGGCCCTGATACTCCTCATAGATCGCGTCAGGGGCGCCGACCTGCTGAACGTAACCCAGACCGGGTCCCACACCAGCGCTGAGCCTGGGCCAGAATTGATAGTTTAACCAATCCATGGTTGACCAGGTTTTCGTATTGGCGAGGTTCTGGAGGGAATTCGTCACACTTCCGCCGTTCCCGACATAGTTGAGGTTTTGGTTCAACCCGAGGTCGAGTGATAATTCTTCGTTGATCTGGTGCGAGGCATTGAGGGCAGTCGAGTAGGCTTCCCGGTCGGTTTGCGCGGCGGTCTCAATCTCGGGATCGGAGGTGTCCGAATAGCTTTGAGAACCGCTGAAAAACCAGTCGCCACCGTAAGCCGAGCCCCAGCCCAAATGCACGGATTGGCCCAGCGTGTTTTGGAAGTTGCGGCTCGAGTAAAACGTCAGGGTCGGCGTATAGTCCAGGGTCCAGTGATCGCCCAGATTAAACAAGGTTCCGGGGGAGAGCATTTGGACAATCGTGTTCTGTGACTTGCCGGGGGACGAATTAATCCCATTTCCGTAGGAGAACTGGTAGTCCACATGGGGATGGGCGGTGGCCGGGCCCCATTGCAAGGGAACCGGGGAGGCGATTTCTTCCGGGGGGGCAAACACCTGCATGGGATTGGCGGCCTGATTTTCCTGGACGGCGGCCGGGGTGGACGGGGTCGGCGGGGGCGAGGTGAGGACGTCCTGTGCCAGCGCCCGGTTGAGGAACAGAAAGACGCACGGCAACAGCACACCCGAGCGATGAAAGACCGGGGATATTCCAACCAGCGTTCGAATAGCTGAGGTTCGATTTGGCATAATTATTAAATGATTACAAGGATTGAGCGGAAAACCCGGATTTTCAACCATTAACCGCGCGAATCAAATGAAACACCCTCTTTCGAGAGAACCCGATCATTGCTGTCTTTGCGGGCCAACCTGATGTCACGACGCCTTATCCTCTGGCCAACACGGTCCTGACCCAGACCTGGTGGTCGAGGTACCACTGGATGGTTTCGCGTATGCCCTGTTCAAATTTGTAAGCGGGAATCCAGCCGAGTTCAAGCTGGATTTTGCCGGCGTCAATGGCATAACGGCGGTCGTGACCCGGCCGGTCTTTCACAAAGGTGATCAGTTTGCGAGAATCCCCTCCGAGCGCGGGGGCCAACTCGTCCACCGTGTCGCAGATCAATTGGACGATGGGGAGGTTCGCCCACTCGTTATGGCCGCCGATGTTGTAGGTTTCGCCCAGCCGTCCGCGCGTCAGCACCGTCCACAACGCCTCGGCATGGTCGCGCACGTAGAGCCAGTCGCGCACGTTGAGGCCGTCGCCATAAACGGGGACCGGCCGGCGACCCAGCACGCTCTGGATGACGACGGGGATGAGTTTCTCGGGAAATTGGTACGGCCCGTAGTTGTTGGAGCAATTGGTGATGACTGCGGGCAGCCCGTAGGTGTGGTAATAGGCGCGGACCAGGAGGTCGCTGGAGGCTTTGCTGGCAGAATAGGGGGAATTGGGGGCGTAGGGGGTGGCTTCGGTGAAAAAACCGGCGGGTCCCAGCGAGCCATAGACTTCATCGGTGGAGACATGATGGAAACGGCGCTGGGTGAAGTTGCCGGCCCAGACGGCGCGGCAGGCTTCCAACAGATTGAACGTACCGACAACGTTGGTGTGGACAAAATCACCGGGGCCGCTGATGGAGCGGTCCACATGGGATTCGGCCGCGAGATGCATGACGTGGGTGATTTCGTGTTTTTCAACCACCGTGTGAACGGCCGGCTTGTCGCGCAAATCCACACGCTCGAACACGTACTTGGGATGTCCGGAGATGGAATCGAGATTCGCCAGGTGCCCGGCATAGGTCAGGCAATCCAGGTTGACCAATTTGCGCACCTCGGGCTGGTTGATGACGTGGGCGATGAGATTGGAGCCGATAAACCCGGCGCCGCCGGTGATCAATAAGTTCATAAAAGACGAAAGCAGAAAGCAGAAAGCAGATAGCAGAAAGTCAAAAGTTGAAAGCAGAAATCAATTTTTCGCTTTTTTCCAGTTCCGCAGGGACGCTTCCAAGGCTTCCAACACGGGGCGGATTTTTACGCCGGCCGCCAGCAGTTTGGAGACATCCAGGACGCAATTGGAGCGGGGGGTTTTGGCCGCCACATGATAAAATTCACTGTCGTCGGCCCAATACTCGAACCGGCGGGCGGGGCGGAGGATTTTTTCAATCAGGCCCACCACCTGATGGGTGGTGACGAAGCCGGGATTGGTCACGTTGTAAGTGCCGAAGGGGGCGCGCGACCCCCACAGATCCAGGCAGGCGCGCACGAAATCGGCACGGTGGGAAATCGAGTTTACGTTGTCGTACACTTTGGAGTAGTTCTGAATCTTGCTGAGATAATTGCGCGGGCTGTCCCATTCGTCGTAGGGGATGCGCAAGCGCCAGATGTAACTGCGCCCGAGACCGGCAATGGCCTCCTCGGCGAGGGCTTTGCTGCCGCTGTAAAAGCTGCAGGGCAAATCCCGGAAGCAGAAGTTGGGCGTGTCGGTTTCGGTGTAGCCGCGGATGGATTCGGGGCTGGATTCGACCACGGCGCGGGCGGCCGGATGCATGAGATCCTTGCAGGCGCGCCAGCCGTCCGGGGAGGGAAGTTTGCCGCCGGAATAGATGCAGCCGGAGGAAACGTGGCCCCAGGGGACTCCGGCCACGGCACAGGCCTGGGCGATGGTGTGGGGCAGGAGCAGGTTGCCGGCCAGCGTGCCGCCCTTGTCCAGTTCGCAGGCGTCCACATTCGGCTTGCCGGTGTAGCCGGCCGCGTTGATGAGAAATTCCGGCGGGGTGGACCGGAGCAAGGCCAGCAGCAAATCAAAGCGGGTGTAATCCAGTTCCCGGCGAGACAGCGTCCGGTAATCCAACCCGCGACGTTGCAGTTCTTCGGCAAAGGCCTGTCCAATATATCCAGTACCGCCCAGTAGGAGAATCATGTTAAAAAAGCTGAAATTAAGAAATCAGAAAGCAAGAATAAAGGGCCAAAGCAGAAAGCTGAAATTAAAAGGCAAAAGCTGAAATTTTGAAGGTTGAATTTAGACAAGCCGTTTGGCTTCGGCAACCACTTCGTTGGTGAGGTAGTCCCGGTACTCGCACCGGGGCATCCGGCCGACCAGCGCTTCCAATTGCGGCAGGGTGAGGAAGCCGGCGCGAAACGCCGCCTCTTCCGGGCAGCCGATTTTGACGCCGGCCCGCTTCTCAATGGTTTGCACGTAGGCGCTGGCCTCATGGAGGCTGCTGCTGGTGCCGGCGTCGAGCCAGGCAAAACCCCGGGGGAGCCGTTGCACGCGCAGGGCGCCCTGGTTCAGATAGGCCAGATTCACATCCGTGATTTCGAGTTCGCCGCGAGGCGAGGGCTTGAGGGCTTTGGTGATGGCCAGCACGGTGTTGTCAAAAACATACAAACCGGGCACGGCATAGTTGCTCTTGGGAGCCTTCGGCTTTTCCTCAATCGAGATCGCCCGTCCCCGGCTGTCGAATTCAATCACGCCATAGCGCTCGGGATCGTGGACGTGATATCCAAACACGGTGGCTCCGGATTTGAAGTCCGCCAGGGCCTTCTGAAAGGTGTCGCCGCCGTAGAAAATATTGTCGCCCAAGATGAGGGTCACGTTCTCCGCGCCCACAAAGGATTCGGCGATCAGGAAAGCCTGGGCGATGCCGGCGGGTTTGGCCTGTTCGCGGTATTCAATGGTCACCCCCCACGCTTGTCCGTCACCGAGCAATTGCCGGAACCGGGGCAGGTCCTGGGGGGTGGAGATCAGGCAGATTTCCCGAATGCCACCCTCGATCAGGGTGGTGAGGGGATAATAAACCATGGGTTTGTCATAAACCGGCTGCAGTTGTTTGCTCGCCACGAGGGTGAGCGGGAACAATCGGGAGCCGGCGCCGCCGGCCAGAATGATGCCTTTCATAAGATGAATTTCGAAAGCGGAAACCCAAACACTAAAACAAAAAGCGGAAACGACAAAGCGTTTTAACCGCAAAGCGGGGACGCCCTGTGGGTGCTGATTAAGGAAGAAACTTGGGCGGACATTTACCTCAAGGCTGGGCGGATCTGGCACGTCCTGCGGGGTGCCGCACGGGTTCGCACGAAGACCGGAGGTCTGCGCGTGGCTCCGACCTCCGGCTACTGTCTGGCAACCCTCCGGGTTGACGGGAGGACAGCCACGGGGATGCCAGTATTTGCAATCCAACAGCTTCCATCAGGGGTTTCTTAAAAGCCTCCATCCGCCTTTGACGGGCTGTGTTCATGGAAGAAACTGGCCTGGGCGGCGCGGCTGCACCGCCCTACCGAATTTCTGCTTTTGGGTTTCCCGGCCAAAAGAGGCATTTGGCATAAAGGTAGGCGATGGTTTCGTCTATCACTTCGCGAACGCCTTCGCTGGAACGCCACCAGTGGCGGGCGTCATAGTCAGGGTTGGGAACGGAGATGATGCCGACCTGAACCTCTGGTCCAAGGGCTTCTTGAAAGAGCAGCCAGGTGCGACGGGCGTGGGCGTCTTCGGTCAGGACGTTGAGGCTGCGGATTTGCGGATCGTGATCCCGGAGCCAGTCGCGCAGGGCGAGGGCGGAATTATACGTCCGGTCTTTGCCCACGAACAGCGATGGCACGGCCTGCACCGCCTCGGCTGCCAGGCCGGCCTTCCTCAACAAGCCGGCGCTTTGCCACGCCTCCGTGTCATAAAACGAACTTTTCGGCCCGTACCCCGCCGACGGCCCGCCCGTGGTCAACACCCGGTCATAACCGCCGGTTTTAAACTCCTGCATGGCGCCACCCACGCCAAAACGGTTCATCCACCCCTCCACCACGAGCACCTTGCCAGGCACCCGCCGGGTCACCGCCAAAAAGGGGTGGATGTTCCATGCCAGCCCCCAGCCGGTCAACAGGAACACGCCCCCCCCAAACAACCAACCGCGCCAAGACAACCCCCAGCGCGGTCTGCGGGACAACAGGCCCCAACATTTCGATGCAGTGGCGGATGACATGGCTCATGGTTGCTCCGTCTTGGGAACCGTTCCTCGCACCACCCGCCCGCTTTCAATTTCGCGACCGGCTTGCATGTCCCTTTTCAGGAGCCCATGCCGGGCATAATTCCGCGGGCGTTTCCGTTCCACCATGAACTGCCGGCACAATTCCATTTCCGCCAGATAGCTCATCTCCCAAGGCGGACACCCCTCCTCGTTCGGACCGGGGGGTGGTTGCACCAGCCGCCGGAGCAGCAATTTGGCCGACAAATAACCCAGCCGGAGCCGGGGCCATTTTATTTCGCCATGCCGCCAGTGATGCAACAGATAGGCCGCGGAACGCCCCCGCTTGCGGGCGTCGGCCACCCATGCCGAATGCAACAACCGCGTTGCCTCAAAATGGTGGACCACCAGCGCATCCGGAATTCTGCGCAGACGAAAACCCGCCTCGCCGAGTTGCCATGAAAACAGCGTGTCGTCGCCAAATCCCATGGAGCCTGGGCCGAGCTCCGTATCGAAGGCTGGCACGCGTTCTAATACCAGTCGGCGGAACCCCATGTTGGCGCCCACAAGCTCCGGCACCGAGTCGGCCGTCCCGGCGGGGATGGTCACCCAAACTTTATGAAACGAGGTCATCCAAGGTCGGTGGAGGCATTCGGCCGCCCGGATTGCCCCCACGACCGCATCACAGCTTCCTGCCAGCATGGGGCCCGCCATCTTCTCCAGCCAATCACGGGCGGGGCGGACATCATCGTCTGTAAAAATAATTATCTCGCCTTGCGAAGCCGACATCCCGGTGTTCCGCGCCTGGCATTGGCCCGGCTTGGATTCATGCAAATAACGAACCGCCATGTTGCTTAAACGGATTTTGCTGGCCACCATCTGCGTGTGATCCGTGGAACCGTTGTCAACCACCAGCAATTCGGCCGTCCAGCCTTCCGGCACGGTCACCTGGCCCAGCGCTTCCAACGTCGGGCGCAGGATGTCCGCCCGGTTGCGCGTGCAGATGATGATGGAAACGGTCATGCTAAAAAAACTATTTGCGGAAGGCTCCCGTTATTGTCGCAAACACCGCCTTGCACGCCATGTGAAAAATCCACCAAGCGACCAACGGGGTTGGGCTTAGCCGGAAGGCGCCGCGCACCTGGGCAAAGGCTGCCTTGATTTCACCCTTTCTGGCCAGGTCATCAGCCCTCCACACGGCACTAGCAGCATATATTTGCCGCCCTTTCCGGACAAGCATTCTGCCGCGTTGGCCTGGCACGTAAGCTCCCATGATGGAATAAGCCCGGTTCAAATCCCGTATGGACTCGCCGGTCTTCTGGTAAACACCCGAATTTGAAGTTGAATGGGCCCGGTAAAGCGCCAGCGACTCAACTTCATGCCAAATTGGATATCGGGAGGCGATGCGTGTCCACATTTCCCAGTCCTCGGTCCAGGACAAGCGCCGGTCAAACGCCCCCAAGGTCTCATACACCTCACGTTTTACCACCATGGCCGGGGTCTGAATGCGCTGTCTTTCCACCAGACGTTCGACCAGATCGCTCATTACCCCGCTTTCGCTTAATTCCAACGGCAAAAGCGATGTCCAATTGCCATGCTCATCAATGATGATGGTGCGGGTGAACGCCGCGCCAATTTCCGGATGTTCGGCGAAAATTGTCTCCATTTTTGCGTAAAAACCGGGGCGGACCATGTCATCGCCATGCAGCAGGTGAACGAGACGCCCGCGGCTGTGCAAAAGACAGGTCTCGAAATTGCGAGTGTGTCCCACGTTCTTCGGCTGGCGATAAAAGGTCACGCGCCCGCGACCCACCTCCCGCACCACTGCCTCCGGATTGTCCTTGGTGGAGCAATCATCCACCACTTCAATCTGCATCAACTCCGATGCGGGGGCCTGCGCCAGCACGCTGGCCAGAGTCTCCCGCAAATATCGTGCGCAATTATAGGTTGGGATCATCACCGACCAAAGAGGCCGGGACGTGCCAACTTCGGCCACTGGCGGAATCTGGAGACGGTGGGTCAGTTCGACAGCGGACAGACTGGTTTCACTGCAATTGTTCATTCAAACCTTGTTCTTTCAAACACCACTTCACGTCATCGTCCGGTCAACCCGGTCCAGGTCGCCAATCCTCGACAAGCCCAAAGGATTCATGCCCCAGCCGCTTTGAGGTGCGGAGCCAGATCAAGCTTGAATGCGCGCTGGCGTTGAGCAATATACTCCCGGTAAAAACCCAGTTCCTCTTCCAATCTTAATTGCTGCTCGGAAAGATCGTTCAGGGTTTGACCCTTGTTTCCATCCAGATATTTCAGCCACATCCGGCGCAGATGACACAGCATCAACCTGGGGACCACCAACCGCGACCGTTTGTGTTCCCAGTGGTGAAAAAAGTAACCATGCAGCCGGCCCGCGACTTGCATCGCATCCAGCACTTTCTCCCTGGTCAGCCGGGCGGTGTCAAAATGATGTTCCACGGGAGCGTCAAACATGCCGATCAAACGGTAGCCGGCCTGCTGAAAACGAATGGCAAAATCGGTTTCCTCACCGGAACCCAACGCTCCGGGACCCGGTCCCAGTTCAACATCAAACGCCCGCACCTTGTCCAGAATGCGCCGGTGAAACGCCATGTTTGCGCCGACCATCCGCCCCGGGTTGTCCGGGTCCAGTTCTTCCACAGAGGCAAACAAGGCGCGACGGCTTTTGAGCGGTCCCGCATTCAATAACCGCTCAATATGAGGGGGGAAAATGACGCCGCCCGCCACCGCATCGGCCCGGCCATCAAGAATCGGCCGGCACATCGGCTCAATCCACCGGGCCGGTACGCGGACATCGTCATCCGTCCACAACATGATTTCACCGGTCGAGGCCGCCAGGCCCGTGTTGTAAGCATGGCTTTTTCCGATCATTGGCTCACAAATGTAACGAGCCGGTATCTGACCGATACTGGCGGCGCGCACGACCTGCTCTGTCTGATCCGTGGAACCATTGTCCACCACCAACAATTCTACCAAAAAGCCAGTCGGGACTTCCAAATGCCCGATAGACTCCAAAGTCAATTTCAGGGATTCCGCCCTATCCTTCGTGCAAATAATGATGGAGATGTTTGAATTCTCTTTCGAAACAATTGCCATGATGATTGTTGAAGTTTTAGACCTGGACGATGAGTTAGTTGGTTGCCCTGATATTTTTAAGTCGGAAACCTGCTGGGGTAAAGTCAATGTGATCCTTATCGACAAAGAAAGTTGTAAGCACGGTTTTGCAACAAAAGACATAACCGTTGTCCCTCATAAACCGAGATATCACAGTATCGCGAACTTGATTGTTCATCATGGCCTCGCTGTCTTCTACAAGAACGAGTACGGGCCTGAATTTTTTCCAGTCATTGGATTTGAGCACATTGAAATCCAATCCCTCCACATCAATGCTCATGAAATCAATAGACCGCCCTTTCGGCAGATGACTTTCCAGCAATTTATCCAATCTAATCGTCTTAATTTCACGCTGACCAACCAGCTTCCAGTTCGAGAATTGGTCGCGAGAGGAGGCTATCTCACGGTTGAAACCATTCAGAGCGGGCTCGTTAAACTCGTAAAAAGTGAGTGCTTTTTCCTCGTCACTTATAGCAGCCTCCAGGTTGATGTCGAGCGGACGTTCGCGCTTGAACAAGTCCATACTTCCGGGCATGGCATCAATGTTTATACCGCGCCATCCGAAGGTGTAAAACAAATAGGTATTTGAATAACGTTCGGGATGGTGAGCCCCGACATCGACATAAAAACCGGGGTCCTTTCTCAAACGCAAACCAAACATTTCAGCGAGAATTCGGTCTTCACCTTCCTGGGCATAGGATGATCTGCAATAGTCGCCCCGGTCCCCGAGGAGTTTGCGAACTCGCATGGGCAACAGACGCTTGATGGTGCTTTTTATAATGCGCATATTTTTGAGGGAAATTGAAGTTAAGGATGTTTTCACAGTTCCGGCCGTTCCGCCTCCTGCGCCTGTAAACCATTGATAAATTGTCAATGGTCGACCACTGGAGGGGCGATGGTCATGGTTGAACTCGAGAACGACCCCACGGCCCGGCCCGCCATGTCGAATAATTTATAAAATGTTCCCCTTCTCCACACAAATACGACGCTCAGGTAAGCAACTGCTCCGGCCGTGACCTTGCATGCCAGCAGCACGGCAGGCAGGCCGGGGTGCGGCCAAAGGGCAGCGATCAACCAGACCACGCAAACCATGAATAGCGAGGCCATTGCGGGAACCAAACATGGCCGACAATAACTTAGAGGACTCATGCCAATCCGTTGTTGGAGAAAAAGCAGCGCGGGAATGGTGATGATCAGGTGGTTTAGGATCAAACCGAAAATCAGATAAGTGACCCCGAACTGCACCCCAACCAAGCAGGCGAGCACCACGCCGGTTATATGCCAGACATTAATTAATACATATTTGCCAACCCCTCCCGAAGCCAAGAGTGCGGGGTGGACAAAAACCTGCAATACGTTAATGAGCGCATAAATTGACAACATTGAGCAAAACAAGGAGGCCCCCACCCATTTGGCGCCAAAAAGCAACGGAACCAAATCCGAAGAGAGCGCAGCGACTCCAACGAATATGGCGAATGATACGACGGCATTCAATTCCATTCCGTGAACGATCATCTGTCGCATTTTGGATTGATCACCTTGAAGTTTGGAAAGAGATGGCAACGACACCGCCGCCAACGGCTGTTGGGTAACCATATTCGCCAGGTTTGGAATTTTGCCGGCGATCGTGTACAGGCCAAGCATGGGAATGCCGGAAAACCGGCCAATTACCATTTGATCCAGGCGGCTGGAAAAATACCAGAAGATGGAGGTGGCAAAAACGGACGAACTGAACCCGAAAAGCTGCCGCAGATGGGGCCATGAGAATCGAAATGCCGGCCGGTAACTGGACATGCGCCAGAGAAAAATGGTGCCGGCCATGGCCCCGGCCAGTTGCTGACCGACCAACGACCAGACGCCGCAGCCCGCCAGTGCCATGCCCACGCCCACCGCCCCACCCGTGGCATTGGCAATCAGCCCGCGAATCACCGGTTGACGGAAGTCCATGGCCTTGGTGAAGAGATTGGCATGAATCGCCGAGGAAGCGCCGATCACCAACCCCACGGACGACCACTGCAGCAGACGCACCAGCCTTGGTTCGTGGTAAAATGCCGCCACCGGACCCGCCAGCACCATGGTGCCCAGGCAAAGAACCACGGCACAACCCAGATTGAACCAGAAGGCGGCGTCCTTATGCTCGGGCTGCAAATCCTGCCGCTGGATGATGGCCGTGCCGATGCCCTGATCGGTGAACAGGGACACAATTCCCAAATAAACCCCCACCAACGCCACCAACCCGAAGGCGGAAGGCTCCAACAGGCGGGCCAGGGTGGTAAAGACCACAAGAGAAAGCAACTGGCTCCCCACGATGCTGATGGCCTGCCATTTCAGGCCATGAGCGACCTGTGTTTTAAGCGTCATCAAATCAAAATTTTACCATAGAAATGGTGTGAAAAAAGAGCACAGTAATTCTTCATCAAAATATTATAGGCACGTTGGCTTCAGACTTGGATCAGCAGATTGACCCTCAATTTGATTGGTTTTCATTCGAGCAATAAAGGGGGATCTCCGGTAGAGGGCCTCGTAAATTCTCAATCCCACCAGGATTAATTTGCCGGAAAAGGCCCGGATTCCATCCGACTGGGAGGCTAAAACCAAGGCATCCATTTTACTTTTCAACAACCACCGCCGATGCCTCAACCGCCCTCCCTGCAACCGGCCCCGCAAGTGGGCAGAATGGCTCAGGTCATCTAAAATTGTCAACGCCACGCGGGATATTTCATGCTGGCTCACGTTTCGAGACAGACCGCTCCCGGCATCTTCATGCCAAATCACCAAAGGGTCAGCAACATACGCCCAAGGGCCGGCGAGGGAAAGGCGCAAAGCCATGTCATAATCCTCCATCAGACGCATATCCTGACGAAAGCACCCGACTTTCTCAAAAGCCGCCCGGCGAATGGAGGCCACCTGATTAAAAAGAAGAAAACGATCCACCAAGATTTGCGCCGGATTGGCCCAAACTCCCTCGGCATGTTTCGGGTGCAACCCTGCTATCTGAAATGAGGTTTTTGCACCCGTTGAATAAAGCATCCGGGCATTGCAAACGCAACCAACGACCTTGACTGATTGCGGGCCTTGGAAAAGTCTTACCTGTCGTTCTGTCTTGGAAGGAAGCCATTCATCATCGGAGTCCAGAAACGAAATGATGTCGCCCTTTGACGCGTTGATCCCCGTGTTTCGGGCGGCGCTCGGTCCGCCGTTTTGCTGTCGGATCACCCGAATTTTATCGCCGTATTGGCTGAGCACATCTTTCGTTTGATCGGTTGAGCCGTCATCCACAACAATAACTTCAATTTCCTTCCAAGTTTGAGCGAGCACGCTGTTTACGGCTCGCGCAATCGTCTTGGACCGGTTGTAAGTCGGGATGATAACAGAAACCAACATGTTCTCAAATTGGGGCGGGATTTTTCAGCCAATTTCCGAACGACAACCTGTCTGAACCAAATTCACGCTTTTGACAAGGCCGGTTTCACTTTTTCCCAAGCGCGGGTCTCCTGATTATATCGTTTGACGACCCGCGCCGGCGCGCCCACGGCCACGGAAAAGTCAGGAATGGACGATTTGACCACGGAGTTGGCGCCGATGACACAGTGTTCGCCGATGGTTACGCCCGGCAGCACCACGACGTTTTGCCCCAGCCAGGTGTGCCGACCGATGGCCACCGGCGCGATGCCGTTGATGCCCTGCCGGACAATGGGCGTGTTGACATCATCAAACGCATGGGAGTGGTCCGAGATGTAAACATTCCGGGCCAACAGAACGTGTTCCCCGATCACCACCTGCCGGGCCGCCGAAACCGTTGCCCCCATGCCAATGGAGGCGTCATCCTTTATGATGATAAGCGGCGCGCCCGCAGCCCCATTCTCCGCCACGACATGAATCCAACAATCCCGGTGGATGATGACATTATCCCCCAAACTGATGGCGCCCAACCCGCGAAATCGAAAGGGCGGCACAATCCTGCTGCCGACTCCGATTTTCTTGAATTGACTTGAAAGCAGGAGGGTAAATGCCCGGGCTTTAATCCGCGATCCCAAATGCAGCATCTTTTCTATCATTCCACTCGAATAAGATACATGGGGAGAGCTTTCACGCGTGAAAATTTGAGGTTATGGCGCTGCGCAACGATTCCCTAAGCTGCCGTTTGTAAGCGAGCCACCAAGAGCGCACGCACTCGGACGTACGCTCGACATCAATCCGCTTCATCACCACCCCAAGATTCTGCCAATGATTAATTGTTGGACACGGAAAGCTGCCATACGCTTTGCGCCAGTAGCCGCCGTGTATAACGTGTTTGAGTGATCTGGCCAAAACATCCGGCCGCCAGCCATGGATTCTCACAAAACTGGAGGGCGAGAGAATATCCAGCCATTCATTGCCCCCCCCCGAATCCTCCACAATGGGGATGGCCCCGGCTTCCAGGGCCTCATATAATCGGAAACAGTCCATCGAACGATTCCCCCGCGGGCAAAGGGCAAAGACGGCATCACCAAGCAACCCCGCATATTCGTCCACGGTAAGGGGTTGAGCCCCCCGGGCTGCGTCATAGGCCCCGCCGGTCAGATGGTATTTTCCGCCGGGGATTTGGCGCGCCTGGTTCAACATGGCCATGCGAGTTCCTTTGACGGCCCCGGCAAACGCCCAGACAGCCGCACGATCACGGAGGTCCTTGACCACCAGTTTTTTTGTAAAGCCGGCGCGATATCCCAAAGGGAAATAGTGGCGGCCGGCACCCCGCAAGGCGTTGGCACGATAATAGTTTCGGAACACGAAACTGGCATCTGGGTAAAACGAAACCGGTGCTGTGTGCCATTCATCGCTGAGATGAATAAGGCCCACCGACCGGCTGTGAGAACGCAAACGGCGAATATAATCGCAGATCTGGCGCTCCGCTCCCACCAATTGACCCGACAGAACGAGAATCGGATTATTGGCCAGCGCCGTGCAGGCGGGATCCAAGATGTGCTTAATTTCAAAGTCACCAAGCAAGGATGACACCCAGTCAACCTCCCACTCATAAAACTTGTGCGAATTTGATATTAAACTTATTTCCATCACATGCCAAACTTGGCAAATCACACAGGCACTTTAGTCAAAGTGTCATTAATTTACCGCGGGGAACTTTCTTTAGCGGTCTTCCGCCTTAAGGGTCCGTCAAGAAACAACCTTTTCAACCTGACTGGTCCTTTTGTCGGCTGGCG
>CAZUBG010000045.1:0-29791 GCA_964618545.1 uncultured Bifidobacteriaceae bacterium | reverse complement strand
GGAGAGTGTGGAGAAACGAGGCGGCGACTGTCAGTTGGACTGTCAGTAAAAGGGGGGGAAAGTTCACCAAAATAGTGAGCGAGTTTTGGCGAATAGTCCTTGATTTTATTGGGGTTTATGCGATTATATTGGTGTCTGAGTCAGTGCTATCAGTCCCAATCCGACCTTTCAAATCGCCGGATTCAGGCAGATCAAACCTTTTCCCCACCCCTTTTCCCTTCATCTGCGTCCATCTGCGGCTCAACTCCCCCGGGCTCCAAAACGGAAAAAACCGGTTAAATGCGCAAAAACACGGTTAAAAAATAATTTCCCATGACTCCGGCCGCCCACCCACCCGTCTTCAGGTCAAAGGCGCCTTGGATTGATGACTTGCCTGCGGTTTGAACCCCGCTAGACTGCCGCCATGAACGTGTATCTGTTGGTCTGTTTGTTGCTTGCAGGAATGCTGGCAAAACTGCCGGCGCAGACAGCGCAGACCCTCTGCTCCTTCAGCGGCACCAATGGTTCGGACCCGCAGGCCGCGCTGACGCAGGGTGCCGACGGTAATTTCTACGGCACCACCCTCACCGGCGGCGCCAGCGGGAAGGGGACAGTTTTCGAAGTGACCACCAATGGCACGCTCACCCGCCTGGTTTCCTTCAACGGCACCAATGGAATGTCGCCGGCCGCTGCGCTGATACGGGGCCCGGATGGTTATTTCTACGGCGCGACCCTGTCCGGCGGCGCCAGTTATACCAACGACACGAATACAGGTTACGGGACCCTTTTCAAAATGACCAACGGCACCCTCACCACCCTTGTCTCTTTCAGCGGCACCAACGGGGATGGTCCCATCGGCCTGACGCTGGGTCCGGATGGCAATTTTTACGGGGCCACCTTGTTCGGCGGCAGCAACTATCTCGGTGCCACCAATGTCGGCTTTGGTACGTTGTTTAGACTGGCCACCAACGGCGCCTTCACCCCCCTGGTTTCCTTCGACGGGACCAATGGAGAATCCCCCAATCCCCTGACCCTGGGGAAGGATGGCAATTTTTACGGCACCACCTCCACCAATGGGCTCAATGATTATGGGACCGCCTTCGAACTGTCCACCAACGGCGCGTTCACCACGCTGGCGGCCTTCAACTACACCTGCGCCTATCCGATGGCTGCGTTGACGGCGGGAAACGATGGCAATTTCTATGGCACCACCGAGCAGGGCGGCACCAACGGCGAAGGAACCATCTTCAAGCTGACCACCAACGGAGCCCTGACCACGCTGGTTTCCTTCAACCAAGCCAACGAAGACTACAATGAGGGGGCGTATCCTACGACCGCCTTGACTCTGGGCCATGATGGCAATTTCTATGGTACCACCTATGGGGGTGGCAGCGGGGGGACTCTTTTTCGGGTGACCACCAATGGAATCCTGACCACGCTGGTTTCCTTCAACGGAGATCCGGATGCCGCTCTGACCTTGGGGGTGGATGGCTATTACTACGGCACAACCGCCGGGGCCACCAACCTGGGCGATGGGACGGTGTTTGTTTTGTCCATTTCCCCACCGGCCATCACCCAGCCGCCACAAAATCAGGTTCAGGTTGCGGGGCAGTCGGCTTCCTTTAGCGTCGCGGCCTCCGGTTCCCCGCCGCTGGCTTATCAATGGTATTTCACCAATTCGGCCTACCAAAGCACCGCCGGAGCCGTGGTGCAATCACCCTATGGTTTTTATGGGTTTATTTATGATGTGGTGGTGACCAACGGCGGTTCAGGTTATACCACGGTGCCGAATGTCCAGTTTGTCGGTGGCGGTGGCTCAGGCGCCAGTGGGACGGCGACGGTTGGCAACGGGATGGTGACCGCCATCGCCGTGGCGGCGAACGGGAACGGGAGCAACTACACCAACCCGCCGACCGTGCTGATTGATCCGCCCAACGGATTGTTGATCGGCCAGACCAGCAACACCCTCAATTTGAGCGCCATCGCGCCCGACAATGCGGGCGGTTATTTTGTGGTGATCTCGAACAGCTTCGGGAGCGTCACCAGCAGCGTGGCCGGCTTGAGCGTTAACTACCCTCCGAGCATCCTCCAGCCGCCCCAAAGTCAGGGGGTTTTCCTGGGATCAAATGTTGTGTTTACGGTCACCCCCGATGGCACCCCGCCGTTCGGCTATCAATGGTGGGCGGTCGCCGGCCAGTTGAGCAACGCCACGGCGGTGCCCGTCGTCTTCTCCGGATTTGTGGTGACGTGTAACATCACCAGTGGCGGCGCTGGCTATCTGGCGGTGCCGGCCGTCCAATTTATGGGCGGTAGCGGGAGCGGGGCCGCCGGCACCGCTGTCTTGAGTAACCGAATGGTGACGGCCATCATGACCGTTTCTCCGGGATCCGGTTATGCCACGCCGCCAACCGTTCTGATTGCCCCCCCCGCCGCCCTCAGTCTGACCGGCCAGACCGGCAGCAACTTGCTGTTGACAGCGGTCACCAACGGCAATGCGGCAAACTATTTCGTGGTTGTCACCAACAATTTTGGCTGCGTAACGAGTTCGGTGGCCACCCTGACGATTACCGGAATCGTGCCCCAATCAACGGTCCTGACGGCGACCAACGGCGTCCTGAGCCTGCAATTCACCGGCACTCCCAACTACCCGTATGTTTTGCAAACCACCACCAATCTGGCCCCCCCCATCATCTGGCAATCCATCGTGACTAATCTCGCCGACGTCAATGGCCATTGGAGTTTCAGTGTGACCAACCCGGCTTATGCTCGCGCCCGCTTTTATCGCGCCGGAGCGCAATAGCCACCGGCTCATAAAGTTTGCGGGGTTTCAGTTTTGGCGGGGTATTACAGGCAGCGCAACGCCATTAAGCGTGCCCGACAACCAATGAAAAT
Organism: uncultured Bifidobacteriaceae bacterium; assembly: GCA_964618545.1. Classification (GTDB taxonomy): domain Bacteria; phylum Verrucomicrobiota; class Verrucomicrobiia; order Limisphaerales; family UBA11358; genus UBA11358. The sequence goes on along the minus strand of CAZUBG010000045.1, from coordinate 26,920 downwards.
GTGTTAAATTATTATGCGTGACGGCTGAAACCCGCCCCCCCATGGACCTATGAAAGACAATCTGAATCCGATGGACACCAAACTAAGCGCGCTGTTGCGCGAGGCGCGCCGGTCGCCCACCCTTCCCCCGCGTTTTCAGGAAAACGTCTGGCGGCGGATCGAAACCGGCGGTTCCAGACCAAACCCCGCCTCATGGCTCAATGCCCTCGCGGCGTTGGTTCTGCGTCCCAAGTTCGCCCTGGCCACCGCCGCCCTGTTATTGCTGACCGGGGCCTGGCTTGGCACCCACGAAGGTTCACAGGCCGTCCGCCAGGACGCCCAGTCGCGCTATCTCGCCTCCGTCATGCCGGACTCACTGCGCTGACATGAAACGTCCGCTGTTCATTCTGCTCGGGGCCTTCGTGCTGGGTGCGGCGATTTTCGCCGGCGCCTATTTCACCTGCCAGTACAACTGCCTGGCTCGCCGGAACCAGTCGGCGGATGACCTCGCCTGGCTGCGCTTGGAATTTCACCTGTCCGATGCCGAAATGGCGCACATCCGCACCCTGCATGAGGGCTATTTGCCACAATGTGCCGCCATGTGCGCCCGCATTGCCGCGAAGAAGCAAGAGCTCGAATCCGCCCAGACCAGTCCAACGAATACGGCCGCCGGGGCGCGGGCAGGCTTGCAGGAACTCGCCCGACTGCGTGCGCAATGCCGGGCGCAGATGATCCAGTACTTTGCCCGCGTCAGTCAGGCCATGCCCCCGGAACAGGGCCGGCGCTACCTCGCGGAGATGCAGCAGCTTGCCTCCGTTACTCAGGAGCAAATGGAACAATCCATGTCCGGCCACGCCCCTCATGAGTCCGCTCCCTGAATCTGACGCCCTTGACCGGGCCGACATGGAAAAATTGCAGGCCGGCCACGATGCCGCGCTCAACGATTTGATGGCCCGCCACGCCACCCCGGTTTTTCAGTTTCTCTGCCGCCTGACCGGCAGCGAGGCCGACGCCCATGATCTCGCCCAGGAAACCTTCGTCCGGGTTTTCAAATCCCGGGATGGCTTCCGGCTGGAACAAAAATTCTCCACCTGGCTGTTCACCATCGCGGCCAATCTCGCCCGCAACCATTTTCGCTGGCGCGGACGGCATCCCAATGTGTCCCTTGATGCGGAAGGCGCGGAATGCGAGCCGTCCATCGGCAGCACCCTGCCGTCCAATTCGCCGGCCCCCAATGAAGAAGTGCTGGCCCGCGAACGCGCCGGCGCGGTCCGCCTGGCCGTGGAGAACCTGCCGGCGGATTTGCGCGCCGCCCTGGTGTTGTGCGAATGGGAGGAGCGCAGCGTGGCGGAGGCCGCCGCGATTCTGAAGACGACGCCCAAGGCCGTGGAATCGAGATTATATCGCGCCCGGCAGGCCTTGCGCGAACAGTTGCAGGGCTGGCTGTGAATTCCGCGGCGAATTCCACAGTTGCCAATTTGACGGCAAACGCGCTAAATGAAGGAAATGCCAACGGTTGCCGAAAAGTTACGGGCTGCGCGCGAAGCTCAAAAGCTCACGATCAACGATGTTGCGGGGAAAACCAAAATCCGCACCGATCATCTGCGTGCCATTGAAGAGGGCAATTACAGCGTGTTTCCCGCGCCGGTTTACATCCGCGGAACGGTGAAAAATTATGCCGCCCTGCTCCGGTTGGACACCGCGCAAATCCTGTTTGAACTCGCGGCCGAACTCAATCACACCGCGCACCTCACCGAACCGCCCCCGCTGACCGGTCCGGCCCGCAAAAACGTGGTGGATCACCTGACCCTGTGGCTGGCCAGGTTGAACTGGAAATTGGGTGCGGTTGTCGTCGGGCTGCTGTTTGTGGTGGCGGTCGTCATCCCGGCCCTCTGGCTCGTGCGGAAGCACAAAACCCATGATCCGCTCGCCAGCCTGCCCCCGGCGGTTTATCAATCCAGCAGTTCCGGCGACATGCTGCCCCTGCCGGCGCACAAGTGAACCGGGAGGTTTCCGGTCAAACATCCTCCAAATAGAGCGCCCGGTTCCGCCACAGATAAATCAAGCCCGAGACCGAGGTCAGCGCAACCGTGATCCACAGGGCCAGCACGGCAAATTGCGGGGACCAGCCCCGGAAGAGTTGTTGCAGCCACCCCGGCCATTCATTCAGGGCATCCACCACCAGCAGGGCAATGATGCTGATGAGTTGCCAGACGGTCTTGTGCTTGCCATAGCGTTCCGCCGCCAGCACCACATTCTTGGACGCCGCCAGCAACCGCAAACCGGTGATCGCCAGCTCCCGGCCCACGATGATGACCACCATCCAGGCGGCCAGTTTGACCGGCGCGTTCGGATTGATGTGCGTGCTCTCCACAAACGCGATGAACGCCGAGCACGTCATGATCTTGTCCGCCAGCGGGTCCATCAAGATGCCGAAATTGGTGATCAGATGCCGGGCGCGGGCGATGTGGCCGTCCAGATAATCCGTCACCCCCGCCAGGATGAACAGCATCAGCGCCAGCGTTTGGTGATACGGAAAACGTGCAAACAAACACCACAGAAACAGCACGGTCATTCCAAAACGGGACGCGGTCAGTTTGTTGGGCAGATTCACAACTCAAAAATCTCCGTTGAATTGCCGCCGCTGGCAAGCTTCAAATGCGGCAACTCAACATAAAAGCGGGCGCGGTGTTCAACCGCGCCCGCCGGAAAACCATGGCCCTCGGACTCACGCGCCAAATTTGTCGAACAACCGCGCGTTGGCCTGCATCAGCCGGATGAGAAATTTGGCCGGGAACACGCCCAGCGACCCGCTGTTGGCGCCCGTTTCGGTGAAACGATCCAGCTTGTCGGAACCACTCAGGGCCGAATGCAGCAGCACCGGTTGCGGATGCCAGGAATGACCCTTGACCGCCACGGGGGTGGAATGGTCGCCGGTGATCGCCAGCACATCCGGCTTCTTCTTCAAGAGAAGGGGAAGCGCGGCGTCAAAATCCTCAATCGCCTTCTTCTTGGCGGCAAAGTTGCCGTCCTCGCCCGCTTTGTCCGTGTATTTGTAATGGATGAAAAAGAAGTCGTAGTTGTCGTATTCGGCCAGATAACGCTCAAATTGTTCCCGGATGGTCGCCGGACCTTCAATCTTGACCATGCCGACCAACTGGGCCAGCCCCTTGTACATCGGATACACGGCCAGGCAGGCGGGCTTGAGTTTGTACCGGTCCTCAAACAGCGGAATCTCGGGCTGGTGGGCGATGCCGCGCATGAGAAAACCATTGGCAGGCACTTCGTTTGCAATCACCGGCAGCGCGGCCTTGTAGAAATCCGCGATCAATTTCGCCATTTTTTTCTGCTTCGGATTTTCCGGGTCGCGGGGTTTGACGGTGGGAATGGCAAAACCCTCGCGGTTGGGATCGGCATCCGTCAGCGGTCCTTCCAGACCCTTGCCGCGAAACACGACCACAAAGCGGTGTTCCTTGCCGGCCTTGATGATGACCTGCGTGTCGCCGATTTTCTTAACCTTGGCGGTGAGCAGGTCCACCAGTTTTTCGCAGGTTTCCGTGGGGATGCGGCCGGCCCGGCGGTCAGTGACGATGCCCTTGGCATCCAGCGTGGCGAAATTGGCGCGGGCGCAGACATCGCCGGGCTTCAATTCCAAGCCCAGACCCAGGGATTCAATGACGCCCCGGCCCACTTGAAATTCCAGCGGGTCATAACCAAACAATCCCAAATGTCCCGGCCCGCTGCCCGGCGTGATCCCCGGCGCGACGGGAATCATCCGGCCCTGGGCTGAGTCTTTGGCAAGGCGATCCAAGTTTGGAGTGTGGGCGGCCTCCAGCGGAGTCAGGTAGTTCTGCTCCTTCGTGGCGATGTCACCCAACCCGTCGAGCACCACCAGGGCGAGCTTCGCCCCGGTTTTTAATGTTAGTTCAGAATATTGTTCGTCTAAATTCATGCCCAAATCATGCCCGAATCCGCCATAAATGCAATGAACATTCACATTGGCGGTTCACACAAATAATGTCATGCTCATGACCAATAATGAGCAAACCACTCCAAGAATTCCAGCGCGGCATGGGCGCCCGGTTCACCACCCTGAACGGCGTGGAGATCGTGGCGGATTATGGCGACGTCCCGGCCGAACACGCCGCCTTGCGCACCAGCGCGGGTGTACTGGATCTGAGCAGTCGCAGCCGACTCTGCCTGCTGGGGGCCGACCGCGCGCGGTATCTGCACGGCCAGGTGACCAATGACATCAAAAAGCTGACCCCCGGCGCAGGCACCTACGCCGCCGTGACCACGGCCAGGGGCAAAATGGAATCCGACCTGAACATCTTCTGCCTCGCGGATGAATTGCTCCTCGATTTTGAACCCGGCCTGACCGAAAAAATCACGCACCGCCTGGAAAAGTTCATCGTGGCCGACGACGTGCAGATCGTGGATGCCGCCCTGCATTACGGGTTGTGGAGTGTGCAGGGCCCCCGCGCGGCGGAAGTCCTCCGCGCATCCGGTTGCTTCGGCGGGGAAGCGCCGCTGCCCGCCCGGCCGTTTGATTCCGTGAAAATTTCCGATCCCGCCCTGGGCGACCTTTATCTGGCCAACCTGCCGCGCTTGGGCACGGCGGGTTTCGACCTCTATGTGCCGAATGCCTCCCTGGCCGCAGTGGGAGGCCAACTCATCGCCGCCGCCGGAAAGACGGGCGGGCGCGCCTGCGGCTGGACGGCCAGTGAAACCGCGCGCATCGAGGCCGGGCTGCCCCGCTTTGGCGCGGACATGGACGAAACCAACCTCCCGCTCGAATGCGGGCTTGAGAGCCGTGCCGTGAGTTACAGCAAGGGCTGCTACATCGGACAGGAAGTGCTCAACCGCATCCACAGCGTCGGCCACGTCACGCGCGGACTGCACGGCCTGCGTCTGGCCGATGATTTGCCCGCGCTTCCCGCCGCCGGTGACAAACTGTTCAAGGCGGGCCGGGAAGTCGGTTATGTGACCAGTGCCATCAGATCACCGTCGCTCAACGCCAACCTGGCCCTCGGGTATGTCCGCCGCGAAGCCTGCCAGATCGGCAACGAACTCACCCTGCGCACCGCCGCCGGGGAAAGTCCCGCCAAAATTGTGGAACTGCCGTTTGTGAAATGAGCCGGTTGACAGTTTCGGCAAGGTGATACATATTTGTCTCACGATGAAAACCGCCACGGTCAGAGATTTGCGAAACCAATTCCCCCGCGTCGCCGCGTGGATTGCCGAAGGTGAATCAGTGGAGATCACCAAGGCGGGGAAATTGTTCGCCCGGCTCGTGCCGCCGACGCCCGTCAAAACGCCCAAACTCGTCAAGCCCGACATCATGGCGCAGTTGAAAGCGACCTGGGGCGACCGCATTTTTTCCGCCCAAGAGGTTGCCGAAATGCGCGCAGCGGAACTTGAGGGTGAAGAAGGATGATCGCCTTCCCTGACACGTCGTTTATCTGCGCGATGCATGTGCGGCAGGACAACTCGCCGGCGGCGGCGGAGTGTTTTCAGAAGATGCCGGAAGTCCTGCACATTTCCGGCCTGCTGCTTTACGAATTTCAGCAAAGCGTCCGCTTCCAAGTCTGGCTTCATGCGCGGGATAAAACCAGAGGTTATCCGCAAGCCGTGGCGGAAGTCGCGCTCGCAAAATTTCAATCCAACTTGGCTGTCGGTGCCATCGTTGTTGCCGCCGTGGACTGGCCGGATGTTCACCGGGTGGCTGAAACCCTTTCCAAACGTCATGCCATGGTGGGCGGACATCGCAGTCTGGATGTTCTTCATGTGGCGACGGCCTTGCATCTGGGCGCACGCGAGTTTCTCACATTCGACGCCAACCAGCGCAAACTGGCCACCGCTGAAAAACTCCGGGTGAAGCCGTAATTTTCCCAGGATGGATGCGCCGCCGGGCCGGTCGGCGCAACGGTTCCGTTTGAACACAATTTCTCTTCAACAGTCCAAAGCAAGTATGAGCACTTCGGTGATCAGTGCTGTCATGGCCGTTGCGGTAACGGCGGCCATGGGCGTCGCCGCGCTTAATGACGTGCCCCCGATTGCCCCGCCGGACGTCAGGGTTCTAATCAACACCAATCCCGCTCCGGTTTTGAATCTGGCGCCAAAAACCTCCAAAATCTATATTGCTCATCCTTACGCCATCATGGTCCTGGTGCCCGGCCAGGTTGATCCGGATTTGGTTCATGAAGGGGGACACAACTCGTGGAAGGATGATTGCGTAAAGGACCCGCACTTCGAATTGGTGCCCAAAAACTGAGGACGTGTTCGCTGCGGGGGATGTGACTTGATGCAAGCATGGGAAATCCGGCCCACAATTTTGCTTGCGGGCCGCCTTAAATGTTGTTCAATCCCTGTGTGTCTCATCACAACTTTCCAATCAACTCCCGATAATCTATGTCCATACTCTTTGGTTGTATCATTGGCCTGGTGGTCTGGTTTCTCACCCGCTACCTGGCCGGCGGACTTTACACCGTGGATCAAAATGAACGCGCGGTCAAAACCAGCTTCGGCCGCGCCGACCGGATCGCCGATCAGACGACGCTCAACGATCCCATCTCCGAGCAGCTCCGGGACGATGAGCGGGAACGCTATAATTACCCCCAAGTGCGGGTCATTCCACCCGGCGGCCCCTATTTCAAATGGCCCTGGGAAAAGGTTTACAAGGTTTCCGTGGCGACGCAAACCCTGAGCATGGCCTACGATCCTGATGATTCTTCCGCCAACAGTGACGGCCAGATTCTCGAAGCGGTCACCAAGGACCAGCTCAACACCGGACTGACCGGCCAGTTGCGCTATCGCGTGTCCGAGCGGAACCTGTACGCCTACCTGTTCGGGGTGAAGCGTCCGATCTCCCATGTGATGGGCTACTTCGTTTCCATTTTGCGCGAGCGCATCGCCAATTTTGAGGCGCCCAAAACCGAGGTGCCCGAGGGGGATGTCGTGGCCGCCACCAGCGCCGTCATCGGCATTTCCATCAACGACCTCCGCAAAAACCTGCGCGAACTCAATGAGCGGATGGACCAGGAATGCCTCTCTTCGGCCGCCCGTTACGGCATTGTGTTTGACGCCTCGCTCATCACGGGCATTGATCCGCCGCCGGAGGTCGAATCGGCCCTGGCCGCCATCAACACCGCCCACAACCAAGTGTCCTCGGACATCAGCCTGGCCCAGGCCGGCGCGGACCAAAAAATCGAACAATCCAAGCGCGCGGTGGAAATCGAGACGCTCAAGGCCCAGGCGGAAGTCGAGCCCCTGCGCCAGCTCACCGCCCAGCTTTCCGATCTGAACGAGCACGGTCCGGGTGCGCTGGACACTTATGTGCGCAACGTCCGGCTGTCCCTTTACAGCCAGGCTCAATCCGTCATTCTGGAGGCAAAACAATGAATCCTGACTTCACCAGTTTCAGCGTTGGCCCCCTGGGCCGCTTTTTCATCGCCATCGTGGCCACGTTCATGGTGTGTTCCATCCTCGTGCCCCTGGTCCTGGGGGTGACGCGCGCGCTTGGCCTGTACACCATTGTTAATGAAGGCCGGTGCAAGGTTTACATGCTCTTCGGCAAGGTCGTGGCGGTCATCAACGAACCGGGCCTGCATTTCCTGGTGGCCAAACTCGGACCGAAGGCCGTCATCGTGAACTGGCTCGGCCAGTGCCACGAACTGGACCTCCGTTTGGACCAGGCCTATCTCCGCAGCCAGCCGGTCAATTCCGAGGAGGGAGCGCCGATGGGGATTGGCATCTGGTACGAGATGTACATCAGCGACCCGATTGCCTACCTGTTCAAGAATGCCGATCCGCGTGGTTCCCTGGGCGCCAACGTGAGCAATTCCACCGTCCGCTGCCTCAGCAACATGCCTTTGGACAAAATGCTGGAGAACCGCCATGCGATGAGCCAGACCGTGCGCGACGAGGTTTCGCCCAAATCCAACGAATGGGGCTTCCAACTCGGTTCGGTTTACATCCGCAAAGTCCATTTCCGCGACGCCGGGATGATCAGCCAGATCGAGGCGAAGGTGGTCAACCGCCTGCGGCAGGTCACTTCCGCCATCAAACAGGCCGGGGCGAACCAAGTGAGCATCATCAGCAGCACGGCGGAACGCCAGGCCGCCATCGAATTCGCCAAGGCCGCCGCCATGCGCCCGCACATCGTGGGCGAAGCCCTCAAGGAAATCTCCCGGGACGCCCGGGTGAGCAAGGCGCTGTTTGATGTGTTGGAAGTGCAAAACATCGTCTCCGGCCCGGCCCGCATCACCCTGATTCCCCCGAACCGTGAAATGTTGGGGGCGATCCTGGCCGGGCGAACCGAGCCCGCCGCCGCCACGCCGCCGCCCATCAAGGCGTGAGCTCCCGAGAGGGCGTCCCTCCGGCAGACTTGAAAGGTCGAATTGGGTCGGATTCACTTTGATTCGGTTTGATTGGATTGGATCAAGGGTTTGACCGGGCTTGACCGGGTTTAACGCCCGCGGCCGCGTCAGGGGACCCGGCCTGCCGGGCGAGAGCGTTTTGCGATGCCGGCTTGGCGCCTCGGCGGACATCTCCCGGCCCAAACAGAATTCTTTTTGATGATCCTTTTTGATCCCATTTGATCTTTTCGGTTTTTTTTGCATGGCGGGATGGGGTTCTTCCTGTTTCTGTTTGGTTCCTTTTTGATCCAAACCGTTCTTTACGGTGTTTTTCACATGGCGGGGTTGGAAAGCCCGCGAGACGGCACGCGGGGGACGCGCGGCGGAAGGCTGCGCGCGGGTTTCGGGCGCGGCGGACGGCTTCGGCGGACGGGGCGGGGGAGGCGCCGGCGCCCCGTCCGTCCGATGCCTGGCGTTGTGATCTCGCAATCATCTGGTGACCAGTCTGCACCCGTTTGGGAAAAAAGCCCGTTACCTAGTAACGTAAAATGGTCGTTTTTGAATTTTTAAAATTACTTGACAACCCGGCCGCCGGGGCCGGGTCAGATCCCGCTGATGGTCAAGGGGTTGCACGAATTGGAAACCGGCAAAAAGTAGGTGTAATACACCCAGTTTGGGGCAAAACGCGTTACTAGGTAACGAAAAATGCCGTTTTATTTTTTTTGGCGCACGATCATCCGGGAGCGGATTTCTAACGATGGGCGGCCGGCGGGCTCAGGGGCAGCCGGAGGCTGAAGGTGGCCCCGGCGCCCACGCCGTCGCTGTGCGCCTGCAGCTCGCCGCCGAGGTCGCGGACGGCCAGCGCGGCGCTGTGCAGGCCGAAACCGTGGCCGTCTTTCTTGGTGGTGAATCCGTGCTCAAACAGGCGGCCCAGATTTTCCGGGGGGATTCCAATGCCGTTGTCCCGGACGGCAAAACGGATGAATTCGCCGCCATTGGCAATCTGCAAAACCACTTTTTGGCCGGGTCGGCCGGAGGCCTGGCACGCTTGTTTGGCATTGCGAATGAGGTTTACCAGGATCTGCAGGACCTTGGGCTTTTCCACGGTGAAATCCGGCAGGTGGTCGGCATAGTCGCGCTCCACCTGGATGCCGTGCCGCGTCAGGCCGGCGGCATTGATCAGCAGGGAGTCCTCCATCAGGTCCACGGGCTTGCTGATCTCGCTGGCCCCGGTCAGCCGGGCGCAGCCCTGCTGGGTGCATACCACGTCCTTGATGTGCTGCACGTTTTTATCGAATTGTTGCAACTCCTCGAGAATCGCCGTCCGTTCCATCGCCAGGGTGGCGGCGAGCTTTTCGAGATAGTCGGGCACGAGCTTTCCCTTGGGATGTTCGGTGATGAACGTGCCGAGGTCTCCGGCGTGCTCGCGCAGCAGGGCCGTCACTTTGGCCAGGCTGGAGGCCTGTGATTTCCGCACTTGATCGGCAATGACACTGGCGGAAACGTTGAGGCTGTTGACCACGTTTTTGACATTGTGCAGCACGCCGGTGGCCATTTCGGCAATGCCGGCTTCGCGCGAGGCGCGGATCAACGCCTGATTCACCCGCTCGATTTCAAGTTCCGACTGCTTGCCTTCAGTAATGTCCTCCACGGTGCCGATGCGTCCGGTGACCACGCCGGATTCCGACCGCAGCAGCGTCGCCTGCGAGTGAACCCAGCGAACCGCGCCTTGGGGTCCGACGAACCGGAATTCACGATCGAAGTCACGGCCGGCGCGCTCGCTCTCCTGGAGGGCGGCCACCAACCCTGGCAAGTCGTGTGGATGAATATTCCGCAGCCAGTCGCCGGAGCCGGCTTGTTCGAGGGAAACGCCGGTCAGTTGCTCGCAGCAGCGATTGTGGTAGAGCACCCTTCCGCTGGCGTCGGTCAGAAAGATGCCGATGGGCGCAGAGTCGCTCAAGGCGCGGAACCGCTGTTCGCCGGCCAGAATTTCTTCATGGGCGGCGGAAAGTTCCAGCCGGGCTTCCTGTAGCTGGTCGGTGATTTCGCGTGGTTCGGCGGCGCCGACCCGGACAATTTCGAGATAGACCAGGGTCTGGTTAAGTAATTGGAAGGCGATTTCCCCGAAGGTAACGGGACCGACGAGGTGGCCGGTGCGCCGGCCTTCAAGCCGGGAATAGAGGTAGTTTAGGATGCAATTGCAGGAAAACAGCACGCGATCGGGCGCGAGCTGCCGGAGCCGGGTTTCAAATTCCGCAACGTAATCGCCGACCGGGGTGGCCAGCCGGTATTCGATGCCGGCAACAACCGGCGCGTAAAATTCGACCCGGCGATTAGGATGGTCCACGTTTTTTAAACTGACGTTGACCATGGCCCCGCAATAGTTGGCGACCAGCGGGAGACGGGTGTCGGCCTTGATTTGTTGGAAATAGTCGGCCAGGTTTTGCTCCCGCTCGTTGATCAAGGCGGTCGTGGCGGAAAAACCGGTGGTTGGAAAGCTGATGGAATCGCCCGTGCCCGGCTGGAACAGGTTGATGGTGTTGATCTGGGCCAGACAGTCCGGGGGCAGTTTCAGGCGCAGGACGGCGGCGGCGTCGCCCAGTGGCTGGGGGCCGCCGCAGAAAACCTTTGGCGAGGAGTGGTGGCGGCGGTCAGGATTCCCGCCGGCGACCCAGCCGACGAGCGGGTGCAGAGCATACCCGGCATAACCGGGCGCGTGCAGGGCAAATTCAGTGTGCGTGGGACTGTCCGCCGGCAGGATGACCAGACTGACCATCCCTTCCCCGGCGTCTTGATAAAGACCGGGCAGGTCGGTGGCGGTGTAATGATGGAGGGTCGCCGGAAATTCCCCGGGGATTTCGATGGCGAAGATTTTGTCCTGGCACAGACAGCCTCCGTTTCCGGTCATGAAATAAGGGCTGGTTCCACCAATCCAGTTGCCGGGCGGGAGCGTCGCGAGCAGGGATTCCTCCCCGGCCAGCATCAGGTTCTGACCGGCGGTGATGCGGCGGGCAACCTCGGCCGGGTCGAGCAACTGGGAGGTGGCGGGGATTTCCTCGTGGGCGATTTTATTAAAATCACGCGCGGCCATGGGGAGGTGACTGAATTTTTGGTGGAAGCCCTTTAATTCGCGGATGCAGTCCGGGAGGGAAATCTCACCGGCCCGCTGGCGGTTTCTGAGATTGACAAGAAAAAGTTGGAGCGCAAGGAATTCAAAGTTGACATGGCGCGTCCCCTGAATGACGGCAATCCATGTCTGGTCACTGATTAGCTCGATATTCATACACCATAATCCATCGTGCATTCAGGTTCGGCGGTTAGCCGCCGCCAGGCGCGCACCTGCAAACCCGGTGTCTTATCGGCGGGGGGCGGAGGGACTTGAGTGAAAAAAGTACAAAAATCAGGAGATCAGAAAACCGGCGAGGGAAGCGGTCATGTAGGCGGCGAGCAGGCCGCCGATCATGGCACGGAACCCGATTTTGGCCATTTCGCCCCGGCGCTCGGGGGCGAGCGAGCCAATGCCGCCGACCTGGATGGCGATGCTGGCGAAGTTGGCGAACCCGCACAGGGCGTAGATGGCAATGGTGAAACTGCGCGGGTCGAGCGCCAGGTCCTTGGCGTGGCTGGTCAGGTCGAGATAGCCGACGAATTCGTTCAGGACGATGCGCTCGCCCAGGATGCGGCCGATGGCGACGCAATGTTGGGCCGGCACGCCCATGAGCCAGGCAAAGGGGGCGTTGACCCAGCCGAAGAGGGTTTGCAGCGTGGCCGGGTGGCTGAGGCCGAAATAGGTTTGCGGCCAGGTGACCAGGTAATTGGCCAGGGCAATCATGGCGATGAAGGCGATGAGCATGGCGATGACGTTCAGGGAGAGTTGAAAGCCGTCGCCGGCCCCCCGGCAAATGGCGTCAATGGAATTGGCGGTGGTGCGCGGCACGGTGGCGGGCATGGCGGCGGCGGTCTCGCTTTTCTGGGTTTCCGGCAACAGGATTTTGGCGATGAGCAGGGCGGCGGGGCAGTTGAGGACGGAGGCGGTGAGGAGGTGTCCGGCGGTGTCACGATAGCCGGCCTCCATGCCCAGGGCCGCATACACGGCGGCGACGCCGCCGGCAATGTGCGCCATGCCGCAGACCATGATGGTCATGATTTCGCTGCGGGTCATGCGCGGGACATAGGGGCGGATCATGAGGGGGGCTTCGGTCTGCCCCATGAAAATGTTGGCGCAGGCGGACAGGGTCTCGCTGCCGCTGGTGCGCAGGATTTTGCGCATCGCCCAGGCGGCGGCATGCACGACCTTTTGCAAAATGCCCCAGTGATAAAGCAGCGAGGAAATGGCGGCGACGATGATGATGGTGCCGGTGATGAGAATGGCGAAGACGACGTTGTGGCCGGGGCCAAATTTGGCCGCGAGCAAATCCTGATCGGCGAGAGGGCCGAACACGAACTGGCAGCCTTCGGTGGAAAATTGAATGAGATGCTGAATGATCTGGCCGGCAAATTCAAAGAAAGTTTTGCCCCAGGAGGTTTTCAAAATCAGCAGGGCGAGGGTGAATTGCAGTCCGAGACCCCAAATGACGGTGCGCCACGGAAATAATTTTCGATGATAGGAAATGGCCCAGGCGATTGAAATCATCGCGAGCCAACCGAACAGGCTGATGAGGCGGAGTTCCATTTATGTGGCCAGTCCATCCGGCCGGTCCCTGATCCAGCAGCATGGCGCGCGCCTGATTAATCTGGAGGATCCCCGGACTGTCCGCCATCAGATTGAACCATTGCGGGGGAATTGCCGAGAGATATTTTTGCAATCTTTGGGCCGGCGGCGTCTCCTGAAGCGGCCGGCGGCTTTTGGGGTCGAAGGCCATTCGGAGTGCGTCGGCAGGTCGCCGCTTTTGAACGAAATTCCGCAGCCGCGGGATCGTCGAGTTCAAAACCACGAACCTGCCCGGGGTGCCGACAACTTCGAGAGGCCCGGGAGAGCCAGACACAACTTTTTTTGAAAAACATCAATTTTGCGGAATAAATCCCCACGGCCCGTGGTCAGGAATGTTGCATCAACAACCTCCATGAAACCAAATCAAACCAAACGGCAAACCCCCGTCCAATTCGGACGCCGTGCGACGGGGAATCCCCGGGAACTCCACGCGCGACAGGATCGTCCTGTCCGGTCCGGCCGGCGGCGGCTTTCTGAACGGAATTTAATGTGGCGTTCAAGACACCTTAATCAGGGAAGGATAAATTGGGACATATGAATATCAAACGATTCACCTTTCTGGGCGCAACCATCCTCCCGTTGCTGGCGGGCTGCGCTTCCACCCCCATGGCGTTGTCCCCGGTCGGCCCTGAACCGGGCGGCACTGCGGCGGCCGGCGTGAATGGCCGCCTCCAGGTGTTCAGTGCCACGCAGCAATCGAACGCGATCGGGGATATCGGTCCCAGTTCCTACTTTTATCCGCACACCGGCTACGACATCAATGACGCGTCCGGCCGGCATGTGAAATTTGTGCCCAATCATGCCAGCGACATGGATGAGTCGCCGGATGTGGTGAAGCTGCCCGCCGGGCATTATGAGATTGTGGCGGTGTCGGCTTCGCGCGGGTTGGTGACGGTGCCGGTGGTGATTGAGGGCGGTGAAGCCACGGTGGTGCATTTGGATTAACGCGGTGGCGGCCGCGCGCCCCGGAAATGGCCGGGGGAAGATTTTGCGGAAGGGCGGGTGAAGGGGCCCGGCGACGGAGGCCAATGCCGTCGGCCGGGCTGCCTCCGCTCCGCGAGTCAGCCGGGACTCCAACGGCACCGTGCATCCCAAAGTGGTTGGTGAGGCCGGAAAGGTGCGCTTTTTTGAACTCGACGACGTGTCGTCTCGTCCAAAAGCGGCGACTTGTCGCCGCACTCCCAATCGGCCCACGGTCGGAAAAACCGCCAACAACTTCGGGATGCACCGTTCAGGGCAGGGGGGCGTGCGAACGTATTGCCATGACCGCCGGTTGGGCATGCTGCCGTCTCCGTAGTGGGTTGGCATTGACGGCGGCCGCCTTGCGGCATGCCGGCGCGGGAGGTTTCTTCGTGTTGTTTTTCATCTGATTCCGACAGTCAGATTTCAAATTCAAAGGGCTTGCTTCAGGGCCGGGGTGTCATTATTATCAAAATACCAGTTTTTGAAACGGCGTCAGATTAGAATTAATTGGTGCTGTTTCATGAATGTCCGACGGCTGAAATGTATGACTATCAAAAATAAAAACATGAAGAAATTCTCCGGTCTCTCGCGTGGCATCATTGCCGCGTCCACCATGCTGCCGTTGGCCTCCGTGGGCCTGGCGGCGGACTCCACCGCAACCACTGCAACTCCCGCTACCAGCGCAACCCCCGCAACTCCCTTGTCGGAAAGCTGGCAAAAGCCGGTTTGGCTGACGGACTTGTCCGCCGGGGTCAAGGAAAGTTACGACGACAACGTGTTTCTGGTGTCAGGCGACGGCCTGAAACCCCAGACCTCCTGGGTCACCGGGCTGACGCCGAAGATAGGCTTCAATTTTGCCCCGCTGCTGGGCAGCACGGACACCCTGCAGACGCTGTCCCTGAGTTATGCGCCGGATGTGGAATTTTATCATGAAGCCCCCTCCCAAGACTACACGGCCAACAGGATCAATAATGCCGTCAAGCTCAAGGCCGGTGATTTTTCCTTGGGGCTGGACAACGCTTTCCTCTACAACGACGGCAATCGGGAGGCGTATCTATACGCCCTCAAACAGACCTCGCCGACGGGGGCTGACCAGTATGACAAATATCGCAACAATTATGCCCATGGCGTCGTGCGCGAACGGCTGAATCAGTATCAGGACCGCAACGCCACCACGTTGCAATATGATTGGGACCAGTTTTTTGTCCGGCCGACGGCTTCCTTGCTGTATTACGGGCTGAACACGTACCAGCACAATACCGGGGCGCCGGCCACCGCCGGGGCACCCTCATATGAGGGCTACCAGAACTATGTGAACCGCTATGACGTGAATGGCGGTACGGATTTGGGCTACAAGGTGACCAAGGACACGGCCTTGACCCTGGGCTACCGCTACGGCCACCAGTATCAAGAACAGTTCGCCACGGCGATCAGCTCGGATTCCCATGACGCTTCCAGCGATTATCAACGCGTGCTGGCGGGCGTGGAAGGCCAGCCGTTAAACTGGCTGACGGTGAAGGTGGACGGCGGACCGGATTTCCGCAATTACAATTCAGCCGCCGCCATCGCCAACAAGAACCAAATCACCTATTACGGCGAGGCGCTGGTGACGGCCCGAATCAACGCCACGCAGTCGCTGACCGCCAGCTACAAACAATGGCAGTGGGTTGCCAGCACCGGCAATGTGGGTTATTTCGACAGCACCTATGGTCTGAACTATCATTGGAACGCGACGCCGAAGCTGGGCTTGGACCTGGGCGGAAAATTGCTGACGGCCGACTACCGCAGCGGTAATGATTTCGCCGGATCGGCGCCGAGCGCCCGTGATGATGGCGATTACGCGGTGGCGGCGGGCGTGAGCTATGCCTTCTGCAGCCATCTCAGCGCAAATCTGTCGTATAACTATGACTTGGGCAAGAGCGAGATGAGCTCGGCTGAACTGGCGCAGGGTGGTGCTAACGCGCTCAAGTCCGCCGGTTTCCGGGACTTTGAACACCAGGTGGTCTCCCTGGGTCTGCTGTACAAGTTCTAATTAAACCCCTCCGAGGTTGGGGAGCACGCCCGTCCCGGGCGTGCTCCTTTTTTTGTGTCTCTAAATCCGGCTGCCCGATGGACAAGGCGTGGTTGGGAGCGGGGCCAGCCCAAGCCCGACGCCAGCCATCTCACGGACTCCGTCCAACAGCCTGGTTTTTCAGCGCCAGAGCCCTGGCGAGATTGCTTTGCGTTGAAGTGTTTTCCGGTTCAAGGCGCAGCGCGGCTTGGAATTGGCTGATCGCCGCATCCCACTGCCCTTCCCGGGCCAGGGCGATGCCCAGGTTGTTATGGACTTTGACATTACCCGGCTGGAGCCGCAGAACCGCCTGATAATCGCTGATGGCCTCGTCCAGATGGCCTTGCTGATCGAGTGCCACGCCCAGATTGTTGCGGGCTGAAACGTGCTCCGGGATGAGACGAAGGGCTTCCCGATATTCGCTGATGGCCTCGTCCAGTCGGCCTTGTTTGGAAAGGGCGAAGCCGAGATCGTTGTGTCCGTCGGCATAATTGGGTTTCAGACGAAGGGCGGCTTGAAACTGGCCGACCGCCGCGTCGGTCTGACCTTGCTTGAGGAGTGCGTTGCCGAGTCCGTCGCGGGCCTCGGCGTAATCGGGGTTGAGGTGGAGGGCGGCTTGAAACTGGCTGATCGCCGCGTCGGTTTGGCCCTGGTTCGCGCAGGCCAAGCCCAGGCCCAAGTGCGCGATGTAATTATTCTCCGTAACGGCCAGCGTGTGACCGAACAGGGTTTCACTATTTCGCCAATATCCGAGCTGATGCCGCGTCAATCCCAGGCAGAGGACGATGACCGCCGTTCCGGTCACGGATAACACCCTCCGCTGGCATTGCCAGCGCCGGGTGAGTTCATTCGCGCCCCAGATGACCATGACCAGCACGCCCACCGATGGAATATAAGCGTAACGATCCGCCATCGCCTGATTACCCACCTGCACCAAACCAATCACGGGCACCAGGGTTCCCCCAAACCACAGCCAGCCCATCAGCAAATACGGATGCCGCCGCCGGACGAAAAAGAACAGCCCTGACAGGCCGCCCAAAAACACGCCTGCCAGCAGGGCCTGTCCGAACGGCCAATACCCGGGGTGCAGATAGTAAACGGCCAGATCAGTTGGCCAAAACAGTTTTTCCAGATAACGGCAGTACGAAATCAAGGCGTTCTCAATCCGGGCTGCCGGAGGCATGTCTGCCAGATCCGCCACCGCGCCGCCGTGCTTCAGTGCCAGGAAAGTCACCACGCTTGAGGCCGCCACGAGCGCAAAAAACGGGATTTTCTCCCGTACCAAAGACCATGTCCGGCCCGGTTGGAACCGCCCCAGGGGCCAATAATCCAGCAGCAGCAGCACAAACGGCCAGGTGACCAGCATTGACTTGCTCAACAATCCCATGGCCAGGCAACCCCATGCCAGCCAGTAGAATTTTCTGCTCTCAGCGTTTCCCATTTCTGCTTTTTTCAACCCTTGCGCGTAACGCGCGTAAAATAGCAGCGCCCACAATCCAAAGAACGTGCTGAGTACATCTTTTCGTTCCGCCACCCAGGCCACCGATTCCACATGCACCGGATGCCAGGCAAACAAGGCCGCCAACAGTGCGCTCGGCCAGCAGGCCCGCGTCAGCCGCCGCCACAACAGAAACAGCAGCACCACGTTGGCGGCGTGAAACAACACGTTGACCAGATGATGCGCCCCTGCGTTCAGGCCAAACAACTGACAGTCCAGTTCGTGTGATAACCAGGTCAGCGGATGCCAGTTGGCTTCATGCGCCCCGGTAAAGGCCCATTTTAATCCAGCCCATGTCACTCCGTTTTGAACCACGCGGTTCTCCGAGACATAGCCAGGATCATCAAGATCAATGAACTCGTGAAATCCCGCCGGCAGATAGACCACCACCGTGATCAGCGCCAGCAGCAAGCTGATCAGGCGCGCGTGTTGATCCAGGGCAAAATCAGGACCTTGGGCCTGGGACGCGGGGTTGTGGGGATAAAGATTCACCGGCGGCCTCATTCCACCTTGACCGCCCCCAAAAATCAATGGCAATTGTCAGTCGGTCTCGATTTGAAGGCGATTTAGAATCAAGTGGAAAGCCAGGGCCGGTCTCCGCTTGTTCATTCACGGACTCCCCCCGCCGGTTTGATTTTTTAGCGCCTGAGCCTTGGCTAGATTGCTTTGCGCTTCGAAGTTCTCCGGTTGTAGGCTGAGCACGGCTTGGAATTGGCTGATCGCTGCGTTCCATTGACCTTCGCGGGCCAAAGCGATTCCCAAGTTGTTGTGGGCCTTGACGTTCTCCGGTTCGAGGCGCAGGACAATTTGGTATTCGCGAATGGCCTCCTCCAGATGGCCTTGCTGGTCAAGGGCCGCCCCCAGATTGTTGTGGGCTGGAACGTACTCCGGGATGAGCCGAAGGGCATCCCGATATTCACTGATGGCCTCGTCTAGGCGACCTTGCCTGAAAAGGGCCAAGCCGAGGTCGTTGTGTCCTTCGGCGTGATTGGGCTTGAGGCGAAGGGTGGCTTGAAACTGGCTGATCGCTGCGTCGGTTCGGCCTTGATTCAAGAAGGCCCTGCCCAGACTGAAGTGCGCCACATAATTATTCTCCGTGATCGCCAGCGCGTGGCGGAACAGGGTTTCACTGTTCCGCCAATACCCAAGCTGTTGCCAGGTCAACCCCAGGCAACAGACGGCCGCTGCCAAACCCGCCACGAACAACATCCTCTGCCGAGCGTGCCAGCGCCGGGTCAGTGCCTTCGCGCCCCAGATGACCATGATCAGCACGCCCACCGACGGAATGTAAGCGTAGCGATCAGCCATGGCCTGTTCGCCCACCTGCACCAAACCAATCACCGGTACCAGCGTTCCCCCATACCACAACCAGCCCATCAGCAAGTAAGGATGGCGCCGTCGCACCAGAAAGATCAGCCCGGAAAGACCGACCAGAAGCAGCCCTGCCAGCAACACCTCTCCGAATGGCCAATACCCGGGGTGCGTATAATAAATGGTCAGATCAGTTGGCCAGAACAGTTTTTCCAGATAACGACAGTAGGAAATCAAGGCATTCCCAACCCGGGCTCCCAGGGGCAATTCTCTGACTTCCGCCACCGTGCCGCCGCGCTGTTGCGCCCAAAAGGTCACCACGCTTGACGCCACCACGAGCGCAAAAAACGGGATTTTCTCCCGCACCAGAGACCATGTTCGGCCCGGTTGGAACCGTCCCAAGGGCCAGAAATCCAACAGCAACAATACAAACGGCCAGGTGACCAGCATGGGTTTGCTCAACAGGCCCAGGGCTAGGCTGCCCCATGCCAGCCAGTAGAATTTTCTGCTCTCAGCGTTTCCCATTTCTGCTTTTTTTAACCCTTGCGCGTAACGCGCGTAAAACAGCAGCGCCCACAACCCAAAGAACGTGCTGAGCACATCCTTTCGTTCCGCCACCCAGGCCACCGACTCCACATGCACCGGATGCCAGGCAAACAACGCCGCCAACAGCGCGCTGGGCCAGCAGGCCCGCGTCAGCCGCCGCCATAACTGAAAGAGCAGCACCACGTTGGCGGCGTGAAACAACACGTTGATCAGATGATGCGCCCCCGCGTTCAGGCCAAACAACTGACAGTCCAGTTCGTGTGATAACCAGGTCAGCGGATGCCAGTTGTCTTCATGCCCGCCGGTGAACGCCCATTTCATTCCCGTCCATGTCAGCCCGTTTTGAACCACGCGGTTCTCCGAGACATAGCCGGGATCATCAAAATTAATGAATTCGTGAAACCCGACCGGCAAATAGATTATCACCGTGATCAGCGCCAGCAACAAGCTGATCAGGCGTGCGTGCTGATAAAAGGCAAAATCCGGATTTTGGGACTGGGACGCGGGGTTGGCGGGATAAAGTTTCAACGGCTGCCCCATTCCACCCTGAGCGGCTCAAAAAATCAACGGCAATTTTTATGGCCGTCTGTGTCCGCAGGACCAACCTTGCCGCCGCTAAACGCAAAAAATCGTCAGCTTCTTGGGCCCGTGCGCGCCCAGCACCAAAATGCGCTCGATGTCCCCCGTCCGGCTGGGGCCGGTGATGAAGGAAATCATGCTGGGATATTCCGGGGCGTATTTCCGCTGGATCAGCGCGAACGCCGCCGGCAAGTCCGCCACCAGTTGCTCGCGCCGGGCAATCACCACATGGTGCGGTGGCAGGATGGACAACGCCCGGCCGCCGGCGCTCCGGCTGGTCACCAGCACACTGCCGGTTTGCGCCACCAGCGCGTCACATTCCGTCACCCCCGCATCGCACTGTTCCATTTCCAAGGCGTCATAACCCCGGTCGGTCCAGCAGACGGGCAGTTTCAGCGCCGCACAGGCTTTCCCGGATAATTCCGCCTGATGGCTTGCCACGCGCTGCCAGTTCTCTGCTTTCTGTAATTGCGTGAGCGCGGTGCTCAGTTCATCCCAGTGGTTAAACAGTTGAAAATTGGCCTTGAGCATGGCGGCATTCTTGGCGAACAACGCCAGTTGTTCCTCCACTGTGTCGCCCACCTTGGGCAGCCAGCGCCGGGCCTCGAGGCCGGCCGTGGTTGGCAGCCCGGGGACGCCGGGTGAGGGCACCCGGCCTACAGGCAGGGGCGCGCCGGGGCGGGGGGCGGCGACGGTCAACGCCTCGCGAATGCGGGTCAGGATCTTCTCACGTTCATTCATGGGCGGTTCCTCCACCAATCTTTGAAGCTCACGCGGGCCATGGGCGGCAGGTCGCGCGTTTTCGTCCACGCCCGGGCCGGGTCCAGCAGAGTGCCTTTCACCAGGGCATGCAACGGCTGGGTGAGCCACCCCGCCTTTTTGGCCAGCGACCAGAAAGTCGGATCGTTGGCGACGATGCTAAAAATCTTATAACCCATCCGTTCAAAAAACGCCGGCTTTTCCGTGGCCGCATTCCGGCGGTTCTGCAACAGGTGATGGTGCAGGTCAATTTTCACCGGGCACGCTTCCGTGCAGGCGCCGCAGAGGGATGAGGCGTTTGAGAGGTGCTTCCAATCCTGCAATCCCCGCAGATGCGGCGTGATCACGGAGCCCACCGGGCCGGAATAGGTGGTCCCGTAAGTGTGTCCGCCGACATTGCGGAAAATCGGGCAGACATTCAGGCAGGCCCCGCAACGGATGCAGTGCAGGGCATCGCGCTGCTCGGCATCCGCCAGCAGTTCGGTGCGACGGTTGTCCAGCAGCACGACGTGCCATTCTTCCGGTCCATCGGCTTCCCCCGGCTGGCGCGGGCCGCCGTACATCGTGTTGTAACCGGTCATCATCTGCCCGGCCCCGGCCGTGCCGAGCATCGGCAGAAACAGCGCCAGATCCGCCAGCTTCGGCAGCACCTTCTCAATGCCGATGAGCGTGATCATCGTTTTGGGCAGCGCCGCCGTCAGGCGCGAGTTGCCCTCGTTTTCCGTGATGGAAATCATGCCCGTCTCTGCAATTGCAAAATTGCCGCCGGTGAACCCGAGGTCCGCCTCCAGGTATTTGTGCCGCATCACCCGGCGCGCAACCATCGTCAATTCCTCCGGGTTGTCCGAGGGCGCGTCGCCCAGTTCGCGCTGGAACAAATCCCGGATTTCCCCGCGTTTGAGGTGCATCGAGGGGAAGACGATGTGGTAGGGCGTCTCATGCCGGAGTTGCACGATGAATTCCCCCAGATCGGATTCCACCACGTTGAACCCCGCCTTTTCCAGTGCGTCATTGAGGTGGATTTCCTCCGACGTCATGGACTTGGACTTGATGATCGAGCGCGCATTTTTTCGCCGGACGATGTCCAAGATGATGTCGCGGGCATGCCCGCCGTGGCTGGCCCAGTGGACGTGGGTGCCGCGCGATTCCAGTTTGGCCGCGAGTTCCTTCAAATGGGTGTCCAGGTGATTGATGGCTTCCCATTTGGTGGCGGCGGCGGTTCGGCGGGCGGATTCCCAGCTTTGGAACTGTGCCTTGCGCAGGTCGCGCGCAATTTCGTAATTTCCCAGCGCGGTGCGGATGAACTGCCGGTGGTTCACATCGGCGGTGACGCGCTGGGAGGCTTCCTTGAATTGGTTGGCGTTGGCGCTCATTGTTGGACCAGGACCTCCGCCAAGTGCAGAGTTTTCATTGGTTTGCCCTGCCGGGACAGCAGGCCTTGGAGGTGCATCAGACAGCTTGAATCGTTGGAAATGATGTACTCCGCGCCGGTTTCAATGGCCGAGGCGCACTTTACCTCGCCCATGGCCGTGGAAATGGCCGGGAACTTGGCCGCAAAGGTGCCGCCAAAGCCGCAGCAGCTTTCCGCCTCCTTCATTTCAATCAATTCCAGCCCCTGGACCTTGCCCAGCAGGGCGCGCGGTGGCTGCTTGACGCCCAGTTCGCGCAACCCGTGACAGCCGTCATGGAACGTCACCCGCGCCGGAAAGCGGGCGCCGAGTTCGGTCACGCCCAGTTTGCTGACGATAAAATCGGAGAATTCCCAGGTGCGCGCCGCCACCGCCGCCGCGAGTTCCGCCTGCGGCGTGCCGGCGAAGAGGTCCGGGTAAAAGTTTTTCACCATCGCGCCGCATGAACCCGAGCCGATCACCACCGCCTCCGCGTCCTTGAGCGACTCCAGCACCCGCGCGGCCATCGGGCGGGCCTCGGCCCAATAGCCCGAGTTGAACGGCGGCTGGCCGCAGCAGGCGATCTCCTCCGGACAGACCACCCGGTGGCCCAGGCGCTCCAGAATCTGCACCATGCTGATGCCCGCGTGCGGAAACATCGCGTCCATAAAACACGGGACGAATAATGTGACGGTCATGTGGTTGTGCTTGTGTTCAAGTAAACCCCCTTATTGTTCACTGCGGAGGCGTCAGTGTCATTAAAAAAATACTCTTGTGCGCCCATCCCCAGGGCTGCTTTACTGGGAGAGCAGAATTTGAGTTGAGCCAGACCCATTCCGATGCGATGGTGAACGGGTCAGCCCCGCAGTCTCGGTCGCATTCAATTTTTAGGTTCGTGGGAGTCGGGGCGTGGGTTTTCCATGAGTCCGGGCTCATGGGTGCGGGGGGGGTGGCGGCTTGCGCCGGTGGATGACGAAAAATGAACCCTACCGGTTGAAAAATAGCCCCTGCCAGGAGGGACCGGTATGGGCTTAAATATTCGGTTAACATTCAGCCTGTTCTTTAAAAAGTCAGTGCCTGGAAGATGGAAACGGATTGTTTTGGGCGGGATGCCCGGGCGGCGTGGCTTGCGGTGATTTCATGCAGGTTTACACTTTTGTGTAGTTGACAGCCATTAAATTGCCCTTAAATTGTACACAAGCCCGAACACAAAATCTGCCAGTGATGTTTCAGTGAAACGCGCGGCCAACCGATAAATAGAATATATGAGCAATGCTGATTTAAAATTAATAAAAACCGGACCGTTGCGACGTCAAAGAACGTTGCTTGCGGGGTTCACCCTGATTGAACTGTTGGTGGTCATCGCCATCATCGCCATTCTGGCCGCCATGCTGCTGCCTGCTCTGGCCAAGGCGAAAGCCAGGGCCCAAGGCATCCAGTGCGTTAACGGTTTGAAAGAACTGGGCGTTGCCGACCGCATGTACATAGATGATAACAACGACCATTTTGCCTATCCAAATTGGGACGGTGGTAATAACACTGCAGCTCCGGCGGGCTGGCTTTACACGCCATCCGCCGCAGAGGGGACGGGAGGTCAAGACATTCCGGATCCCATTAACGGTACTCTCAAGAACACACCGATTGCCGCTTGGCAAACCGGCCTGTGGTTCAAATACTGCAACAACCAAAATTCTTACCTTTGCCCGGTGGATATTCAAAGTAAAGACTATTTGCCGGCCCCCCCCACCGGACGGGCCAACAAGCTTTCCACCTACGTTATGGATGGTTCAGTGGTGGGCTTTCCGGGTTCTGGCAGCACTTTGCCCGCCGGAGAGATGGCCAGTATTGGCGTTCCTTGCAAGGCTACCTCCGTTTGGAGCCAAATGTGTTATTTGCTTTGGGAACCGGATGAATTTCTGGACACTCCCCCGACGGCTGAATATAACGATGGGTCTAATTTTCCAAACGCCTCTGAAGGCATTGGTTTGTTGCACAGCAAAAATGGGGGCAACGCACTGGCCTTGGATGGACATGTTGATTTTGTAACGAAGATCCAGTTTGCCTATTACTCGACACAAACGGGAACGGGTCCGGGAGGCAGAAGTTATTTGTGGTGGAGTCCTTTTACAATCAACGGCTCCAATAACGGGCATTGATTTCACTTGGCAAATTGTTCTTTGGTCTGGCTGGGCTGGCATTGTCTTGGAGCATGTTTCAAATATCGCCTCCGATCCTCAACGGGTCGGAGAGCGGTGTTTAGGCGTTTCACTCATCAAATCAGAAGTTCAATCAGGCCATGCCGGTTGTGCGCTGACGCCGGCGGGTAACAGTCATACCTCAGATTTGACCGGGCCAAGACCGTCCCTTCACGCGAAACTGGGGAGGTTTGAGCGCGATTTAAAATTGGTTCCCCGACGTTTGAAATGGGTAAAACCTCCGAAAGCAGGCAGATGGCCGCACCCCGACGCCCGTACACGTTCGTTTTCCGCTTTCTTAAGCCAGTAGGGCTGGCATATTTGTAGCACCGTACCTCACAAAACGCGAAAGCCCCGTAGGGGCGGCATATGCGGGGAGTCATTCTTTGATGGTTTTAATAATTTGTGCCTGGGTATTGGCCATCAGCCGAAGATGCCGCTGCCTGACGGAGCTTGAAAATAGTATCTTGGAATGGTTGCTACAAATATATCGCCCCTGACGGGGCTGGGGAAAACGCCCGGCGTCACTGATTGAAGTTTGAATTTTGGAATTTCCTTGGATATTAAATTCTGGATTTTGGGCCTGCCACCGTCTGCCACAGATGAAACGCCCTTACCCCTTTCCGCGTTGCCGGCTGGCCTCGTAGAGAAAAACGGCGGCGGCGGCGGAGACATTCAGGGAGTCCACCTGCGGCGGCATTGGGATGGCGACGGCTTCGTCGCAGGCGGCCAGCACGGCGGGCGAAATGCCAAAGCCTTCGTTGCCAAAGATGAGGCACACATCCCCGGTGAAATCAGCCTGGGCCAGGGTTTTGCCCCGGGCGGAGGGATGCGCGGCCAGGCAGCGGATGCCGCGCCGGCGCAGGTCGTGCAGGGATTGCACAAGGTTGGCGCAGTCTATCACGGTCAGGTCGAAAATGGCCCCCATCGAGTTGCGAACGGCCCGGCGCAGATACGGGCTGCCGCTCGTTTCGCCCACCAGCAGGGCCTGGGTGCCGAAGGCCACGCAATTGCGCACCAGCGTGCCGAGGTTCTCCGCGTTGCCGATTTTATCCACCGCCACGAGCAGCCGGGGCCGGGCCGCCCCGGCCAGCAGGGTGTCCAAATCCGTCGTTGCGGGGATTTTGCCGATGGCCAAGGCGCCCTGGAACAGCTCAAACCCAACCAGCTTTTCCAGCAGTTCCTTTTTCGCCAGGTGGACGATGATGGGCTCGGGGCGGGTTTCGAGCAGGGGGCGGAATTCGGCCAGCCAGCGGTCGTCCACGAGCAGGGAGAGAACGGTGAACCGGCTGCCCAGCAGCCGGCGCACAACCTTCTCGCCTTCAGCCACAAAAATCCCCTGCCGGGCATGGTCCAGTGTCCGGCGCAGGGTGGCGTAGGGGTGCAACTCGGGGGTGTCGAGTGCGGTGATGGGTTGGATCTGCAACATCGGGATCAAAACTCCAACAGCGCGGCGGGCAGTTTCTGCAGGGCGATTTCCAGTCGGACGTGGGTGGCCCCGATCTTGAGGAGTCGTTCGTTCATCACGCGGCGGGCAATCTCCGGCTTGTTGCACTGGGAACTCAAATGGCCGAGGTACAGGTGTGTCAACCCGGGCGACACAATCTGTTCGGCGGCATCGGCGGCGGCCTCGTTGGAGAGATGGCCGTGCCGTCCGAGAATGCGCTGTTTGAGACTCCACGGGCGGTACGGGCAGTCCTGCAGCAGTTTGACATCGTGGTTGGATTCGAGCACGAGCACATTGGCGGGGCGGGTGCGTTCGATGACGAGTTTCGTCATGTGGCCAAGATCGGTGGCAAAGCCGAAATTGCCGGCCGAAGTGCGGATCAGGAAACCGACGGGATCCTGGGCGTCATGCGGAATGGAAAACGTGTCCACCTGCACATCACCAAGGTCAAAACTGGAACCCGTCTCGAACAGGTGCCAGTCCATTTTGTTTTTATAGGATTCGACGCCGTCCGGTCCCGGCACCGCAAGGGTCTTTTTGGCCGTCCAACGGGTTTTGAAAGCCCAGACGGCGCCATCCCGAGTGCCGCGATTGCAATAGATGGGGATTTGGAGCTTGTCCGCCAGCCCGGGCAACCCGGAGATGTGATCGCTGTGTTCGTGCGTGAGGAGAATGGCCGTGAGGTTTTCCGGCGTGCGCCCAATGGTGGCCAGGCGCTGGCGGATCTGGCGCGGGTTGAACCCGGCGTCAATGAGCACGCGGCTTTCGGCGGTTTCCAAATAGACGCAATTACCGCTGGAACCGCTGCCCAAAATGATGAATTTGACGGACACAGATCAACGTTAGGCCGCGCCGGGAACCGGCGCAAACCTTTTCCACGCGCCTCGGCCGGAGCGCGACGTGGACCCACACCTTACAGGCATTGAATGGATTGGATCGGGAACCGGGCTGGTCGGCACTGGACGGATTTGTTGAAGCAGATGCCTATCAGGTGCAGGACCTGTCCGCGCACTCCAAAAAGTGCAGGCGCATTGGCCCGTCCAACCGATATTACGACTTGGATTGTCGAGGATCGGTTGGTTCAGATTGGCGCAAGAACCGCGTGAATCAGAGGTTTGACCGGCCTTGACCTGGTTT
>CAZUBG010000044.1:0-30218 GCA_964618545.1 uncultured Bifidobacteriaceae bacterium | reverse complement strand
GCGATACGGCAGACTTGGAAGTCTGCGGTACGAAAAAAACGCCTCGTCCCCGCCGACGGATTTGAAAACCATGTCTTGTGCGGGCGTACCGCACGTTTCCCAACCGGCCGGATCGCCGATTTCCCAATCGGCGGGCCTGTCCGCGGGCCGGGCGCGCCAACTCGTCGGACGGCCTGCGGGTTGGGAAACCCGCGATACGGCAGACTTGGAAGTCTGCGGTACGAAAAAACCGCGTCGTCCCCGCCGACGGATTTGAAAACCATGAAATGCCCATAAGGTGCCGGGGGCGATGCCGCTCCGACGGAGCTTGGATTGGTTTTGGGAGGGTGAGTCTGCAAATATTTCAGCCCGACGCGCTTCAAGGTGGTTCCCCCGGCCCGGGGTCCTCGTCACTTGCCTTCGATCTCCTTGATTGACAGCCACTTGTGTTGTTGTGTTTCCCGCCGAACCGGCCCGAAAAATATTTTCAATTATTTTTGAGGATGCCCTGTAAATGTCTCACCCCCTGTGCCAGAGGGCTGGCATGAAGATGATGCTGTCTTTGGAGGTGGACGGTGCGGTGCTTCCCGGAACGCCGTTTGGGGCGGGGACGGCTCGTCCCATCGCCGCCATCCCGGGGGGCCGTTGCCAAAGTTCGCCTTTGGCCCGATTTTACCCGGTGGCCGGGCAGAACGGAAAAGATCAATTAAACACGATAAAACACGGATAAAAAATTATTTCACCGGATTACGCGCCAAAAAATGAATTGCAAAAATCCCAAAAAAAGCCACGATGAGAACCTCAAATCCGTGTCCCATGACCGGCCAATGATGAGTGATGAGCGGTGACCGTTTAACGAAAAACAACATGAACCTGGCGGAACAAGTCAGACAGGCGGGCGTCGTCGGCGCGGGCGGCGGCGGGTTTCCCACGCACATCAAGCTCAACGCCAGGGCCGAAACCGTCATTGCCAACGGCGCGGAATGCGAGCCCCTCCTGCACAAGGACTCCGTCATCATGGAGGAAAGCGCCGCCGACGTGGTGCGCGGCATGCGGCTCGCCATGGAGGCCGTGGGCGCGCGCGAAGGCGTGGTCGGCGTCAAGGCCAAGAAGAAGCACGCGGTCGAGGCCCTCAACGCCGCCTGCCAGGGCACGAACGTCCGCGTCCAGTTGCTCGGCGATTATTATCCGGCCGGCGACGAATACGATTTGGTTTACAACGTCACCGGCAAACTGATTCCGCCGGGCGGCATCCCCATCGCCGTCGGGGTGGTGGTCAACAACGTGGAGACGTTTGTGAACATCGCCGCCGCGCACGACGGCCGGCCGCTCACGCACAAGATGCTCACGATTGCCGGCGCGGTGAAGTCGCCCGCCACCCTGAAAGTGCCGCTGGGCATGACGTTTCGCGAGTGCATCGAACACGCGGGGGGCCTGACCACGGAGGATCCGGTGCTGGTCATCGGCGGCCTGATGATGGGCGCGCACACGGACAATCTCGACACGCCGGTGACCAAGACCTCCACGGGGGTGGTGATTTTGCCGCGCACGCACCACGTCATCGAACGCAAGCTCAAGCCCAACAAGGACCAGGCGAAGATCGGCAAATCCGCCTGCGACCAGTGCCGTTATTGCACCGAATATTGCCCGCGCTTTCTGCTGGGCTATGCCGTCGAACCGCACCAGGTCATGCGCACGCTGGCCTTCAGCGGGACCGGCGCGGATTATTACAATCAATGGGCCGCGATGTGCTGTTCCTGCGGCCTGTGCACGCTGTATTCCTGCCCGGAGGAATTGTTTCCGAAGGAGGCCTGCGACGACGCCAAGTCCGTCATGCGCGCCAAGCAGATGAAATGGACCGGCCCGATGAATCACAAACCGCACGCCATGCTGGACGGCCGCCGGGTACCCATCAAGTCCCTCGCAAAAAAACTGCACGTCCTTGACTACGACCTGCCCGCGCCGCTGGTCGGCGGGGAAATTTCCACGAACCGCCTCGTGCTGCCCCTGAAACAAAGCGCGGGCACCGCCTGCCTGGCCACCGTGAAGGCGGGCGACCGGGTGGGCGCCGGACAGGTCATCGGCGAGCCCGCGCCCAAAGCGCTGGGTGCGATTTTGCACGCGCCGATGTCCGGCACGGTGCGCGAGGTGAACGGGCAGCAAATCATTTTGGAGAAATAAGCATATGGCCGAAAAATCCGTGGGTTTGATTGAACTGTCGAGCATTGCCGCCGGTTTCCAGGTGGCGGACACGATGCTCAAGGCCAGCAATGTGCGCCTGCTGTTGTCGCGCTCGATCTGCTCGGGCAAATACATGGTGCTGATCGGCGGCGACACGGCGGCCCTGACCGCCGCCGTGGAGGCCGGCTGTCAGGCGGCCAACGGTTGTTTGATTGACAGCTTCGTCATCTCCAACCTCCATCCGGATGTCTTTGTGGCGCTGGGCCGCACGCAGCCGGCGGAAACGACCGGCGCGCTGGGCATCATCGAATCCTTCAACGTGGCGACACTGATCCAGGCCGCCGATGCCGCCGCCAAGGCCGCCGATGTGCAACTGCTCGAACTCCGCCTGGCGATGGCCATGGGCGGCAAGGCCTTCTGTTCAATGACCGGTTCCGTGGCTTCGGTGCAAGCCGGGGTGGCGGCGGGCCGCGCCGTGCTGGCCGACGCGGGCGTGCTGGTGAATGCCGTCGTCCTGTCCCGGCCGCACCCGGACGTTTACCGCGAAGTGGTTTGAATTGGAAGAGTTGACAGACAGTAAAAAATGGCGTCTTTTGTTGCTGGCAGTGCGGTTAGGGTGCCGGTGGCTGGCGGAAATCGGCGGCAAAGGGCTTGTTTTAATGGAAGAAAAGCATTAAAGTCATGATGTCTATGGGCGATTAGAAAGTATGACACCGCAAATAAGGCTCCAAAGGCAGCATTTCGATGACTTGCAGTGCATTCGCGAGATTGGTGAAGCTGGTTTGCGCCAGGTTGTGTCGGCGGTGATGAAACTTTCAGTTGCGCCCATTCAACCAAGCGAACTTGAGGCTGTAATCCGCCAGGCTCTCGGAAATAGTGAGGCAAACGCTGATGTTGTACTCAGGCAGTTGCTTGCCCTCCACGGAATGCTCCGCCAATTGGATTTGAAACCGGAGGAGGTTTTTGCCGGGCTGAATTCTGGACTGCACGAATCCGATTGGAGCGAAGCAGACTTCAATAAATGGGCATCTGTGCAGGGTGTTTTCAGAGAATTATTCGAATTGCCGGTTGTGGGCCTTTCAGCCAAAGCCTTGGATTTGTCTTATCAGCATTCGCATCTGATGCGACGGGCTCAGATCATTACCGATATACGTCCACTTTTCAATGGCGACGCAACCGAAATCCAAGGGACGATCATCTCACACAAGTTTTTGGTTCGGTACGACGATGTGGAGGGTGAACATGAATTGAGCCTTGCGATGGATGAGCGGGATATTGAATTATTGGTCAAGCAGTGTGATCGGGCTTTGAAAAAGTCTCAGACTGCAAAAGTTCAGTTAAATGACAAAGCGGGACTAACGACGTTGATTCCCGGAAAGGACTGAAATGAACGATCTTAAGGTTGTAAATGTATCTCGGAGAAAACTTGACAACAAAGCGCTTTACCGGGAGATGAATAGCAGTCGATTGGGTAGTGAAATCCAACCAAATGCGGGACGCATTCAACAAGCTGGAAAAGAGGCCTATTGCATGGCTTATTTTCATTCTACATCCGATGAAGAACACGACTCCTCTGAGCGAATTTATCGGATATGCCTAGAATCAGTTTCAAGTGCTGTTGTGCGGCACCGATTCATGCCTGTAGTCCCTTTGGACCCGGCGGATCGCATCCGAGGTCGCATCTATGATGATGACAATATAGTTGTTTATTTCAGCGGATGGCAACTCGGTTCGGTTAAGCATATCAAACCAGGAAAACGATCAGGTGATTTCCTTGAATCCGCCAGCCGCTTGGATCGTCAGGGGCGGATCGACGCGGCGCTGGATTTGATTTATGACAAGATTGACGCGCTGATGACCGAGGGCCATTTCGAAGAAATCAGCACGCTTTTGCAGAATCTTGACTTGAAGTCGCTTTCGGTTGACCTCCTTTTGGGGTTGTTGACGTCCACACTTCCAGCCAGAACGAAGATTCCCTGCAGGGGGGATTTTTTCCGGGCGGTTGAAAGCGAAATCAACCGGCGGGGCGAGTGGGAAAACGGACTCCTGACCGGCTTGGAGAGCTGACGACAACGATGGCCGATCGGATTTACACGGTACAGGAATGTCCGTTTGATGATCTGCAACACGTTGCGATTGTCATCACGCTTTTACGCGAGCGGGAGAGGCAGCAGCATGTGGGAATTCTGCACAAGGACGAATCAACCAACGAAGTTCGGATGCTCCACTTGGCGTGGCACCACCAGCTTAAAAACAGTCGTCCGAAAGCCAGCTATGCGTGGATTGCGCCGCCGATCCCCGGCAGGCGGGCGAGGCAGGTGGCCGCCTTCTGCCGGAAAGTTTGCCGGGCGAACCCAGCCGGAATCCCCTATGCCTTCAGTGCGGCCAGTGATTGTTTTGATGCAGAAACCGGAAGCTTTTTGACCGGGCCTCATCGGTATGGCCTGACCTGTGCCAGTTTCGTTCTGGGTGTTTTTCACATGGTTGGGGTGCCCTTGATTCAATATGGCACATGGCCGGCAAGCCGCAATGGTGATATCGAGTGGCAGCAACAGATCATCGCCCAGTTAAAGGAGGACGGTGCATCGCCGGAACACCTTCAGGCCGTCGAGTCAGAGGTGGGGGCGGTCCGGTATCGCCCGGAGGAGGTAGCCGGCGCTGGCATCGCAGAAAGTTTGCCGGTTGCTTTCGCGGAAGCAGAGCCTTTGGCTGACATGGTTTTGAGGAAACTTCGGGCAGAGAACCTTTACACCTGAAGCCAAACGATTCATCAGCCTCGGAACGTCATGGCTCGTCATCCGGGACAACGACCGCCGGGACGTTTTCCATAAAATTGAATGTTTTTGCCGTCCCGGCGTCTAATCTTCATATGAAAACATCTTTGATGCTCAAATCATCTTTGCTGGTTGCGGCGGGGGCTTTGCTGGCCACCGGTTGTGTGGTGGAGGAACGCCGGCCCCCCCCGCCCCCGGTGACTTATGTGGCCCCGCCGCCCGCACCGGTGGTGGCGGCGGCGCCGCCGCAGGTGGTGCTCGCGCCCGGCGAAGTGGCGGTGACGGTGGAACCGCCGGCCCCGTATGTGGAACCGTATCCGGTCGTCACCCGTCCGGGATTTCTCTGGGTGCCGGGGGCCTGGGTCTGGCATGACCGCTGGGTGTGGGAACGCGGTCATTGGGCGCATCCGCCGCACCGGGGGCAGGTCTGGGTGGCCGGGCGTTATGAGATGCGCGGCAATGTGCGGGTTTATATCGGCGGCGGCTGGCGCTGAGCAGAACAATTTGTCCGGTGATTGCGGGCCTTTGGTCACAACATGCCAAAGGCCCGTTTTTTGCCGGCCAACCTGCGGGAGCGCCGGTCGGTGACCGGCTGAAGACTTCCGGTGTTTTTGCCCGCAATCAACCGCGCTGGCGCTCCGCAGGTCCAACGCGGGCTCCAAGCCGGCGTTCCGGGGGGCGCGCCCTGCCTGGTTTCATTTCTCATACAAACATCCGATGGACGGTCCGGGAAACGGGTTTATAGTTTCTACAAATATCCATTGTGCAATTGAGCGGAACAAACTTCTTTTTCCAAAGAATGTCATCTGGACCGTTGACGTGTGAATTTCACGTCAATCGGAGCGGATGGTGGGAGTGTGTTCGCCCCGTGGCAAAGCCCTGTTTTTAATTCAAAGACCCCCAAGTAACTATGCAAACCAGCCTAATCAAAACTCTTCGCCTGTCAGGAACGTTGCTGCTGCTCAGCCTCGCGCCGTCCGCCCTGGCATCGGCCACCTTCACCACCTCGACGACGTGGACCTGCCCCGTGGGGTTGACCTCCGTCCAAGTTCAATGCTGGGGCGGCGGCGGTTCGGGGGGAAGTTCGACCAACAATTCATGCAGTGGCGGCGGTGGTGGCGGCGGGGCGTATTCGGCAGGAACCGTCGCGGTGACCCCGGGAACCATTTATGATATTAACGTCGGCGCGGGTGGCGCGGCCACCAGCGCGCTAAACTCGTCTGCGGCCGCCGGGGTGGGTGGCAGCGGTGGAAATTCTTATTTCAGCAATACCGTGAGTTTGGCCACGCTGGTGCTGGCCCAGGGCGGCAGCGGCGGTGGAAATGCCATTAAAAATGGGAATGAGGGTGCGGGCGGGGTGGGCGGGGCTTCCGCCTCGGGCGTGGGCACCACGGCCTATTCAGGCGGCACCGGCGGCTCATCTAAAAACACGGCCAACGGGGCCGGTGGCGGGGGCAGCGCTGGAACTGCTGCCAACGGGAATACCGGTGGCAACAGCAGTTCTACAGCAGCCGGGGCCGGCGGGGTGGCGGTGACGGGTGGCGGAGCCGGCGGCGTAGGTTCCACCGGTTCGGGTTCCGGCACCGCTGGCAGTGCGCCTGGTGGCGGCGGGGGCGGCAGCCGAACCTCCGGCAGTCAACGTTTGGGTGCCAGCGGGGCGGCTGGCGAGGTAGTCCTTACTTACACTGTGCAGCCGGCCGCCTATGCGATTCAGGCCTCGGGCAGCAGCACTGCCACCACGACGGCGGGAGTCAGCGAGAATTTGACCGTTACCGCGCTGGACAGCACGGGTGCCGCGCTGGTCGGCATGTATGGAAATGTCAGCCTTTCGTTTTATGGCTTGTCGGGTTCCCCCAGCAATCAGGTTGCCACCGTCAGCGATGTGACTGGCACGGCGCAGCCGGTCACCGTCAGTGTTGGGACACCGAATACGACCCTCACTTTTAACAATGGCGTGGCGACGGTCACCGGCTCCGCCAACGGGGTTTTGGAAGCTTATAATGCCAGCGGCGTGGCGGCGACGTTGAATTGTTCGGATGGCGTGGCGACCAGCGCCAGCGGCACCGGGGCGGCGGGATTGAGCCTGACGGTTATTCCGGCGGTCTCCACCCAGCTTGGCTTCACCACCGCCGCGCAGAGCATTGCGCACGGGTCACTTTCCTCGACGATTACGGTGCAGCGGCAGGATCCGTTCGGCAACCCGAACACCACGGATGCCGCAGTGACGGTGGATTTGAGCAGCACTTCCGGCACCGGCGCGTTTTGGAACACCGCCGGCACAGCGACTCTGACCAGCGTGACCATCAACCCCGGTTCAAGTTCGGCGGGTTTCAAGTATGCGGACAGCACGCTGGGCACGCCCGCGATCACGGCGGCCGACGCGGCGGGCGTCCTGGTGTCCGCCACACAGACCGAGACCATCACGCTGGCGGCCCTGACTTGGTCGGCTTCCCCGGCAAATTATAATTGGAACACCACCAGTGCGGACTGGACGGGCGGAAACGGCATATTTGCGACCGGGGATTCAGTGATCTTTAATGACACCGGTGCGGCCTCCTCCCCCATCAACCTGGTCGGCACCCTGAATCCGGTCGCGGTCACGGTCAGCGCGTCCGCGAAGAATTACATCCTGAGTTCCACCAGTGGCGGCGCGATTGGCGGCACGGCCACCCTGATGAAGAGTGGCAGCGCCACTCTCACGCTGGCCACGGCGAATAGTTATACTGGCGCCACCACGGTTTCCGGCGGCGTGCTGGATGTGAAAAACAGCTCGGCGTTGGGCGCGGGTGTCACCACGGTGTCCAGCGGGTCGGCCCTGCAAGTGGATGGCAACGGTCTGGCCATTGGTGAGTCCGTTACGCTCGCCGGCTCGGGCATCAGCGGCGGCGGCGCCCTGCTCAACCTGGCCAATGCGAACACCCTGACCGGTGCGATCACCCTGACCGGCAATTCCCAGATCAATTCAGACGCCGGCACCCTCAGCCTCTCGGGCAGTTCCATTAGCGGCACGGCCAACCTGACCGTGGGCGGTGCCGGCAACGTCGCCATTACCGATGCGATCACCACCTCCGGCGGGTTGATCATGAATGGGAGCGGCACCCTGGCGCTCAGCGGCGATAACAATTCTTATCCGGGGATCACCCTGATCAACTCGGGCGTGGTGAGTGTTGCGGACACGGACGCATCGGAGGGCAGCGCGAGCGACCTGGGCCTGGTGCCGACGGTCGTGACGACCACCAACGTGATTCTCAATGGCGGCCACCTGCTGGGGAACGGGACGGTGGCGCTGGACCCCGACCGCGGCCTGGGCATCGGTCCGGTCACCGGGAGTGTGGGCACCAACGGACTGATTGACGCGGCCAGCGGCCAAAGCTTCACCGTAAACGGCGTCATCGCCTCGTCCGGCAACACGGGCACCGACAATCTCATCGTAAACAGCGGCGTGGGCAACAACGGCACGGTGTTGCTCGGCGGTGCGAACACCTTCACCGGCTCGACGGTGGTTTCCAACGGTTTCCTGCAAATCCTGAACACGCAGGCGTTGCAGTACAGCACCTTGAATTACAACAACCAGGGCGGCAGCCTGGTCTTTGATCCCAGCATTACGGCGGCCACGCTGGGCGGTTTGACGGGCACTCAGGATTTGGAACTGACCAACCTCAGTTCCGAGGCCGTGGCCCTGAGCCTGGGAACGAATAACGCCAGCACGACCTACGCGGGCGGCATCGGTGACGCCGGCCTGGGTTCCTCGCTGACCCTGAGCGGAACGGGAACGATTACTCTGACGGGCACCAACACTTATACCGGGGCCACCACGGTCAACACCGGGACGCTGGAATTGAGCACCGGCGGTGTGCTCGGCGGGTCCAGTCTGACGGTCGGCACGGTGGCGGGTGCGGGCACTTTTCTGCTCAACGGCGGTACTATTTCCAGCGGCGCGCTGGATGTCGGTTCTGTCAGTGGCAGCCCTGCCGCAGGCACGGTGACCCTTGATTCGGGCACGGCCACCTTTACCAGCACGACGATCGGTGCCAACAACAACGGCGGGGTCATTACGGTTAACGGGGGCGCCATTGACCTGGGCGCGTTCAACGACAAGCGGGATGCCAGTGTGAACGGAGCCGCTTCTTTGAACGTCGGCCTGGTTATCGCCGGCGGCACGGTGACCGCCGACAGTGTCATTGTGGCCTCCGGCAATTCCGGCGGTAATTTGACGATGAGCAATGGTTCGCTGACGATTGGCAATGCCTCCACCTCCGGCGGTTTTGAGGTGGGCACCGGCACTTCCACCACGCGCGGCGGGTTCCTGACCATCAGCGGCGGCACGCTCACTTACGACGGGTCCGACGGCTTGCTGATTAACAATGCCGCCGACACCGTGGGCACGGCGGCCTTCAGCGGCGGCATC
Organism: uncultured Bifidobacteriaceae bacterium; assembly: GCA_964618545.1. GTDB lineage: Bacteria > Verrucomicrobiota > Verrucomicrobiia > Limisphaerales > UBA11358 > UBA11358. Next base: position 20,876 of record CAZUBG010000044.1, on the reverse strand, counting down.
TCCACGCTCACCGGCATCACGCTGAACGAATCCGGGAATACCGGCGGCAGCGCCAACCTGACGATCGGCGGCAGCGCTGTGATTTATCTCGGCAGCGTCGGCCTGGTGGAAAACTCCGGCTCCGCCAGCGCCACCATCAACCTGAACGGCGGAATTATCGGAGCGGTGGCGGACTGGTCGTCTTCCGTGCCGTTGTCACTGAACGGCACCGCTTTTCAGACCGCCGATGCCAGTGGCGATCCGTTTGCCATCACCCTCAGCGGCACCCTCAGTGGCGGGGCGGGTTTGACGGTCTCGGGCGGTGGTTCCCTCACGCTGGGCGCCGCCGATACTTACACCGGCAATACCGTCATCAACGGCGGCACGCTGGCCCTGGCATCGGGTGCGTCGCTCGCCAGTGACAACATTGTGCTGGCTGCCGGCACCACTTTCGATGTGACCCAGGCGGGCGGTCTGACCCTGAACAGCGGCCAGAGCCTCAAGGGTTTGGGCACCGTGGCCGGCGCGGTCACGGCGGCCTCCGGAGCCGTCATCTATCCCGGCAGCAACACGGTGGCCGGCACGCTGACCTTCACGGGCGGTCTGACGGAAAACGGCGGGGTGAACAACCAGTTCAGCCTGTCCTCCAACCCGAAGGGACCGAACAATGATTTCATCAACGCCTCCGGCGGTCTGACGTTGACGGGAAGCAACGCCATTGTGATTGTCGGCGCGCTCGCCAGCGGCGGGGTGTATCCCTTGATCAATTACGGCGGCAATTTGTCCGGCGGCATCGCCAATCTTTTTGTGACCGGGGCCACCGGCACCCTGTCCAACAGTCCGTCCGCCCAAACGATATACTTCGTGGTGCTGACCAGTTTCCGCGCCCCCACCAATACCACCTGGCTGGGAAATGCCACCGCCAACAACTGGAACACCGAGGCCGCCACGAACTGGCTCAACAACGGGACCGGTTTGCTCGATCTGTTTGTGCCGGGGGACAACAACTTGTTTAATAATCTGGGCGCGAAAAATCCGACCGTCAACATTGTGGGCAGTGTCAGCCCTGGCTCCATCACCGTCAATACCACCTCCAATTACACCTTCACCGGGAATGGAGTGATTGGCGGGTTGGCCGGCCTGACGGTCAGCAACGGCACACTGACGGTGCTGACCACCAACACCTTCACCGGTCCGACGATTCTGGATGGCGGCGTGCTGGTCACCCCCATCCTCGGCGGCAGCGGCACGCCCAGCGGCATCGGGGCCGCCTCGTCCGATCCCGGCAACCTGATTTTCAATGGCGGCACGCTGGCTTATGACGGCGGGACCGCGTACACCGATCACGGCATCACCCTCACCAACGGCGGTGGCACGTTTGACGTGGCGGCCGGCTCGGTGTTGACCTTGGACGGCGCCGTCACAGGTGGCGGCACCCTCGCCAAGTCCGACACCGGCACCCTGGTCCTCGGCGTTGCCAACACCTATACCAATGCCACCGACATCAACGGGGGCGTCCTGCAAATTGACAGTGCCGCCGCCGTCAGCAGTGCCGCCATCACCTTCAGCAATGGAACGCTGGCCTATTATCCGAGTGGCGGCATCACGGTGGCCAATCCGTTTGTTTTCACCGCCGGCACGACCAACATGCTCATCGTCACTTCCGGCAGCGGCGGGAATCCCGTCAGCAGTGGCAATTGGTCGGGGGCGGGCGTCCTGCTGGTCAGCAACACCTACAACCCCTTCACCGTCAACGGCGTGCTGGATCAATTCACAGGCACCATTCTGCTGGCCACGCCCAACGGCGCCGGGTTCCGCTTCAACAGCGGGGGCGGCAACTCCAGTTTTGGCAGCACCAACGCCACGTTTGATCTGGGCTTGAACAGCGCCATTCTCACGGACCGGAACGGCGGCACGATGAACTTGGGGGCCCTTCAGGGCGGCTCTGGCACCTTCGTGGAAGGTCAGGGGTCGGATTCCGGCACCACCGTCTGGAGCATCGGCAACAATAATTTGAGCACCCTGTTTTCGGGTGTCATTGAAAACAACGCCGCCAATCAGGTGTCGGCGGTGACCAAGGTCGGCACGGGTACTTTGACCCTGGCAGGGGTGAACACCTACACCGGCCCGACTGTCATCAGCAGCGGCGGGCTGGCTCTGGCCAACAATCCGACCAACGGCACCGACGGCTCGATTGCCGACAGCGCCTCCATCACCCTTGCGGCCGGGACCGTGCTGGATGTTTCCGGCACCAGCACCGGCACCCTCTCGCTCGGCGCCAGCCAGTCCCTGACCGGCCCGGGCCTGCTCCGTGGCAGTCTGGATGCCAGCGGCACGGTCGCCCCCGGCGGCATCCTCACCGTGACCAACATCGTCACCCTTGAGAGTTCCGCCACCGTCACCCTGAATCTCAACCGCGCCAGCAGCCCCAACAGCGACCGGATTGCGGGGTCCAGTTCCATCAGTTACGGCGGCACGCTGGTCGTGAACAACATCGGGGCGGCCTTGCAGGCGGGCGACAAGTTCATCTTGTTCCCCAGCGCGGCCTATCCCAATCCGATCGGCGCCTTCAGCGCCGTCACCCTGCCGACGCTGAGTGGCGACCTGTTCTGGAACACCAACGAACTGGCGGTGGACGGAAGCATCTCGGTCGAGGCCCCGGTTCCGCCGTCCTTCAGCGGCGTCACGGTCTCCGGCCATGACTTGGTGCTCCAGGCCACCGGCGGTACGGCGGGCGGTCCCATCACCGTGTTGGGGACCACGAATCTCACGCTGCCTCTGACGAAATGGACGACTGTGACCACTGGCAGTTTTGACGGCAACGGCAACTTTAGTTACACCGTCAGCGGAGCCTTGAGTTCCGGCCTGAAGCAGCAGTTCTTCATCTTCGAGAACCAATAATCGCGCTGATCCACCTCATCCCGGAGCGCTGGTCACGGACCGGCGCTCCGGTTTTTTTGTAAACTGGCGATGTGTTGCTATACGATATATGCCAATTCCCAGTGATGATCAACGCATCCTTTCAATCGCACGCGATCATTCCTGGCGGCCTTTGACCTTGAGGCTTGGAATTTGAATTTTCCTTGAATTTTGATGATTGGCTTTTGAAGTTTCCGCCGGAGTTCCCCGTTTCACGGCGGAAATCCAAACGACAGTTTCACCGCCGCGTATTCCGGATGCACCGCCCCGGTGCTGGTGCGGATGATTAACGCCGGTTCCGTCCAGGTCCGTTCCCGCATCAGTTCCGGCAGGTCCCCGGCCCGCTGCATCAGAAACAGCCCCAGCAGCGGGCGTTCTCCTTCCCGCAACACCACCGGACGCCACCGCACGATCGTCAGTCCCGCCGCCCGGGCCCCCGCGCGCACGCGCCCCTCCTGTTCCGCCGGGGCCACTGGAAACACGCACGCAAACACCCCGCCGGACGCCAGATGCTGCGCCGCCACCCGGCAATAATCCGCCACCGTGCCGCACAACTCGAACCGGCAGGCCAGCTTTTGCGGGTGGGCGCTCTCCACCCCGCTCCCCGTTGGAAAATAAGGCGGACTTCCCAGAATCAGGTCAAAAGTCTCCTCCGGCCCCAGCAGTTGCGCCTCGCGAAAATCGCCCGTGCGGATTTCATAACGCTCCACCAGACCGTTCCACGCGGCGGATTTCCGGGCCAGCCGCACGCTCTCCGGCTGCACCTCCACCGTCACCAGGCGCGCCCCCGGCAATCGCCACGCCGCCATCATGCCCACCGTCCCGATCCCGCTGCCCAGATCCAGCACCCGGCTCGCCGTCGGACACCAACTCGTCCCGTACCACGCCGTCAGCACATCATCCGTCGAGAAACGATGGCCGTCCGCCAGTTGAAACAGGCGGAAATGCCCGCTGATCGCGTCCAGCGTTTCCCCGGCTTCCACTGCGGGTTCCCCCGAAATCGCCCCCGGCGGAATGGGGCCGGGTTTGGCCCAGCCTTTAAAAAAAGCCTCAGGTATGCTCATGCGGTCCAAGGTTTCCCCAACCCGTTCGTCAATGCAACCAGTTATCCTGATTCATCTGCTCATACATTTTGAAATCACCGCCGTTATAAGAATTTTGCATTCTTTGGCTTGATTTTTTGGCCGGTGATTCATCATATTCGGTCCCATCGCCACGGTTTCTGGTTCCCCGGTCGTGAACCTCCAAACGTTGCGAGGCCGGTTTTAATGCGAAAATGCCACGACCCAAACTGCTATGAGTCATCACCGCAACCTGACTTGGCCGGCCACCATCGTGTTGTCCATTATTATCAATTCCAGCCTCACTTCCGCCAGCGCCGCACCGCTCTCCGGCACCCGGACCATCGGCCCGACCGGAGATTACGTTTCCATCACCGCGGCCATTGCGGACGTGCAGGCGGAGACGCTCGAGGGTGCGCTCGTTTTGGAATTGCAGACCAACTACGTCTGCACGGTCGAGACGTTTCCCCTCGTGTTCGGCAATCTCCCCACGACGGCGGCGAACACCCTCACGCTGCGCCCGCAACTCGGCGCGGCGAATCTGCTCATCTCCAGTGCGGTTTACACGGCGGCAACCGTGGATTTGAACGGCGCGCAGTTTGTCACCATTGACGGGCGTCCCGGGGGCGTGGGCGGTAATGCCGGGAGCGGCGGCGGCACGGCCTCGCAACTTACCATTGCCAACACCAGCACCATCGGACGGGCGCTGCGGTTCATCAACGGGGCCGGCAACAACACCCTCTGTTACACCGCGCTCCTGGGCGTGAATACCAGCACCACCAGCGGCGTGATCCTCTTCAGCACCACCACGGGCGCCAATGGCAATGACAACAACATGATTGACCATTGCGACCTTCACGACGGTGCCAGCACCCCGGCCAACTGCCTCTACGCATCCGGTTCCTCCGGCACCCCGGCGCAGAACAACAGCGGCAACACCGTCGCCAACTGCAACATCTTCAATTTCTCTGCCACGCAAGGGGATCAATATGGCATCCGGCTGGACGGCGGGAACACGGGTTGGACGATCACGGGCAACAGTTTCTATCAGACCGCCAGCCGCACCGGCGGTCATACCGTTGGGGCCATTTTCATCAACAATCCCTCCGGCAATAATTTTGTGGTGTCCGGCAATGCCATCGGTGGCACGGCGCCCAATGCCGGCTCGGCTCCGTGGACCAGCACCGGCACCACCACCGCCAACACCTTCGCCGGCATCACGCTCAATGTCGGCTCGGCCATGCCGGGCAGTGTGCAGGGCAATGTCATCCAGAACTTCTCCTGGCTCACCAGCCAGAATCCCACCGCCATGCCCGGGATTTGGGGTGGCATCACGGTGTCGGCCGGTTCGGTGAACATTGGCACGGTGACGGGCAATCTCATTGGCAATGGCGGCTCGGGGTCAATCTCCGTCACCACCTCGGGTTCGGGTGCCCTGACCACCGGAATCACCTCGACGAGCACCAACATGGTCGTGATCGCCAATAACACCGTCAGCTCCATCACGGTGTACGGCACGACCACCTCCGTCAACGCTTCGCTCACCGGCATTGAGGTGACTGCGGGGGTGAACATCATCAGCAATAACATCGTGGGCGGCACCACCACCGGGCAAAGTCTCAACGCCGCCACCCCGTCCACTTCCACCATCGGCAGCCAGGTGGTCACGGGCATTTTCAGCTCCAGCAGCAACAGCGCGAGCATCACGGGCAACACGGTGGCCAATTTCAACAACAATTACGCCAACATTTTCACCGGGCAGGTTTGGGGCATCATCACTTCCGACGGGGTGAACACCATCACCGGGAACTCCGTATACAACCTTGCCACGACGAGCGCGGATGGGAACGATTACACGTCGTCCTCGGTGCTCGGCATCAGCCAATCCTCCACGCAGGCAGGCCAGATCGTGTCGCAAAACACCGTGCAATCGCTCGCCAACACGACGCTCACGGAGCCGGTCTCCGTGGTCGGGATCTACTTCGCCGGCCCGGTCAGCGGCACGAACCTCATCGCGCGGAACCTGGTGCACAGCCTGGCGATTTCTTCCACCAACACCTCGTCGGTGTTATATGGCCTGTATTGCGGCAGCGGCCTCTTCACCGCGCAGAACAACATGGTGCGCGTGGGACTTGGTGCGGGCGGCAATGACACAGCGGGCGCTGCCTCCGTGGCCGGCATCTACGACCTGGGGTCGGTGGCCGGTCGGGACTTCTACCACAATTCCGTCTATGTTGGCGGCGCACAGACCTCGGGGAAGAACTATACCGCCGCGTTCTTCAGTTACGCCTCCGGCAATGCCCTCGCCTGCGAGAACAACATCTTTGACAACGCCCGCAGCAAGAGCGGCGGTACCGGCGGCCAATACGCCGTCGTCATCCTTGGCACAACCCTCGCCGGCTTGACGGAAGATGGCAACCTCTTCCTCGCCAGCGGTGCCGGCGGCGTGCTCGGCCACTTCTCCACCACCGATTACACCACCCTCGCCGCGTGGCAGGCCGCCACCGGACTGGACGCCGACAGCTTCAATGTGGATCCGCTCTACCTCAATCCCGCCGGCTCCGCCGCCACCGTGGATTTGCATATCGCCGCCAACAGCCCGGCCATCAAGGCCGGTTTGCCCGTCGGCGTGACGGATGATTTTGATGGCAACCTCCGCAACCCGGTCACGCCGACGATTGGCGCGGATGAATCCAGCTACGCCGTCCTCCCCGGCTACAACCAGTTATCCGCGCCGTCGCCCCTCGGCGGCACGAACGTGCTGTCATTCCTTGGCACGCCCAACATCAATTACGCCCTCGAGACCGCCACGAACCTGGTTCCGCCGGTGGTTTGGCAGCCGCTGCTGACCAATGGCGCCGCCCCCAACGGCTGGCTGTTTTTCACCAACGTCCCAAGCCAGTCCCCGGTGTTTTACCGCACCCGTTATGTGCCGTGAGAAAACCTGAAACTTTCCCGCCCCATCTCCTCAGGATTGAGGCGCTTGCGGTTTGGGCTTGGCCGGCGGCTTCGGCTTGCGAATCTCCGCATTAAAAGTGCCGGCCACATAACTTTTGTCCTCGTCCGGCGCGCAGAAATAAATCTTGCCCCGCAGGTGGTTCTTCGCCAGTTCGCCGAACACCAGATGCAGCGCGTACCCCGTCTCGAAATTATCCTTCAGCGATTGATCCGTCTCCTTCCAGCGCAGGGTCACCCGTGCCGCCAGGGGCGCATTGGTGGTGATGTTAATGGTCTGGCCCGCCAGCGATTCGGCCTGCACCCCGCTGAAATTGATCACCATCCCAAAATCAACCGAGCCTTTGGACCCCTGTCGCAGTGTCAGTGTGCCATTCTGCAAGAACGCCCGTTCCGCCAGAAAATCCTGGCCGTGAATCCGCCCGGCCGCCGGCGTCTCCGGCATCTCCACCCCGGTCAGGTTGAGCCCCCAGTTCGTGTCGCTCGCATGGGGAATCACCACCGGCAGGGCCGGTGGCTTGGGTGGTTTGTTCGTCTGGGGACCGGTTTTGGGGTTCTCGGCCGTCATCGGCGTCGGGGGTGTGCCGCCGGATTTGAACAGCATGTCATGAAACACAATCGCCGCTGTGGCGCTGATGACCAGCAAAACCAGCAGGGCCGCCCCCGCCGTCGGGAATTTCCGTTTCGGCGCCACTGCGGCCGGAGTTCCCAGGGCCGTCACCGGCACCTTCGGGCGATCCTCCAATTTCTTGCCGGTAATGATGAATTTCTGGTCCGCCGACGTCGGGGCCTGCGGCGCGATAATCTTCTGCAAACAAGTCGGACACTCCATGATCGTGCCACTTTGGGTCGTGTCACACTTCATGTGCTGCCCGCACACCGGACAGGCGTACTTGAATTCACTCATGCTGTCAGCCCAACATTCCATATCCGCGCCCCGGCAGCAATGCGGATTTTCGGGGAAGGCCCGCCGGCCCGCCGGGGTGGCCAGCCGTTTGATTTTTGCGCGGGCCGGCTTTTTCGTGATTGAATTAGCTTCCCAATTCCATTAAATAATCCGCCCGAATTTGGGGGCGCACCCGCAGGCGGGTTTTTTAACCATTAACCAAGACCAAACACCGACCGGATATGAATGAGTTGCAAACAGAGATTAATGAATTAAAGGAATTCATTGTGGACCTGAAGGCCGACCGCACGGCCGTCAAACAGAAGGAAAAAGCCGAGGCTTGGACCAAGTACGTTTCCCTCACCATCGTCATCATCGCCGTCATCGCGGCGGTGGCCTCCCAAATGAGCGGCAAATTCGGGAGCCGGGTCCAAATCTGCCAGTTGCAGGCGTCCGACAACTGGTCGTTTTACGAGTCCAAGTCCATCAAGCAACACCTGGATGAATCAGCCCTGGTTCAACTCCAGTCCGGCGGCAACACCAACCTTCCTGCGGTGGCGGCCCAAATCAAGAAACTGGCCGCCAACGTGGCCCGGTACGACGGCGAAAAAGCGGATATTCAGGCCAAGGCGAAGGATTTTGAGAAGCAGCGCGACGAGGCCTCCGTCCGGGGCGGCAGGATGGGACTGGCCGTTTCCATTTTATCCGTCTCCATCGCCACCGCCTCCATCTGCACCGTCACCAAAAGGAAACCCCTGTGGTTTGTGGCCATCATCATGGCCGTCATCGCCGCCACTCAAATGCTGGCCGCCTGGCTCAATTGACCCGGGCAGCCTTTGTCCCGGCCGGCACTGGCTTTCAACCCCGATTCATGAGTTGCCAGGGCATGGGCGGCGCCTCCCGAAGTTGTTGGCGGCTGTTCCGGCCGAGGGCCGATTTGGAGTCCGGCGACAAGCCGCCGCTTTTGGATGGGACGACACGTCGTCGAGTTCAAAAAAGCGCGCCTGTCCGGCCTCACCAACAACTTCGGGATGCCTGCGAGTGCGCTCGTGGAATTTTCTGTCTGGCGGCGGGATTCCCCTGTATTTTACCCGCCGGTATTTGAATTTGTCCCATGGCCCACATACACGAAAAAATTGATTTCACCGTCGCCATCTTTGTCGTGCGCGAAGGCAAAATCCTGTTGATCCATCACCGCAAACTGAACAAATGGCTGCCGCTGGGCGGGCATATTGAGTTGGATGAGGATCCGGAACAGGCCGCGCTTCGGGAGGCGCGCGAGGAAAGCGGTCTCGAGGTCGAACTTCTCGGCGAACGTCCGCCCACCACCTCGCCCGGCACCCGCGCGCTCATCGCGCCGCGCTTCCTGGACATCCACCGCATCAACGACACCCACGAACACATCGGCATGATGTATTGGGCGCGCCCGCGCCACGGCGCCGTGACCCTGGCCGCCGGGGAACACCACGCCATCCGCTGGTGCGGTCCGGCGGATTTCGAGACCCTGCAGCCGCCCATGTCCGCGGCCGTGAAGTGGTATTGCTGCCGGGCGATTGAGGAGATTTCCCGCCAGCCATGACCGCTCCCCAGCAGTTTCGGGCCGCCTGTTACACCCTCGAAGGACTCAACTCCTTCGCGTCGGTGATTTTTTTCAACTACCTCTACTTCTTTTTTCGCGACCAGTTTGGCTTCGACAACAAGCGCAACCTGGCCCTGGCCGCGTTCATCGGCTTGATTTACACCATTGCCTCGTGGCAGGCCGGCCGGCTGGCCGCCCGCTTCGGTTATTTCACCGCCTTGAAAACCGGTTATGGCGTCATGGCCGCCGGCCTGCTCGTCGGTTCGCAACTCCACACCGCCACCGGCATCATCGCCGCCGCCTGCGTCACCAACATTGGCTTGTGTTTCATCTGGCCCACCATCGAGGCCATGGTCAGCGAGGGGGCCGTCGCCGCCGATGCCGTGGGACTCTACAACATCACCTGGGCCCTGACCAATGCCCTGGCCTACTCCATCGGGGGCACCCTCTTTGAAAAGTGGGGGTACCGCAGCATTTTCTATGTGCCGCTGGCCTTCATGCTCGGCCAGCTTGCCCTGGTCATTTGGATGCAAAAAAAGCTCGGCCACCCCACCGGCCCCTCGTCGGCTGGCGCGGCCGGTCCGCAAACGGCTGCCCGCTCGGCGGAACCCGCCCGGTCGGCGGCGGCCCGGACCAATTTTAAACAAATGGCCTGGCTCGCGAATCCCTTCGCCTACATCGCCATCAACACCCTCCTGGCCGTCATGCCCGGCATCGCCGCCAAATTTGATCTCTCCCCCATGCTCGCCGGCCTGGTGGGGTCCCTGTGGTGTTACATCCGGCTGGGGATGTTTTTATTCCTGTGGTTCTGGACCGGCTGGCATTACCGGTTCCGCTGGCTGGCCACCGCCTTTGGGCTGCTGATACTTTCCTTCACCACCATTCTCACCGCCCCCAGCCTGCTCCTGCTGTTCGCCGCCCAAATCGTGTTCGGCGGGGCCATCGGGCTGATTTACTATTCCTCCCTGTTTTACTCCATGGACGCCAGTGGCGCCAAAAGCGAGCACGGCGGCATTCACGAGGCGGCCATCGGCATGGGCAACTGCCTCGGACCGGGGCTGGGCGCCGTCTCCCTGCAATTCCTGCCCCAATACGTCAACAGCGGCGCGGTTGCCGTCAGCGTGCTGCTGCTGTGCGGTTTCGGAGGACTGTTCGTCTTGCGCAAAAGAGATCGGCCCACTCCAACCTGATCCCGGCCGCGCACTGCCGGATTACGGCTCTGTGAGCCGCAGCGGATTGAAGTCAGAACCAAGACCGGACAAGTTGACGCCCCCGTTTTCGCTCCCGGAGCGCGCCGTTCACGGCGCTTCCCCGTCCAATCCCCCGCCAAATTCTCCGAGCCAGCCTCCCGCTGTGCCTCTCCGCAGCTCTGTGAGCCGCAGCACCCCGATGGCAAGGTGTGTGCGGCGGGGCACCCACCTGCGGCGACCACTGACGTTTCGGGGGGAGTTCCTCGGACTGCACCTGCCAGGCATTCCATGGGTTTCAAAGGCAACGGCAGGGATGAGGTGGTTTGGTTCGGACCGCAGACTTCCAAGTCCGCCGTATCGCGGGTTTCCCAACCCGCAGACCATTCGCCAACCTGGCGTGCCCGATCCACTGACCGGCCCGCCGATTGGGAAACCTGCGGTCCGCCCGCACAATTTGACTATAAGATGCAGTCTGCGGATGCGCCCCGCCTTGATTGATTTCTGTCTCCTTACTGGAAAAAATCAACGTGTGTGTTACCTTGTGCATGCTAATGGTCGGTATTAATCAAATCAAATCAGTAGTCCTCACGGTGGCCGTCGTCATGGGCCTGGCGGCGGGCAACCCGCTGTCTGCGGCGGACGCCGCCACCAACGCACCCCCCGGTCAAACCATGAACTTTCCCGTCACCAAAACCGACGCCGAATGGCGCCAGCAATTGACCCCGCAGCAATATCACGTCCTCCGCCAAGCCGGCACCGAACGCGCCTTCACCGGCGCTTATTGGGACACCAAAGCCCCGGGCGTCTACCGCTGCGCCGGGTGCGGCCAGATTTTGTTCACCTCCGACACCAAGTTTGATTCCGGGTGCGGCTGGCCCAGCTTCTCTGATCTGGTGTCCCTGAAATCCGTCATCATCCGAGACGACGACAGCCTCGGGATGCACCGCCGCGAAGTGTTGTGCGCCCACTGCGGCGGGCACCTTGGCCATGTGTTTGACGACGGCCCGGCCCCGACCGGTTTGCGCTACTGCATCAATTCCGCCTCCATCATCCTGGAGCGAACCAATGCCCCGGCCCCCAAGGCCGGCCCGAAATAGCTCGTCAAAATTCCAGGGTCACACTCGTCGCAATCCCCCAATGGACTTCTGCGCGGGCGTTCTGATTCAGGGGAAAAATCCAGCCCAGCCCCAGCCCCGGTTGCACGTCACCGATGGGTTTCAAGTCCATGCGCACGCCGAGGCTCCCCAGCAGGCTGTTTTGCCCGGACTCCCCCTGGTTTAGCCCCGTTTCCCCGGACAGCTCCAGCATCGGCGTGAATTGTTGCACGCCGGGCAAGGGCAGTTCCCGGTGGGACAGGGACCAGCCAAAATCAAATCCATATTCAAAGGTTTCCAATCCGCCGTCCCCCCCGCCGCCCAGCAGCGTGGACCAGCCGAAGACCGACTGGAGGGAAAAATGCCCCCCCAGCTTCAGATCATTGAAGATCATGGGGTCAATCTCCGTATTATGGCCCGCCACGGAATTGACCGGCTGGTCCGCCTCCATGGCCACCCCCATTGTGGTGTCAAAAAAACCGCCCGCCGAGACCCATTGATCGAGCGGATCTCGTGCCTCCAAACTGACGCTGCCGATCCCGTGAGAGGCGTCGTCCCCGTCGGAACTCCATTCGTAAGGCACGCTCACTTCCATCGTCAGCAGCCCAAAACTTTTTTGCGCCCCGGCATACACAATATCCGTGTGCTGATCGTTGGCCCGCGTGTGCAGCGAACCAAACTCAAGCTCCCCTTCTTCCAGGGACGTCTCCTCCACCAGCAGCGGTTGGGGGAAAAAATCCCGGAAATAAGCGCTGCGCTGGTCCATTCCGTTGAAGATTCCGTTGTTGGCGACCGTTGCCGGCGCGTTGGTGCCAGCCGCCGCAGTCTGCTCCTCCGCCTTTGCCGGGGCTTGAAAAACCGCCAGTGCCGAAAGCGCCACCCACATCCGCACCGGCGACTTTGTCTTAAATTGCACCAGCCAATAGTAATGATTATGGCCCGGACAAGTCATGCGAATTGCTCCAAAAACTTGCCGATCACCGCCGGAATTCCCAACCTTCGTCCGCTGGCAGGCATGGATTATTCCCGCCGGGACTGGATTCCATCCCCGGTTCATGGAACGTTTCGACCTCCAAAATTGGATGCACATTGGGGCCATGAACCTGGTAAAAAGAGCCGGTTCATGGAACGGGCGGGCGTCTCCCCGGTGGGGCCGGCGCTGCTGCCCCGGCCCATGATTTGTCCTTGGCCCATCCCCGTGAATCGCGTCTTGCCGATCTGCGTCAATTGCGTAATCCTCCAACCGATCATGAGCGAACACGCCCGCAAATTCCTGTTGTTTTTGGGAATCAGTTTGTTGTTCCGGGGGTTTTATCTGTACCTGTTTTACGACCGTTATTCATATGATCTGGCGAATTGGAACCGGATGAGTGAAGTTTTGCAGCGCGGAGTCAATCCGTACCATCAGGACGAAGTCATCGTAAACTTTCCCCCGGTCTGGCTGGTGTGCCTTTTTTGGTTCAAAAAAATCTCCCTGTGCCTGCATTGCACGCTGAATGACGTGGTCCGGACATTTCTGATTGTCATTGAAAGCATTCTTTCCGCGTTATTGTATGCCGCCCTCCTCCGGTTCGTGAAATCAACCAACGCCGCCAAAATACTGATCATCGGCATCGCCATCAATCCCATCTGCATCTTCCAAGTGTGCCAGCACTGCAATTTCGACGTGTTGGTCGCCCTCTCCCTTTTTCTGGCAGTCTGGCTGCTCTTGCGCTTTCAGGAACAGCCCGAGGCCCGGCTTTGGCTGTGGGCCTGCTTCGCACTGGGACTGGGGGCCGTGGCCAAGCTGATTCCCCTCAGCCTGGCGCCTTTGCTGTTGCTTTCCCTGCGCAAGCTCAAGCTCGCCGAACAACTGCTGGGGGCCGCCCTGCTGCTGGCGCCCCTTGGCCTGGCCCTGAGCATCCTGTATATGCTGACGCCGGCGGACATTGAAACGAGAATCCTCGGCTACCGTTCGCTCGCGGGTGCCTTTGGGTTCACCGGGGTGTTCAATCTGCTGGACATGCCACGCCTGCTGACGGTCTGGCCGCGCGTCTTTGAAATCGTCTATGGAGCCGGCTGGGTCTCCCTTGGCGCCTGGCTGCTGACCCGGGAGAAACTGGATCCGCGGCAATTGGTGTCCCTCGCCGCCGCCCTGCTGCTGGCCATTCCCGCCTTGGGACCGGGTTACGGGTTGCAATACATCTACTGGTTCCTGCCGCTGCTCGTGCTGCTGTATGAATGGACCGATCGTAAAACCAGGGCGTTCTTGCTGGTCCTCTATGCCGTCGCCACCCTCACCTACACCATCGCCTACGCTCTGAACTACACGGCTTACGGGGCGTTCTTGCTGGACCTCACCCGGAATGAAACCCTGCTCCGATGGGGGGAGATCATTACCACCCAAAAAGGGGAGGCCCTGCTCTGCCTTCCGCTCTGGATTTTTTACCTCCTCGCCACCGTGGTTTTCGCCGCGCCCACCGGCCGGGAAATCCTCCGCGATCTCAGGCAGGGATGGCGCCGGCACCCCCGCCTTGATCCCTGACCGGGCCCCCATTTTTGACTCTGGATTTTTTATTTTCCCGCCCATCCCGTTGCCAGGCAAGGGTCCGTCAAGAAATAACCTTTACAACCTGACTGGTTCTTTTGACGGCTGGCGAGCGTTGCTCGCTCGTCACAGAACCCTTTGGCCATGCTCCTCGCTCGCGCCTTGCCAGCCGTCAAAATTCCGGCGTCAGGTTGTAAAGTTTATTTCTTGACGGACCCTAACGGGCGTTTTTTTCCCAACGGCCGTGGAATAAAATTATGAATTCAATGAATACCACCCGCACCCGAACAATTCCCCGGTTCGCGGCCCGGGAACAGGTGCCATGGCCAGGCCGCCTTTCCACCATTCCCGTCCAAGAAAGTCTCCGGTTAAACCCCCGGTTTTCTTTTCCTCTCCTTGGCCGCCCCGTTGCGCTCAACCCGGTCCAACCGGACAAAACACGGAAAAACTCGCAAAAGAACGATTAATTTTTCCTGAATTGCCGACCGGAGCCATTGCCCCCCGGCCTGCATTTCACGACCCCCGGCGGTTCGCCCCTCCCTACTCCAACAGACTGCGGAGGGTGGCCGTGCTGTTGGTGAGGCGTTCGGCCAGCAGACAGACGAGGAAACGGTGAAAGGCCAGCGCCAGGGCGGGCTCGCCCTGTTCCATGCGGGACAGGGCGGCGGTGGAAAGCTGGTAAACCACGCAGGCTTGGTTGGTCACCACCGAGGCCGTGCGCGGCCCGCCGAGGAACAGCGAGATTTCACCCACCACCGTCCCCGCCCCCATGGTGCGCAGGCGCAGGGTCCGGCCATCCGCGAACTCCAGCCGGACGGTGACCAGGCCCGATTCGATGAAATAAAGGCCGTCGGAACCGGCTCCCTGTCGGATCAGCAGGGTTTGAGCGGGGATTTCCTGGCGCTCCAGATATGCCAGCAATCCCGCCGGGCTGGCTTCCCTGGGCCAGAGTTCCGCCAATTGTTGCGTCAGGACAAGACGGCGCGGGTCATGGCCGGGGGTGGTGTTCAACAGCTCATTTTCACAGGCTTCCAGCCCATGATCCAAATCCGGATAAAGCCGCAACCCGCCGGGGCCGCCGTTCCCCGCATCATCGAAATTCAGCTCGGCGGCCAGTTCTGCGCCCGTCTGGCAGAGCAGGAGGGCAAAGCCGCGTTTCTGGCCCATTTGCTCGGCTTTGCGCAGACTGAGGATGGCCGAGGAATCCAGCCCGGTGACCCGGCGGAAATCCATCACCACAAACCGCAGGGCGGGCTGGGTGGCATCCGCCAGCCGGGCCCGGATTCTCGCCAGCAAATGGCTGGCCGTGCCAAAGAAAATAAACCCCTGCAATTTGAGGATGTAGAGGGCCCGGCCCTCTTCCTTGAGTCGCCGCAGATCCCGCACCGGCCGGTCCACATTGCTGCTCAACTGCGCGCCGGAAAGGGCATGCGTCACCACCTCCACGCGGCTGTAATTGTGAATGAACAAAACCACCGCCGCCAGCACTCCCGTGATGATGCCCTGGGTGTAACCCAGCGCCCCGATGACACCCAAAATCAGCAGGACGACCGCATGATCCACCCGGTTCAACTTCTGCCGCGCTTCCACCACCCACTCCCACAGGAACATGAAGCCGAGAAAAAACAGCAGCCCGCCGCAAATATATTGGGGGATGAAGGAAAACAGGGCCGGTCCCGCCAGCAGGGCCAGCCCGCAAATTCCCCCGGAGATCACCCCCACCCAGCGATTGGTCGCGCCCAGACTGCACGCCAGCCGCGACAGACTCAGGGAATGAAACCCCACCATCCCTCCGCCCAGCCCGGCCAGGGTGGTGGCCAAACCGGCGGAACGGAGTTCCTGGTTGATGTTCAACTCCTGCCGGGTGGCAATCTCCAGGGCGCTGGCGGTGAGCAGCACCGACACCACGCTCGTCAGCAGGATGCTGCCCATGATGTTGAATTCGCCGCCCAGCGCCAGCCTGGGAATCCCGCTCAACGGCACAAATCCCGGGAACCGCGTCACGTCCTGGGCGTCCAATGGCTCTGGCAGCCAGCCGTGTTCCCGCGCGGCCGTCACGGAGACCCCGGCCAGGTTCAGCCCCGCATAAAACAACCCAATCGCGGCCAGCACCATGAGGGCGGGAATCAACGGTTGCCGGGCGCGCTTCATCAACCAAAACAGCAGTCCCCCGAAAATCAGCCCCGGCAGCCATTTCAAAACCATCTCCGCCGAACCCAACGCGGGCAGTTCCTCCCAGGTGATCGCCCGGCCCGCCATCACCCGGAAAGAGCCCAGGGTCAGCAACCAGCCCGACCCGGCGAGGAATCCGCCAATCACCGGATAGGGAATGTATTGCAGCAGGTCGCCCATTCGCAGGCGGCCCAGCAGATATAAAATGATCCCCGTGAGTAAAGAAACCAGCACGATGGCGGCGATGGCCGCCTGGCATTGTTGCGCCGGCGTCGCGCCGGGCAGGCGCGCCACCACCCCGGCCACCATGATGCCAATGATGGGGACAATGCGGTCCTGCGGAATCGCCACCACCCCCTTGAGGGAACTGGTCAGCGCCACCAGCACGCCCACCACCAATCCCGTCCAGAGCATCAGCCAGATGCCGTTGCCGAGGAAGGGTTGCAACGGACCCGTGAAAATGAGGGAGGCAAACGAGCGCGCGGCAATAATCGTGAAAACGCCGGTCAACGTCGCAGCCAGAACGGTGGAGCTCGCATCCCGTCCAGGCAATGACCTTGTTCCTGCAACCATGGGACCAGCATTTCAGTTTCCCCCCCGGCTGTCCATAGCGGGAACCGCATGTTGCAGGATTGTAACTTAGCCGGTCACTCCGTGTCCGAATTCTGTCCTGGCTTGGGTGAGACCGCGTTCATAGCAGGCTATCAGTTTGTCCCAGTTGGCCTCCGCTTCCGCATCAATCTGCTGCCGGGCCGGGTCCGCGTCATACCACGCGATGCTTTGCGCCACGCCGGTGTTAAACCGGGTCGTCGCCACATAGTCCGGCACAAACCGCTTGATTTTGGTGTTGTCGAACACCGAGGACCAGGCCTTGTCGCCGAGCAGTCCGCCGGTGAATTCCGGCAGGCAGGCGGCAATGAAATCCGACGCGATGTGGATCAGCTTGGGCCGGGGGGCCCCCGCCGCCGCCGCCACCGTCTCGTAAATCTGGTTCCACGTCAGCACTTCGTCCGAGGTGATGTGGAACGCCTGGCCGATGGCCCCCCCATGCCCCAGCAGCCCCACCAGCCCCCGGGCAAAGTCGCTGGCGTGCGTCATGGTCCAGAGCGCCGTGCCATCCCCCGGCACAATGACCGGCTTGCCCTGGCGCAGGCGGTTTACGAGGGTGAAGTTTTTCGCGCTGTTCACCGGCACCGTGACGCGGGTTTCGTCATAAGTCCACGACGGCCGGACGATGGTCGCCGGAAAACCCTCCCTCCGCAGGGCTTGCAACAGGCATTCCTCACACGCCTGCTTGTTTCGCGAATACTCCCAAAAGGGGTTCACCAGCGGCGTGGACTCCGTAATCGGGAAATGAGCCGGCGGCTTTTGATAGGCGCTGGCGGAACTGATGAAAATGTATTGGGTCGTGCGACCGCGAAACAGGGGCAGCCGGGCCGCGAGGTCCGCCGGGGTGAAGGCGATAAAATCCACCACCGCATCCCACCGCTCCCCGCCGAGGACCGCTCCGACGGCTTGAGGATCGGTGATATCCGCAGTCAATTGGCGTCCGCCGGGGTTGTTTTGGCGGCGGCCGCGATTCAACACCGACAGGTCAAATCCCCGTGCCAGCGCCAGTTTTGCGCAAGCGGAGCTAATCACTCCGGTGCCGCCGATAAACAAAACTTTCATAATAATTGAAAAACTCTATTGCTATCAGACAGAATTGCAACATAATTGCATTGCATTTGCATGGCGACGATTCTGCATTTAGACGGTTTTGACGGCGCTCCTTTGGAACGGCTCCAGAAGTTGGGATTTGCCTGCCATTCCTTTAACCTGACCCAGATCACTGATACCGCACACGGAACGGAGAATTTGGTATATCTCATTCCAGCGGAGGCCTTTGGCACGCCGGAGTGGGCCCGGCTGCGGGTGCGCCTGGCCCAATCCAGCCGTTTTTTTCTGGCCTGGGTGAGGCATCCCGGCACGGCGGCCGTGGTGGAGTGTCTGCGGGATGGCGCCCATGATGTCCTGTCTCTGGACGACACCGATGAACGCTGGACCCAGGTGATTGATAGAACCGTGGCTGACCAAAAGCTGTGGTTGGAACTGTACGGCGGCCGGGCGCTGAACACCGGCGACGTGCTGATTGGCAAATCCCCTTCCATCCAGCGCATGCGCCAGGCCATTGACCGGCTGGGCGCGACGGATGTTTGCGTGTTAATCCAAGGCGAATCCGGCGTGGGCAAGGAACGGGTGGCCAGCGCACTCCACCTCGTCAGCCATGGCGGTCCGTTTGTGGCCCTCAACTGCGCCGCCATTCCCAAGGATTTGCTCGAGGCCGAGCTGTTCGGGGTCGAGAAAGGGGCTTTCACCGGCGCGCTCAAATCCCGGCCCGGAATGGTGGAGCAGGCCAATGGCGGCACGTTGTTTTTGGATGAGATCGGGGAAATGGAGATTGGGGTGCAGCCGAAACTGCTCCGGTTTCTGGAAACCCGCCGGGCCCGGCGGGTGGGGGGCGAGGGGGAATACAAGGTCACCTTGCGCGTCATTTCCGCCACCAACCGCAACCTGGAGGAGGCCATTGCCGAAAAACAATTCCGGGCGGACCTCTATTACCGCCTCGCGGAAACCGTCCTGCAAATCCCCCCGTTGCGCACCCGGTTGGAGGATGTTCCCGAGCTGGCGCTGATCTTTTTGAAGATGGCAAACGAGCGGTTCGGAAAGAATATTGAAAACTTCGAGCCGGCGCTGATTGAGCGGTTTCAAAAATACCACTGGCCGGGCAATGTCCGTGAATTAAAGAGCGCGGTGGACCGTCTGGTCCTCCTCTTTGACGGACCCGTCCTGCGCGCCCCCTGGTGGGATCCGCCGGAATCCGTCGCGTTTGGCGCCCCGCTCACGGTTCTTCCCCCGGAGCCCGCCGACGACAAGACCGGCCATGCCAGTCAAAAACAGAAGCGGGATCAGGCCCGGCAATTACTGCAGGAAAGTGACAACGATTTCACCTGGGTGGCCGCCCAACTGGGCATCAACACCTCCACCCTCTGGCGCTGGCGCAAAACCGGCAAGGTTTAAGCCACGCGGGCGCATCCGCCGGGACAACGCCGCCCCCTTTCCCCGGCCCGGAGGGCTGGCCGACCATCGCCCGGCGTTTCAACGCCAGGTTTGGGCCAGCCGGCTGCGAGTCCCAAAGGGACGGCTGATACCACCGGGCAGCATTGACGAATCCTTCACCAACGGCGTGGGCCCGAGCGGTGGCGCCGACGGGTGGTCGGCTGTGTCGCCGGTTGGCAACCGGCCGGGCCACCAAATCAACTGCGGACCATGGCATTCCACCGAATACAGCCAAGAACCCGGTGGCAGTACTCCCGTCAACCCGGCTCGTCCACCGTAGCTTCAGCGAAGGCGGGAGGGTTGCCACAAAGTAGCCGGAGGTCGGAGCGAATCGTAGACCTTCGTTTTTCGTGCTGACCCGGGCGGCACCCCGGAGGGCGTGCCAGATCCGCCCAAGTTTCTTCCTAAATCTTCACCCAGTGGTCAAATTCCCCTCTCTGCGTTCTGCGGTTAAATTTCCCCGAATCTCCTCTGTGTCCTCTGTGCCTTGCGACGCCTGGGCCAGCGACTGTTGAAAATCCTGTGTAAGATGCTCCCAACCCGCAAGCCTTGCGACGCCGATCTGCACGCCCGCAATCAAAAGCAGCATGGTTCCTGGGTCTTGACCCTCATGCAACCCGCCACCAAAACCAGTGAATAACTTTTATGAAAAAGCCATTTACAACCCAGAGAACAACTCCGTGGTGAAAAATCCCCCGTCTCTTCTCTGTGTTCTTTGCGTTCTTTGCGGTTAAAAAATGCCCGTTTTCCTTCGTTGCCTTCGTGTGCTTCTGTTCAATTTTTCCCGTGTTTCCCACTTTCCCGCTTTCCGCTTTGGTCTTTTCCCATCCGTGTCAATCCCTGCAATCCGTGGTCAAAAATGCCCCGTCTTTGCGTTCTTTGCGTTTTGCTTTTAAGACCAGCCTTTCTGCGTAACCCGCTCAACCACGGCGTTTTTCAGTGGCAACACTTAAGCACAACTTCCCGCCGGCTAAAATATGCATCCCCAATTTGACTCAACCCCGAAACCGGTGTACTTAAAACAGAGCAGGGAACTCCGGCTCCCGGCCGGGGAGGGTTCGCTCGTCCGCCACCGATTTCGTGACGGCGGCTGGTTTCAATCCCCCCTCCGCTCTTTGACATCATGAAGTTCCGTTGGCCGGCCACCATCCCGGGGCCGGCCAGTCCCCGTAGGGCACCTCGGCAGAGGGCCGCAAAAATTAAGGCTAATTAACGGTAATTTCCGATAATTTTAACGCTAATTTCAGCTAATTAACGCTAATTAACGCGATTCAGCAAAAAAATAAAATTAAATCGATTTGGGCAGCGAGGTGTCCCGTGAGGCGCCAGGCCAATTTCGGAAAACGCTTTCGCCCTGCACGCCGCGTCCCCTGACCCGGCGTTAGGAGTAACGGGACCAAGGCAAATCCTGATTT
>CAZUBG010000043.1:0-30270 GCA_964618545.1 uncultured Bifidobacteriaceae bacterium | reverse complement strand
TTTCATTCCTTGGGGAGGGTACGCGTTGTTTCCGTCCCGTTCACCGCCATCGCGACGCGCTGGATGCCGGCCCGCTTGACGAAATCCAGCACGGAAATGGTGTCGCCGTAGCGGGCGTCCCGGTCGCCGCTGATGCTGACCGGCAGGTTGGTGTTTAGCGCATAGCGATTGGTCAGGAGGGCGAGCAAATCGGCCCGCGAAATTTGCGCCTTCTCCGTGTAAATCAGCCCCAGCCGGTCCACGCGCAGATTGATGATGTCCGGCTTGGCGCTGGAGGTCGCAAGGGTGGCGGTGGGAAGGCTGGCCTTGAGCGTGCGCACTTTCTGCATTTGCAGGCTGACCATCATGAAGGAGGCCAGCAGAAAGAACATGATGTCAATCAAAGGGATGATTTCCAGGCGCGCCTTCTTCCGGCGGATGGGGGAGCGGATTTTCATGGGTGGCCCGGCCCCCCCGCGCTCTCCCGGACCATGAACGCGACTTTTTGCACGCCCGCGTTGCGGACGGTCAGCAGCACATCGGAAATGGCGCCGTCCAGAACGTCGCCGTCGCCGCTGAGATAGACGGGCAGATTGGTGTCCAGGCGGAAACGGTTGCTGAGGACCAACCGCAATTCCGGCAGGGTGATGGATTTGCTTTCCAGCCAGATGGCCCCGCTTCTGTCCACGGCGATGTTGAGCAGGCCCGGCTTGAAATCCGCGGCCGCCCTGGCCGCCGCGGGCAGGTTGACCTTGATGTTGTGCGCCTGCTCCATTTGGAGGCTGACCATCATGAAGGAGGCCAGCAGAAAGAACATGATGTCAATCAAAGGAATGATCTCAATGCGGCAGCGCTTGCGCTGGACTGGGGAGGGGATTCTCACTTTTCTCCGTTGACCTTTCCGGCCTTGATCATGACTTCGACATTGGAGGCGGCGGTCTCCAGCTCGAATTGCAGCCGGGCCACCCTGGCGGTGAAAAAATTAAAGGGGACAAGGGTGAAAATGGCGATGCCCAAACCGCAGGCGGTGGCGATCAGGGCCGTGCCAATCCCGCCGGTCACCGCGCCCACCGCCAATTCCTCGTTGCCGACCTGGAGGAAGGCTTGCATCAATCCGGTGACCGTGCCCAGCAACCCCAGCAGCGGGGCCAGCGTCACCAGCGTGTCCATCACGCTGAGAAATTTCCCCGCGCGTTCGAGTTCGATCCCCGCCGCCAGTTGCAGCGCCCCCTGCAACGACGTGTTCACATGGCTCAGCCCCCGGTAAATCATGCGGATCACCGGGTCTTCCGAGCCCTGCGCCAGTTTTGTGGCCGCCGGCACATCCGCGTTTTCCAGCGCCGCCAGAATCTGCTCCAGCTTTTCCGGGTTGCGCCTCCGGCTTTCGCGCAGCCACCAGACGGTTCTTTCCCCCAGCACCGCCACCGCCACAAACGCACAGATCAGCAACGGCCACATGATCGGCCCGCCTTTGAGGAAAAATTCCACGACAATATTCGCAAACATAGTTTTATTCAATTAACCGCGATTTTATAAATAAGGGTGGTTTCAAACTGGTGCGAGCCGTTGACCGGCGGGAGAATCCAGTGGCGTTTGATAAACTCGATCGTGCTGCGATCCAGCACCGGATAGCCGGAGGACTCCTTCAACGCAATGTCCGTTACCACCCCGGTTTCATCCACCGTGAAGGAGACGGCCACCGAACCCTGTTCCCCCTCGGCCAGGGCGATGGGAGGGTAGGGCGGTTGCGGACGGTCGCCGCTCTCGCCCGTGCTGCCGACCCGCACCACCCGCGGCCGGCTGACCAGTCCGGCCACCGACGGGGCCTGGGCCAGGGCGTTGGGCACCAGCAGGTTGCCAATCGTCGGCACGGCAAAATTGATGGCCGGGGTGTCCAGCGTCACCGCCACCACTTGGGGCGCCGCGGACTGGTTCTGGTCGCTGGCCTGCACCTTTTGCACCACGGCGCTGGGCGGCGGCTTGATGGGTTCAATGATGGTGGGCACGGCTTCCTCCACCCGGGGGGGCGGCTCCGTGAAGTTTCCCGCCTGCCGCCCCCCCGTCAGGCCGATGATGAGGAAGAGGAGGCAAATCGAATTAGTCCACGCCAGTTTGCGGCTGGCATCCCGGTTGGCCGCCGGCAGGCAGAACCGCGCCAGTTCGTCATGCAACTGGTAACCGCCGGACGTTGTTCGATTTGCATCCATGTTCATTGGACCGTGCCACCGTCAAATGAATCAAAATATCAAACTCAGGGAACCAAACAAGCCCCTTCGCATCCCGTACTGGGCCGCATTGACGCCCACGCCGGTGCCGCTGCGGAGTTCGTAGGTGTTGTCGGTCACATTCACAATATCCAGCCGCGCTTTCAGCAGGTTCTTGGTCCCGACTTTGAGACTCTGCTCGACCCCGACATTCACCGTGTAATAGGTCGGAACTTCGGAGCCGTTCGGGATGGCGTCGCCATTCGGGTCATCCGGGATCAAGCCGGGACCGTTCTGACGCAAGCCGGTGCCGTAAAGGGCGTCCACATAGGCGCGGGTGGCGGTGCGCGGCGTTTCTTTCCAGGTGTACGACTCGCCAAACGAGCCGGTGACCCGTTGATCGTGATCCAGGTAAATCCAGTTGTTGTTGACGTAATTCACCACAGACTGGTTTCCCCAGAGGAATTGAGCCGAGGGGGCGCCCTTGCCCTGCGCGACTGAGTAGGCCAGATTCGCATAGGTGAGGAAGCCGCCGGCGGCGTAGTTGGCGGTGAATTCCACCCCGCGGACCCGGCCCACGGTGTAATTGAACGAGGAGAGAATGAGCGACTGTCCGAACAAGCCGTCATCCAATTGATCCTGGGCCGTCTTATAGTAGCCATCCACCCCGACGGTCAATCCGGGCGCGAGCTTTTGGCTGATGCCCGCGTCGTAGTAATTGGCGCGCTCGGCTTTCACCGCCGTGGCGGCCGTCTCACTCGATTCGGCCGTCGTGTTGTCAAAGGCCGTGATGTCCGACCCCGGCACGGTTTCCAGCGGCGGCGGGGTGAAATAATGGGAATACCCGATGTGCAGGGCCGTGCCCTCAAAGGGCTGGTAAACCAGGTTGACGCGCGGGCTGACCTGGTGCTCCGTGTCAAAGGACGAGGAATAGTAGTCAAACCGGGCGCCGTAGTTGAGCGTGAGCATTTTGGGCACCAGCTTCCATTCATCCTGCAAATACATGCCGTAGAAGAAGGCCTCCGGGGAATTGTCCTGGGTGAGACTGCTTTCCCCGCCGAGGCTGTTGTTGGCGTTGTTATAATCAAAGAACGTGGTCGTCGTGTCCGCCGTGACAAATTCCTCCATCGTCGTCAAACCGCCGCGCAGCGTGTGATGATCGCCCAACTCATAGCTGGCGTCCGCCTGCAAACCGCCCGAGTAGAGCGTGCGGTCCTCGTCCGTGGCCACGCCCCCGTTGTAATACAAGGTCGCGGGAATATTGCCCGGCACATAATGCGCGCTGCTGTCCCGCCCGAAGGCGGCCACTTGCAGGTTCAAGTCCCCGGCCGATTTTTGAAAGGCCACCACGCCGTAATAATTCTGCTCGTTTTGGTTGTCGTTCAAGGCGGTCGCCGCCGGCGTGCCCAGCGAGGCCGGCGGCGTCCAGACATTCGTCACCCCGTTGCCAATCGTCCCGACCGGTTGCTGCGCGGGGTTGACCGGAATTTGGAAATCCGCATAGGACGCGCTGCCAATCACGCTGATGCGGCTGGTGTCGCTCAAAATGCGCGAGGCGTACACGAACGTCTTGTATTGGTCCGTCGTGTCGTGCAGGGCGCTGGAACTGCCGGTGACGTTCTCAATGCCCAGATCGTTGTGATCGAAACTGCCGTCCATGAAGTAATCCCATTTCCCCTGCGTGCCGCCGTATTCAAAACTCGGCCGCACGGTGCCGAAACTGCCGCCGTACAGGTCAAACGTCCCGCCGGGCGCAAACGCCCCGCTCTTCGTCTGGATGTCCACGACCGCCGCAGTGCGAAAGCCGTATTCCGCCGGCAGGGAGCCGGTGATGAATTGCAGGTTTTGCACGAAGCGCGGGTCCAGTTCCAGCCCGAACCCGGTGATGCCCTCCGGCAGCAGCACGTCGTCAATGCGGTACTGCAAATTGGCGTGCTCGCCGCGCACGTGCAAATCCCCGTTCGCCGCCGAATCCTGCGCCACCCCCGGCGCCCGCAGGATGATCTCATTAAACGGCGCGTTCTCCCCCTGCGATTCCGACGCGATCTGGTCCTTGCTGATGGCATAGGACGTCGCTCCCAAATTGGGAACAATCTGGCTGCGCGCCTGGTTCAACTTGCCGATGACCGTCACATTGCCCAGTTCCGTGACATTGGTGGAACTGCCCGCATTCGCCACCGTGTTCGTTTGCGCCACCGCCGTCCGTCCGCCCGATAATGCCGCCACCGAAATGACCGTCCAATGAATACTGCGATTTCTCAATTTAGCCCTGTGATTCCTCGATTTTTTATTCGTCAAAGCTTTCATAAATCAAATGGTTGAAGATTGTTAAACACACCTGTTGGTCTTTTATTAATATCCGGGGTCAGCTTCCCGACCCCGCCTCCGTTGGTGGATCTTCCGGAGCGCGGCGTTTCCGCCGCTGCATCGCCCCAAAAGTCCCCCGACCCATCGAATGGGTCATGCTCATGCGTGTCCTGAATTCGACCATTGCCCAAGCCTCAGGCATGGGACAAAGTTTTTGACAGATTAACTGGAAAGAGACACAACCGTGTCTTGGAACGCAAACCGAATCAGGAAACGGCGCGTAGCCGAGGGGGTGCGCGACCGGGGGGAAGATCTTTAAAGGACGCGCAAAGAACGGACTCAACCGCCGGGGGCGTGATGTCCACCCCCGCAATCGGCGCCACCACAGGAACCTCAACCGGACTGGCATCCACCTGCCCGTGTGCGAACATCGTCACCGAACACTCATGCCCGGGATCATCCGCGTCCGCATGGAAGAACTTGTGCAGCGATTCGCTGGCCACCATCGCCAGTTGCAGCAATACCAATCCGGTCAGGCAAAGGCAAATCGCCGACCCGCTCCAGCGGCGCAATGAATGTTTGGCGTATCGCAACTCATTTAAAGGATGCCCCGCCCCTGAATTTCTGCAAGCTTAATTTGGCCGGATTTGACCATTGCTGATCAGAAATTGGCGGTCCCGGTCCCCGCTGCGGGTTGCGAGCGCAGTGCCGCAATCATGGCGTCAAATCTCCTTGATTCTCAAGAACATGCCATCCGGGGTGATGGTTTTTGGACTCTCGGTTGCCCGGACTTTTTGATTTCCGACCGAAATTTTGGTTGATTTTGCCCTCCCAATCATGACTTTTAGGGCCATGTTTGGCTCTCCCTCTTCCCAAAGCAACCTCACCCGTTGGCTGTCACTTTCGTTTCTGTGTCTGGCCCTTTTGGTGGCGGTGGGCGTGCGGGTCCGGTTGCTGGATCTTCCGCTCGAACGCGACGAGGGGGAATACGCCTATGCCGGCCAGCTCCAGCTTGAGGGCATTCCGCCCTATCAACTCGCCTGCAACATGAAAATGCCCGGTATCTACCTCGCTTATGCCGGCGTGATGTCCCTCTTTGGGCAGACGCCGGCGGGCATCCACCTGGGACTGCTGATTGTTCATCTGGCCACCCTGGCCGTCCTCTTCCTCATCGCCCGGAAACTCCTGGACTTTCCCGGTGCGGTCATCGCCACCGCCGCCTATGCGCTGATGACCTTAAGCCCGGCCTATTTCGGCTTGGCCGCCCACGCCACCCATTTCGTCATGTTGCCGGCCCTGCTCGGTGTCTGGATGTTGTTGCGGGTGGAACAGAGCGGTCGGTGGTGGGGCTGTCTCGTCGCCGGCTTCTTTTTTGGCGCCGCTTTTCTCATGAAACAGCCGGGGCTGTTCTTTGGCGTTTTTGGCGGGCTTTATCTGG
This sequence comes from uncultured Bifidobacteriaceae bacterium, assembly GCA_964618545.1. Classification (GTDB taxonomy): domain Bacteria; phylum Verrucomicrobiota; class Verrucomicrobiia; order Limisphaerales; family UBA11358; genus UBA11358. The sequence continues at coordinate 24,342 of CAZUBG010000043.1, read as the reverse complement.
CGTGGATCAGCCTGGCCGGAAAAATTCCCCGGCTCCAAATCGCGGTCCGGCTCGGCCTTTATTCACTTGGCTGCCTGCTGCCTTTCCTGTCCGTCTGTCTCTGGCTGAAAATCGCCGGCGTCTTCCCGGAATTCTGGTTTTGGACCATCTCCTATGCCCGCGAATATGTCAGCATCGAAACCCTTGATGTCGGCCTGGATAACGCGAAGCTTGCCTTGGCTGCGCTTTTCCATGCCGCCCCGTTGCTCTGGCTGCTCGCCGGGTTGGGATTGCTCCGTTTGTGCTTCGCATCTCCGGCTTTAAATGCGCGGATTTTTCTCGCTGGCTTGCTTCTTTTCTCCGGTCTGGCGGTCTGCCCGGGGTGGTATTTCCGGGGGCATTATTTCATTCTCCTTGCGCCCGCCGTGGCGTTGCTCGCCGGTCTGGCGGTTTCCGGGAGCCTTCGTCAGAACTCCACTCCATCCGCCCCGTCCTGGCTGCGGTGGCTCCCTTTTTTGTTCGGAACCATGGCCTGCGCCCAAAGTCTCTTCGCCGACCGCGCGGTGTTGTTCTTCCTTTCGCCCCCGGAAGCCAGTCGGGCCGTTTATGGGGCCAATGCCTTCCCTGAATCCGCCGAAATCGGCCGCTATCTGGCCGCCCATACCCGCCCCGACCAGCCCATCATGGTCATTGGTTCCGAGCCCCAGATTTATTTTTACGCGCACCGCCGTTCCTCTTCCCGCCAGATTTACACCTATCCGCTCATGGAGCCCCAGCCCTTTGCCCGCCGGATGCAGGAGGACATGATCCGCGAAATCGAACAGACCCCCCCGGCCTACGTCGTCTTGGTTTCCATCCCCAGTTCATGGCTCGCCCGCACGAACTCCTGTGCCCTGCTGTTCGACTGGATGCGCGGCTACGGGCCGGCCCACTTTCAATGCGTGGGGCTGATCCAACTCAACGCCCAATCCGAACCCCTGGCCGTCTGGGGGCCGGAGGCGGCGACCACGCCCGTGCAATGGAAATGTTATATCTCTGTTTTTGAAAACCGGCCGGCGCGCGGACCGTCGGCCCCGTTAAGTCGGGACCTTGATTAAAGAAGAAGTTCTAAAAGTCAGACCAGGAGCCCCAAAAACCAAACACCGATGGACACGGAAAATCCCAAAAAATTGTTTCTCGGCGGTGCTTCGTTCATTGACACCGCGCGTATGTTTGCTAAATTCCGTTTTTCGTTGCTGATCGGAATATTTAAATAATTTTAATTTATGGCAAAAGCATCTGCATCCAAATCCACCAAATACGTTTACACCTGGGGCAATAAGAAAGCCGATGGCGACGGTTCCATGAAACCATTGCTGGGCGGCAAAGGCGCCAATCTCGCGGAAATGACGCGCATCGGCCTCCCGGTTCCTCCCGGATTCACCATCACCACCGAGGTGTGCACCTATTTTTACGCCCACAAGAAAACATATCCCGCTGAATTGCAGGCCCAAATGGAGGCCGGCATCACCAACATGGAAAAAATCATGGGCTACCGGTTCGGCGATGCCAAGGGCTTCCCGCTCCTGGTGGCCGTCCGTTCCGGCGCGCGCGATTCCATGCCCGGCATGATGGACACCATCCTGAATCTGGGCTTGAACGATCAGACCGTCGTCTCCCTGGCCAACGCCACCAAAAATGAGCGCTTTGCCTGGGACTGCTATCGCCGCTTCATCCAGATGTACGGCGATGTCGTCCTCGGTGTTCAAAAACGCGAGAATGAAGACCATGAACCGTTTGAATCGGTCATTCACCAGTTCAAGCACGAGAAGTATCAAAAGGACATCGTGGACAGCGAACTCACCGCCGCCGATCAGCAGGAACTCGTCAACCGTTTCAAGGCCCTGGTGAAAGAGCGCACCGGCAAATCCTTCCCCAATGATCCCTGGGACCAGTTGCGTGGCGCCGCCGGCGCCGTGTTCGGTTCCTGGATGAACGACCGTGCCATTGTTTATCGCCGCAAATACAACATCCCCACCGAATGGGGAACGGCCGTCAATGTTCAGGCCATGGTCTTCGGCAACACCGGCAACACCTCCGGTTCCGGCGTGGCTTTCACCCGCAATCCGGCCAATGGCAAAAACGAATTCTACGGCGAATTCCTCATCAACGCCCAGGGCGAAGACGTGGTCGCCGGCGTGCGCACCCCGGAGCCGGTGCTGCGCTTGAAGGATGAAATGCCCAAGTCCTACGCGGAACTTCTCAAGGTCCGCGCCACCTTGGAAAAGCATTTCAAGGATGTTCAGGACATCGAGTTCACCATTCAGGAAGGCCGCCTGTTCATGCTCCAGACCCGCAACGGCAAGCGCACCGCCATGGCCGCCCTCAAGTTCTCCATGGACATGGTGAAGGAGAAATTGATTGACGCCGACACCGCCGTCCTGCGCAATCCCGCCGACCAGCTTGACCAGTTGCTGGCCCCGGTGTTCGATCCCGCCGAAATCAAAAAGGCCGCCATCATCGCCTCCGGTCTCCCGGCCGGTCCCGGCGCCGCCTCCGGCAAGATTTATTTCAACGCCGACCGCGCCGTCGAAGCCGAAAAACGCGGCGAGAAGGTCCTCCTGCTGCGCATTGAAACCTCCCCCGAGGATTTGCGCGGCATGATCGCCGCCGAAGGCATTCTGACCGCCCGTGGCGGGGTCAGTTCCCATGCCGCCCTGGTCGCCCGTCAAATGGGCAAGGTGTGCGTCTGCGGCATCGCCTCCCTGGCCATCAATTACGACAAAAAGAATGTCACCGTGGGAGGTCAGACCTACAACGAAGGCGACTTCTTCTCCATTGATGGCACCGCCGGCACCGTCTATGCCGGGGCCATTAAGACCGTCCCCTCGGAAATCATCGCCGGTTTGATCCACAATGATGCCGCCGCCAAGACCACCGAAAAATTCAAACACTTCAGTCAACTGATGAAATGGTGCGACCAGGTCACCCGCCTGGAGGTTCGCACCAACGCCGACACGCCCGTGCAGGCGCAAACCGCCATGGCCTTTGGCGCCACGGGCATCGGCCTCACCCGCACCGAACACATGTTCTTCGAGGGCGACCGGATTGACTCCATGCGTGAAATGATCCTCGCGGACACCACCGAGGCCCGCGAAGCCGCCCTGGCCAAGCTCCTCCCGTATCAACGCGATGACTTCTTCGGCATTTTCAAGGCGCTGAAAGGCTTCCCCGCCACCATCCGTTTCCTTGATCCGCCGCTGCACGAATTCCTCCCCCACGCGAAGGAACAACAGCTTGACCTCGCGAAAAAATTGAACATTCCCGTGGAAAAAATCATGCGGCGCGTCTCCGAGTTGCATGAATTCAACCCCATGCTGGGCTTCCGGGGCTGCCGGTTGGGCATCAAGTATCCGGAAATCACCCGCATGCAGGCGCGCGCCGTGTTCGAAGCCGCCGCCCAGTGCCTCCACGAAAAGATCAAGTGCAAGCCGGAGATCATGATCCCCCTCGTTGGCTTCAAGAAGGAACTGGACCAGCAGGTCGCCATCGTTCATGAAGTCGCCCAGCAGGTGCAGGCGGAAAAGAAAGTCAAACTCACCTATCACGTCGGCACCATGATTGAAATCCCTCGCGGCGCCCTCACCGCCGAGGAAATCGCGCAAACCGCCGAGTTCTTCAGCTTCGGCACCAACGATCTCACCCAGACCACGCTGGGCATGAGCCGCGACGATTCCGGCAGCTTCCTCGGCGCCTATCAGGAGGCCGAGATCCTGAAGAAAAACCCGTTTGCCTCCATTGACCAGACCGGCGTCGGCCAGTTGATGCAAATCGCCATCGCCAAGGGCCGCAGCACCCGTCCCGACATCAAGCTCGGCATCTGCGGCGAACACGGCGGCGATCCGGATTCCGTCAAGTTCTGCCATCGCATCGGTCTGAGCTATGTGAGCTGCTCCCCCTACCGCGTCCCGGTGGCCCGCCTGGCCGCCGCCCAGGCCGCGATTGAGGAAAAGCGCCAGGCGAAAAAGAAATAATCCGCCGCTGAGAATTCAAACGCCGTTTCAGGCAACTGAAACGGCTTTTTTGTTTTGCCGTTTGAAACTGGTGAAAGCACAATGCCGTCCGATAATCATGCAAACCATCACTTTGGGAAACAGCACGATCCAATCCAGCCGCCTCGCCTACGGTTGCTGGCGGCTGGCGGGCGTTCGTAATGCGGCTGAAATGACCCCGGAACTGTGGGCCGCCGGCCGGCGGGCGGCGATCACCGCTTTTGAAGCCGGCTACACGCTGTTCGATCATGCGGACATCTACGGTTCCCATGAGGCTGAGAGAATTTTCGGCTCTGTTTTGCGCGAGGTGTCCGGCATGCGCGAACGTGTGGTGATCGTCACCAAGGGCGGGGTCCGTCGCGTGGACGATCCACCCGGGTCACCTTACCACTTCAATTTGTCCAGCGAACATCTACTGAGTGCTTGTGAGGGCTCCCTCCAACGCCTGGGCGTGGAGACCATTGACCTGTATTTGCTCCATCGCGCCGACTGGCTGATGCAGCCCGAAGACATTGCCGCCGCCTTTGAGAAATTGAAATCAGCGGGCAAGGTCCGTTATTTCGGCGTCAGCAACTTCCGTCCATCGCAGGTGGCCGCGCTGCAGGCCGCCTGTTCGATGCCGCTCATGGCGAATCAGGTTGAAATCAGCCTGGGCCGGATGGCGGCCCTGGACGATGGCACGCTGGATCAATGTCTCGAACGGAAAATGACCCCCATGGCCTGGAGCCCGCTCGGCGGCGGACAGTTTGCCGACGGTGCCAAACGCCTCTTGAAATACCAGGAAGGCTATCGGACGGAAAGCGTTGTGCCGCTGCTGGATGGCTTCGCCTCCCAATACGGCGTGTCTCGTTCCGCCGTGGCCTTTGCCTGGCTCCTCAAACATCCCGCCGGAATCATGCCCATCGTCGGGTCCACCAATCCCGACCGCATTCGCGACGCCGTGCATGCCACGGAATTTGAACTGACCCGCGAGGAATGGTACCGCCTGTTTGTGGCCGCACGCGGGGAGCCGCTGCCGTGAATCAAATGGTCGGAGCGCGGCATTCATGCCGCTTCAACTTCCGGAAGTTTGCCGGCCAGTCGAACCGCCGATGCCCATTCGTGCCCTGAATGGCCGAGCTCCGGTGGAAGTGCCACGATGCACCCGGTGAACGGTCATTGGATTGATTTTCCTTTCGGCTCTGCTCATGATTTGGTTTATGTTCTGAATCACCGTGACTATCGGAGATGCCATCGGCTGAAAACCATCGCTTGCGTGAGCTGGCCGGATTGTTCCTCAAACTCGGCCTCACCGCCTTTGGGGGGCCGGCCGCGCATATCTCGCTGATGGAAAATGAGGTGGTGCGCCGGCGGCAATGGCTGACCCAGGCGGAATTTCTCGATCTCATCGGGATGGTCAGTCTCATTCCCGGCCCGAGTTCAACCGAACTGGCAATCTTCATCGGCTATCGCCGGGCGGGCTGGCGCGGGTTGGTCCTGGGTGGCGTGTGCTTTATCCTGCCCGCCGCGCTGATTGTTACGGCGCTGGCCTGGGCTTACGTCCGGTTTGGAAAACTTCCGGCGGTGGCGGAACTCTTTCACGGCATTAAGCCCGTCATTATTGCGGTGGTGGTGCAGGCACTGTGCAAACTGGGACCCATCGCCGTCAAAAACCGCTGGCTGACGCTCCTCGCCATGGCCGCCATCACCCTCAGCTTCTGCGGGGTCAATCCCCTGGTGATCCTGTTTGGCTCCGGATTGTTGGTGGTGCTCGGCCGGTTGCGGGTCCGCCGGCCGGCCTTGTTGATTGTTCCATCCCCAATGGCCGGTGCGGGATTCCCAATGATGTTGGCGGCGGGCGCGGTGACTCCGTTCAAGTTGGGAAGCCTGTTCCTCTTTTTTCTCAAGGTCGGCTCGGTGCTGTTTGGCAGCGGTTATCTGCTGCTGGCATTTCTGCGCACGGACTTGGTCGGTCACTGGCATTGGCTGACCGAAAATCAGTTGTTGGATGCCGTCGCGGTCGGTCAATTCACCCCGGGGCCGGTGTTCACCACCGCCACGTTTATTGGTTATATTCTGGGCGGGCCGTCAGCCGCCCTGGTGGCCACGGTGGCGATTTTTCTCCCCTCCTTTTTGCTGGTGGCCGTCAGCGGCCCGCTGATTCCCCGTCTGCGTCGTTCCCGGGTGACCGGCGCTTTTTTGGACGGGGTGAATGTGGCGTCGCTCGCATTAATGGCGGTGGTCACCTGGCAGTTGGGCCGGGCGGCTTTGGTGGATGGATGGACGGTGAGTCTGGCGGGGCTGGCCGGCCTTTTGCTGCTGCGCTATCAAATCAATTCGACCTGGCTGATATTGGCGGGTGGCCTGGTTGGCTGGTTGCTGGACTAAGATAAGGATGAAATGAATGGCCTTTGGGGACAGAGGCAGTGGGAAAATCGTAATGCCGCCCGGGCCCGTCACCGCCGCTTGACAAAATAATCTGCCAGTGCGAGCGTCAGGTGTTGGTTGGCGCCGGTTTGTTTTTCCCGCGTCGTACCAATGGCGGTTCAGGAGGGTAACGGACGGTTGCCAGCGTGAATTCATAATTTGGCGCCTCCCATTTTCCCGGCGTGTCTGGCCGCCAAGGCTGTAGCTGCAAGTGGCGGAGGGTGGTTTGATTCCATCCAAAGGCTCTTTGAAATCTTGTATCGGTGTGATGCGTGTCGAATAACCCTTCGCCGCCGTATTTGACTGGCTGTCATTGATTGCGATTGGCCGTGGGCTGTTCGCCTTTAAAAAAGGTCGAAAAGAACAATAAAAATCAAAAAGAATCGGAACAGACCGCAAAAAAATTCAAATTCCACTCCGGTGCCCCCGGGTTGAGGCCCAAACCATTATCGCAAACCGCTTCAGTCCTGTAGGCCGGGTCCCCTGACCCGGCGTAAACATAACACCGGGTCAAACCTGGTCAAACCTTTGGGAGCCCAAAGATTGGAAACCATCCTCAATGAGTCCAAAGACGACCAAACGACTTGATCTTTGCTTTTTTCCACCTTCCCCTCCCTCAAATCCGGTCAAGCCTGGTCAAACCTAATCCAACCCTTCAATTCAGCCTGTGGGCCGGGGCACTGGCAGCCATCCACCCGGGCTAAAGCCTTGAACCAGTTGGCTTTATGTCGGCGTTCACCTGTCGTTGATCAGTCGTCAAGGTCAAACCCGGTCAAACCACGAAAATAGGCCTGCCGAAACATTCTGAGCAATTTTAAATCCCAACCATAAAAGTCGTCATTACGCCGCAGCCCGTCCATTTGGAACCGGCCGGTGCCAAAAGCGAGCTTCCAGAATGCGGAGACTTCTCCCTTCGTGATGGCGTCACCATTGCAAACGATCGGCTCCACAGTTCACGCCTGCCGACCGACTTTTATCTTTTGGGATGGCCGCTCTGGGGCGGGTTGTCCAGCCGTGGCTAAACTCTCCACTGGCCCGGGGGTAAATTGTGGCGATAATAAGCCGAGGCAACCGGGCGCTGTCCCTCAAAAATCACCCCTTTGTTTCGGGGTTTGGGTTTAACGCTAAATCCGGCCATTCTTGCGTCCATTTTGGCTTCCGTCGAAGGGAGGGGTGTCCCTATTAGTAGTATCCTTCTGAAAAATGTATCCTTTATGTTGTGTTTTTGCTTTACATTGAAATCCGACGTTGGTTTGCTATTCGTCAGAGAATGTATCTGAAGAATTTAACAATTTTTGGGTTTAAATCGTTCGCCGACAAGACCTCGTTGAACTTCCAACCGGGGGTGACGGCGATTGTCGGTCCGAACGGCTGCGGCAAGTCCAATGTCTCCGATGCCATCCGGTGGGTGTTGGGGGAACAGTCGGCCAAGGCGTTGCGCGGCAGTGAGATGGCGGATGTCATTTTCAACGGCACGGACGGGCGCAAACCCATGGCGATGGCGGAGGTTTCCCTGACTTTCGGCGGCGTGGACGGTGAGCATTTGCAGGCGGCGGGTGTGGATGTGGCTTATGAAGAAGTGACCCTGACCCGGCGAATTTTCCGGGACGGCGGCAGTGAATATTTCATCAATCGCACGGCGTGCCGGTTGCGGGATATTCAGCAGCTTTTCATGGGTACGGGCGTGGGGCGTTCAAGCTACAGCATTTTGGCACAGGGGCAGATTACGCAGATTCTTTCGAGCAAGCCGGAGGATCGCCGGCTGATTTTTGAGGAGGCGGCGGGAATCACGAAGTTTAAAAGCCAGAAAAAGGAATCCCTGCGGAAGTTGGAATACACGGATCAAAACCTGCTGCGGGTGGCGGATCTGATCCGCGAGGTGAAGCGGCAGATCGGGTCGCTGCAACGGCAGGCGGGCAAGGCCCGGCGGTTCAAGCAGTTGTCACTGGAACTCCAGCATTTGGAAACCCAGTTGGCGCGCCATCAATATGATGTGCTGCAAGTGGCGATTGGCGAAAAGCAGGCGGCGGCGGAGCAGTTGCGGACGGAGATTGAGGCCACTTCCGCCTCGGTTCTCAGGGGCGAGGATGAAATCGCGCAATTGCGGGGACGCTTGGCGGAGTTGGAGCATGAGGTGGCGGCGATGCAGCAACAGGGGCTGGAGCTGAAATCCAGCATTGACCGGCATGAGAGCCGCATTCTTTTCAATCAGGAACGGCTGCACGAACTGGAATCGCAAAATGAGAAGGCGCTGGCGGACATTGCCCAGGCGGAGGAGCGGCGCAAGGCGGCTTCAGCGGAACTGGTCTCGGTGACGGAGGGCATGACGGCGTCGGAGACGGCGCTGGCCGGGCACCGGCAGGCATTGGAGGGCAAGCTGGAGTCGGTGCGGGTGGTGGACGGACAGTTGAAGCAGCGGCAGGAGGATTTGCGGCAGGCTCAGTCCGGCGCGTTTGCGGCGGCCCAGACGCTGAGCCGGGTGCGGAATGACATCAGCACCCTGGACCAACAGAAGCAGGGCAACACGGTCCGACTGGAAAAGCTGTCGTCCGAAAAAATGCAGTTGGAGGAGGAACGGACGCGGCTGGAGACGCGGTTGTTGGAATTCACGGCCACGGTGGAAGAGGAGAAATTGCAGGCGCAGACGAAGCGCGGTTCCGTGGAGGAACGGCAGAACCGGCTGCGGCAATTGCAGGTCGAATTGCAGCAATCCTCGGACGAACAGGATCAATTGCTGCAAAAGCAGGCTGAGAAGCGTTCGCGTCTGCATGTGCTGGAACAATTGGAGGGGGCGCACGAGGGCTTTAGCGCGGGCACCCAGGCGGCGCTGCGGCAGTCCAATTCAGTCATCGGGTCGCTGGTGGACCGCATCCGGGTGCCGGATCAATACGTGGTGGCGGTCGAAAATGCGCTCGGCCATCATTTGCAACTGGTGCTGACGGAACGGCCGGAGGCGGCGCAGGAAATTTTGACGGGGTTGTCGAATAATAAATCCGGGCGGGCGAGCATCGCCGCGCTGGCCATCGGCATTCCCGAGGAACCGGTTTTGGCATGCGGGGAGACGAAGCCGCCCGGCACGATTCCGGCGCCGGGCGCCGTTGTCGGCGGGGAAGCCGCTGCGGCTCCGGCGGTTGCCGGTGGCGTCGTTGGAGCCACGGAAACGCCCTTGGGGGCCGCTTCCGGTGGTGAGGCTGCTCCGGCTGCGTCTGCCGCACCGGTGATGTCGGCGGGGATCGTTCCCGCCCTGAGCGTGGTTCGGGCGGACCCTTCGGTGGAGAAACTGCTGCGGGCCCTGCTGGGCCGCACCTACATTGCGGCCGACCTGGCCACGGCAACCTCCCAAATTCAAAACGGTCATGCGGGCTGTGATTTCGTGACCCTGACCGGCGATTTGCTGAGTCGGTACGGGGTGTATACCGGCGGATCGTTGAATGGCGCGAGTAACAGCCGGGCGCCCTCGTCCATTCTGGGCCGCAAAAATCAAATTGGCGAACTGCAGGCGGAACTGGCGGTGATTCAGGAGAAAGTGGCCGAGGCCAGCCGGCGGCGCGGGGCGTTGTTGGGCGAGCAAACGGAATTGCAGGCCGGTTTGCAGCAGGCGCAGACGGAACTGCGCCAGCAGGAGGTGGCCATTGCCACGCGGGAGGGGGAGTTCAAGGCGCTGACCACCTCCAACCGGCTGCTGCACCAGAAAATTGACACGGTGGTTTTTGAAGTGCAAAACCTCGTGGATCAGGAGGCGGAGGGAACGCAAAAGCGCAGCGCGCTGACGGTTCAACTGGGCGAGTTGGAAGCCCGCGAGCGTACTGGCCAGGAGCGCGTGGCGGCCCTGACGGCGGAAATGGAAACCCTGCGGCAGGATCGCGACGCGGCCAACGCCGCCCTGACGGAAAACAAGGTTTCGCTGGCGGCCCAGGAACAATTGCTGGCGTCCTACCGCCAGCAGCAGCAAACGCTGGACCGGCGGTTGCAGGAGCTGGCCCAGGTGGTGGAGCAGCGCCGGCATGACATCGCCGGAGTGCTGACCCGCCGGGAACAGGCGGAATTGGAAATCCAGGAGTCGCGTTCCCAGGCGGAGCGGCTGGGGCACGAACGGGAGCGGGTGAGCGCGCAAACGGCGGCACTGGCGGCCCGGCAGCAGGTGCAGCAGGCGGAAATCTTCCAGCGCGAGGAACAACTCCGCGAACAGCGCCGGCGCTTGACCGAGATCCAATCTCAACGCGGGGCGTTGGAAGTGGAACTGGCGCAGAAGAACATGGCGGTGCAGAATCTCTGCGAGCGGATTCAGCAGAAATATCATCTGGCGCTGGAATCGGTGCGCAGTGAATGCATCACGATTACGGTGGCGGATGAAGGCCCGGCGAAAGTGGAAACGCTGACGCCCGAGCAAATGGCCCAGGCGGGCGCGGCCACGGACTGGCAGGCGGTGGCCGGTCAGGTGGAGAGTCTGCAGCAGCGCATTGATGAAATGGGTCCGGTCAACCTGGTGGCCATCGAGGAATACGAGGAGACGGAGCAACGGTATCAGTTTTTGACGCAGCAGAATGATGATTTGGTCAACGCCAAGACGCAGTTGCTGGAGATCCTCAACCGCATCAACACGCAGACCCGGCAGATGTTCCTGGAGACGTTTGAAAAAATCCGGGAGAATTTCCGGTTGATGTTTGTGGACGTGTTTGGCGGTGGCAAGGCGGATTTGATTCTGGCGGATGCAAATGACGTGCTGGAAAGCGGCATTGACATTGTCGCCCGGCCGCCGGGCAAACAGTTGCAGGGGATTTCCCTGCTGTCGGGGGGTGAGCAGACGATGGTGGCCGTTTCGCTGTTGTTCTCGATTTACCAGGTCAAGCCCAGCCCGTTCTGCGTGCTGGACGAGTTGGACGCGCCGCTGGACGAATCCAACATCAACCGCTTCGTCAAGGTGTTGCAACGGTTCATCCATCATTCGCAGTTTGTGATGATCACGCACAACAAGCGCACGATTGGCATGGCCGACGTGTTGTATGGGGTCACGATGGAGGAACATGGGGTGACGAAGATTGTCAGCGTAAAATTTCACAAGGCCGGAGAAGCACCCCTGACGGCCACCGCCACGGCGGGCCCGGCCCAATTGGAACAGTCGGCAGTGGAACCGGCCTCTCCGCTGGCGGGGCAGGGGACGATGGAGAGCGAAAAATCCACGGTGTGAAATCCAAACTTCGACCCTTGCCCCCTGGCGGGGGCAAGCGTGTAACATTGCCTTTGGAGCGGGGATGTTTTTTCCCGACGTGCCGTGCCGGCCTTTCCCCACGGTTGACTTGCCAGCGGTTTTTCCGTAATCACTCTGCATCATGACTCATGTGCGGATGGCGGAGCCCGTGAAGCGGTGAGATGGAAACAGGCATGACGCATTCCAATTTAAACCAGTCGGCACTCCAGTCCGAACCGGGGGGGCTGGCAAAATCCCCTTCTACGCCACCGGGGACAGTGGCTTCTGTTCCGACCAGGCGGCGCTTTCCGGCGTGGTGGCCGGCTGTCTTGCTGGCGCTGGTGACGGTCGTCCTGTACTGGCCGGCGACGCATTATGATTTTGTCGGTTATGACGATCCGGAATACGTGAGCGAGAATCCCCACGTCCAAAGCGGCTTGAGTTGGGCGGGGGTGAAATGGGCCTTTGGCAACACGGAGCAAGCGGCTTATTGGGCTCCCCTCATGTGGCTGTCACACATGCTGGGGTGTCAGCTCTTCGGCTTGCAGGCCGGAGGGCATCATCTAATCAATGTGTTGTTGCACGCGGTCAACACCGCCCTGGTGTTTTTGGTGTTTCGCCGCCTGACCGGGGCGGGGTGGCGAAGTCTGCTGTTGGCCGCCCTGTTTGGGTGGCATCCGCTGCGGGTGGAATCCGTGGCCTGGGTCACGGAGCGCAAGGATGTGCTGAGCACCTGTTTCTGGTTGTTGACCCTGTGGGCTTATGTTGAATATGTGACTGCTGTCCGGCGGCCGATGGGAAAACCGCGCGTCTGGTACGGCACCGCCCTGTTGCTGTTCGCGCTGGGCTTGATGAGCAAGGGGATGCTCGTGACGCTGCCCTGTGTTTTGTTGCTGCTGGATTACTGGCCCTTGGAGCGTCTTAAATCCGTTGGCTGGCGGCCCTTGGTGCGGGAAAAAATTCCGTTCCTGTTCCTGGCGGCGGCGGGTTGTGTTGTGACTTTCGTGGCGCAAAATGAGGGCGGAGGAGTCGCGACGGTGGGAATGCTTCCGCTGGGGGCCCGGGTTGGAAACGCCCTGATTTCCTATTGCCGTTATCTGGGAAAGACATTTTGTCCGGTTAATCTGGCCGTTCTCTACCCACACCCCGGGTATTGGCCATGGAGCATGGTGTTGGCGGCTGGAGTATTTCTAACCTGCCTGACGGCACTGTTTTGGGTGAAACGGCGGGGTTATCCCTTTATGCTGATGGGCTGGTTGTGGTTTGTCGGGACCCTGGTGCCGGTGATCCAACTGGTGCAGTCAGGCGAACAGTCAATGGCCGACCGTTTCGTTTATGTGCCGTCACTGGGATTGCTGGTTCTGGTCATTTGGGGCGCGAATGAACTAACCCGGGGCTGGCCTAACCAGGTGAAGATGCTGTCCGTGGCGGGTACTGCGGCCGTCATTCTCTGTCTGGCGTTGACGCGGCATCAGCTCGGGTACTGGCAGAACACGGAAACCTTGTTCCGCCACGCACTGGCCGTCACGCAGGATAATTATGTCCCGCACAGCGCCTTGGGCGACACCCTGTTGGAGCAAGGAAAGACGGACGCGGCCATCAGTCAGTTTGAGGAAGCCATCCGGCTCAATCCAACGGTGCCCCTGGCTCACAATAATTATGCCGAAGCGCTGGCCAAGAAAGGCCGGATTGACGAGGCGATCAGCCAGTATCAGGTTGCGCTTCGTTTGAAACCCAATCTTGCCATCGCGCACAATAACCTTGGCACATTGTATCTCAACCGGGGCCAGACCAACACGGCGATCAGCGAATATCAAGCCGCCCTCCGTTGCAAGTCGGATTACGCCGAAGCCTGTTACAATCTCGGCCTCGTCTTTGGCGGCCTGGGTCGGCCCGACGCGGCGATCAGCCAATACCAGTCCGCCCTCCGCATCAAACCAAATTACCCCGATGCCCATTATAACCTCGGTTTGGTCCTGCTCCAACTCGGCCAAACCAACGCGGCGATCAGCGAATTTCAGTTTGTCGTCCGGCTTAAACCGGAGGACGCCGATGCCCACAACAACCTGGGAAACCTGCTGGCCAGACAGGGGCAAACCGACGCGGCGATCAGCCATTATCAGGCGGCCCTTCGGCTTAAGCCAGACGATGCCGACGCTCATTTCAACCTTGGCAACACTTTTCGCGATTTGGGACGAACCAGTGAGGCGGTCGGAGAATTTCGGACCTCCCTCCGCCTCAAGCCCAATGACCCCGAAGCCCACGACTTCCTGGGCGGACTGCTGGCTGGCCAAGGCCAAAATGATGAGGCGATCAGCCAGTTTCGCGAAGCCCTTCGACTTAAGCCGGAGGACGCCCTGGCGAATTACAGTCTGGCTGATTTGCTCGCCAAGCAGGGCCGGCCGGACGTGGCCATCCGCCAGTTTCGCGAAACCCTCCGCCTTCACCCGGAGGACGCCCAAACCCACTACAGTCTCGGCGTCGCTCTCCTGAAGCAAGGGCGGACGGATGAAGCTGTCAGTGAGTTTCGCGAAACCCTCCGCCTGAACCCGGATTCAGCCCCCGCCCACAACAACCTCGGTAACTTGCTTGTCAAACAGGGCCAGATTGAAGCGGCGATCAGCCAGTTTCAGGCGGCCATCCGACTCAGTCCGGAGGAGGCGGATGCCCATTACAACCTCGGGAACGTTCTGCTCAAGCAAGGCCGGATGGACGAAACGATCAATCAGTTTCAGGAAGCGCTCAGGCTCAAACCGGACTTGGCCCCCGCTCACTACGGTCTCGGGGTCGCTCTGAGCCGGCAGCGGCAGACCGATGCGGCCATCAGCCAGTTTCAGGAGGCGCTTCGACTCCAACCCGATTACGCCATCGCACACAACAGCCTGGGCATCGCGTTGGGGGCAAAAGGCCGGTTGGATGAGGCAATCCATGAGTTTCAGGAAGCCGTCCGGCTCAAGCCGGATTATGCGGCTGCGCAAACCAATCTGGCAAAAGCGTTGGAACTAAAAAACACCCCCACGGGCGGGCCTGCGGGGCCGTAAATCAATGAGGCGGCGGCAGACGCGATGAAATTCAATTCGAACCAGCAGAGACCCAGCTCCGAGCAGGCATCCCCGGAGTATTCCAACCCCGCGCCGACAGTGGCGGCCCGGCCGGTTTTTCCGGCGTGGCTGATGGCCGCCCTGCTGGCGCTGGTGACCGTGGTCTTGTACTGGCCGGCGACGCATTTTGATTTCATCAATTATGACGATCCGGAATATGTGAGCGAGAATCCCCACGTTCAAAGCGGCCTGAATTGGACGGGGGTGAAATGGGCCTTTGGCAACACGGAACAAGCGGCTTATTGGGCGCCCCTCATGTGGCTGTCACACATGCTGGGGTGCCAGCTCTTTGGGTTGCAGGCGGGGGGGCATCATTTGATCAACGTGCTGTTGCACGCAGTGAACACGGCGCTGGTGTTGCTGGTGTTTCGCCGCCTGACCGGGGCGACGTGGCGGAGCCTGCTGCTGGCCGCCCTGTTCGGGTGGCATCCGCTGCGAGTGGAATCGGTGGCTTGGGTTACGGAGCGCAAGGACGTGTTGAGTACTTTCTTCTGGCTGCTGACCTTGTGGGCCTATGCAAATTATGCGGCGGCAACCCGGGACCAGAAGTTGAAACCGCGCGTCTGGTACGGTACCGCCCTGTTGATGTTTGTGCTGGGCTTGATGAGCAAGGGGATGCTGGTGACTTTGCCCTGTGTTTTATTGCTGCTGGATTACTGGCCCTTGGAGCGTCTTAAAACCGTTGGCTGGTGGCCGTTGGTGCGGGAGAAAATTCCGTTTTTTGTGCTGGCGGCAGCGGGGTGTGTGGTAACGTTTGTGGTGCAGAACCAAGGGGGGGCGGTGGCGACGATGAGAAGCTTTCCGTTGGGAGCGCGTGTCGGGAATGCCCTGATATCCTACTGCCGCTATCTGGGAAAAACATTTTTCCCCACCGATCTCGCGGTGTTCTATCCCCACCCCGGATATTGGCCCCTTGGAATGGTGTTGGTGGCCGGGGTGTTTCTGGGTGGTCTGACGGTCCTGTTCTGGGTGAAGCGTGGGCGATGCCCATTCATGCTGATGGGCTGGCTGTGGTTTGTTGGGACGCTGGTGCCGGTGATCCAGTTGGTGCAGTCAGGCGAACAGGCGATGGCGGATCGTTTCGTCTATGTGCCGTCATTGGGCTTGCTGCTGCTGATCATTTGGGGTGCGGCGGACTTGACGCGGTCCTGGCGGGGCCAGGTGATGATGCTGTCGGTGGCGGGTTCAGCGGCCGTTGTCCTCTGTCTGGCCTTGACGCGGCAACAACTCGGATATTGGCGGAACAGCGAGACCCTGTTCGGGCGCGCGCTGGCGGTCACCGACGATAATTTTGTCGCGTACAACAGTCTTGGCAATACTCTTTCGGACCAGGGTAAAACCGACGCGGCCATCACCCAATTTCAGATGGCCATCCGCCTCAAACCGGACTACGCACCCGCCCATGATGGCCTTGGGTTTGCCCTGCTCGACCAGGGTAAAACCGACGCGGCCATCACCCAATTCCAGACGGCCATCCACCTCCAGCCGGGATACGCCCCCGCCCATAACAACCTTGGCAACGCGCTTATCAAGCAGGGCCGGACCGATGCGGCGGTCAGTCAGTTTCAGGAGGCCCTCCGCCTTAAACCAGGGGACGCCCACATCTGCTATAATCTCGGCAACGCGCTTGCCAAGCTTGGCCGGACCGATGCGGCGATCACTCAGTTTCAGGCCGCTCTCCGCCTCAGGCCGGATTACGCTCCGGCGTATAACAACCTGGGGAACATACTGGCCAGAAAGGGCCAAACCGACGACGCCGTCAGGCGATTTCAGACCGCCCTCCGGCTCAACCCGGATTATGCCGACGCCCACTACAACCTCGGAAGCGCCCTGCTCAAACAAGGGCGGATTGAAGAGGCGGTCGTTCAGTTTCAAGCCGCCACTCGTCTGGCATCGGGCTATGCTCCCGCGCACTACAATCTCGGGGTGGCTCTGACCAAAGAGGGCCGGACGGACGAAGCGATCAGCCAGTATCAGGAGGCGCTTCGGATCCAACCTGATTACGCCATCGCGCATAACAGCCTGGGCATCGCGATGGGGGCGAAAGGCCGGTTGGACGAGGCGATCAGGGAATTTCAGGAAGCTGTCCGGCTCAAGCCGGACTATGCCGCTGCGCAAACCAACCTGGTGAAAGCTGTGGAACTGAAAAGCAAATCCAATGGGGGGCCTCCGGGGCCATGAATCAATAAGATGAGAGCCAGACACGATGAAATTTGATTTAGACCAAGAGAAATCCCACTCCGATCAGGAATCCCTGGTGGCTTCCGACTCCGTGGTCGGACCCCGTCTTCCGGCGTGGTTGGTGGCGATGCTCCTGGCGGTGGTCACCCTGGCTCTGTACTGGCCGGTCACCCACCATGATTTCATCAACTATGATGACGATCTTTACGTCACCTTGAACGTCCATGTTGAAAACGGGTTGACCTGGGAAAACCTGAAATGGGCGTTCTGCCACACGGTTGCTGAGAATTGGCATCCCTTGACGATGTTGTCGCACATGCTGGACTGCCAGCTTTTTGGTTTGTGGCCCGGGGGGCATCACCTGACCAGCCTGTTGGTGCATGTTTTGAACACGGTGCTCGTGTTCTGGTTGTTTCGGCGCCTGACCGGGGCGGTTTGGCGGAGTGCGCTGGTGGCGGCGTTGTTTGGCTGGCATCCGTTGCATGTGCAGTCGGTGGCGTGGGTGGCCGAACGAAAGGATGTGTTGAGCACGGCCTTTGGATTGATCGCACTGTTGTTTTACGAGCGCCAGGCCAGGGTCAGCAGGCCGCACAGCACGGTTTTTTATCTGGCAAGTCTGCTGGCCTTTGCGCTCGGCCTGATGTGCAAGCCGATGCTGGTGACGTGGCCGTTTCTCCTGTTGCTGTTCGATTACTGGCCACTGGAGCGTTTTAAGCCTGGCGGCTGGTGGCCCTTGGTGAGGGAAAAGCTCCCCTTTTTTGCATTGGCAGCGGTGATGAGTGCGGCCACTTTCGCGGTGCAGAAGCAGGAAGGCGCGGTGATGGCCATGGCCAAAATGTCACTGGGCGCGCGAGGTGCGAACGCACTGATTTCCTACTGCCGTTATCTGGGAAAGCTGTTTTGGCCAACGGATCTGGCCATTTTTTATCCGCTTCCCCGGTCCTGGCCGTGGGAACTGGTGGTGCTGGCGGGAGTGGTTTTGAGTGGGGTCACGGTGCTGGTGCTGTTGCAGCGGCGGCGTTATCCCTTCTGCTTGATGGGCTGGCTGTGGTTTGTCGGCACCCTGGTGCCGGTCATCGGCTTGGTGCAGGTGGGCGATCAGGCGATGGCGGATCGTTACACTTATATTCCGTCGTTGGGAGTGCTGCTGCTGGCGGTCTGGGGCGCGGGTGAACTCACGCGGCACTGGCAATGCCGGATAATGGTGCTGTCCATGGCTGGTTCGACGGCGGTTCTCCTTTGTCTCACGGGGACGCGGCGAGAGTTGGGATATTGGCAGAATAATGAAACCCTGTTCCAGCATGCGCTGGCGGTCACTGAGAATAATTACATCATCCACAACAACCTTGGGGACGCCTTCTTCGACCAAGGCGAGGCTGACGCGGCGGCCGGCCAATATCAGGCGGCCCTCCGCCTCCGGCCGGACATCGCCCTGCTTCACCATAATCTCGGCGCCGCCCTTTTTGATCAGGGCCACACCAACGCAGCGATCAATGAATATCAGATCGCCCTCCACCTTAAGTCGGATTACGCGGAGGCCCACAACGACCTTGGCCTGGCCCTGCTCGATGAAGGTGAGACCAATGCGGCGATCAGTCAGTATCAGGCCGCCTTTCACTTCAAGCCGGATTATGCCGAGCCTCACAATAACCTTGGCATCATCTTCCTTCACCTGGGGCAAACCAACGCCGCCATCAACGAATATCAGGCGGCTCTCCGCCTGAAACCGGAGTACGCGGAGGCGCATTTCAACCTTGGCTGCATTCTGTATGATCAAGCCAGGACGGACCAGGCGATCAACCAGTTTCAGACGGCCCTGCGCCTGAAGCCGAATTTTGCCGATGCCAGTTATCATCTCGGCAACGCGCTGGCCAGTCTTGGCCAGACGGAGGCGGCCATTGGCCAATTTCAGGAAGCTCTCCGCCTTAACCCGCAGGATGCTCCCTCCCGATATAATCTGGGCAACGCTTTGGCCAGGCTTGGTCAGACGGAGGCTGCGGTCAGCCAGTTTCAGGAAGCCATTCGTCTCAAGCCGGATTACTCTCCCGCCCACAACAACCTCGGCAATTTGCTCGCCAAACAGGGCCTAACCGAGGCGGCGGTCGGTCAATTTCAGGAAGCGCTCCGGCTGAGCCCGGATTATGCCGACGCCCATTACAACCTCGGCAACGCCCTGCTCAGACAAGGACGGTTTGACGAGGCGATCCTTCAGTTTCAATCCGCCACTCGCCTGGCCTCCGATTACGCTCCCGCGCACTACAATCTCGGGGTGGCCCTGAATAAAATGGGACGCCTTGACGAGGCCATCAGCCAGTTTCAGGACGCCCTCCGGCTGCAACCGGATTATGCCATCGCGCATAACAGCCTGGGCATCGCGCTGGGAGGGAAAGGCCGGCTGGACGAGGCCATCCTCGAGTTTCAGGAAGCCGTTCGCCTTAAACCCGGTTATGCCGCCGCACAAAGCAACTTGGCAAAGGCATTGGAGCTGAAAAACCAACTGCCCGGGCGGACACCCAATCCCGCAACTCAGTAAGCCCCTGACTATCCGGGGTTCCCGATTGCCGGCCGATTCGTGATTTTTGTTTGAACCTTTTCTCGCCTCCAGCATTCCTCTTGTTGAACATGCCGGAAGTGGACGAAATCGAACAACGGCCTGTGACTCAAGCCCGCGCCGGGGATTCGGTGGCTTGGGACGCGCTCTTCCGACGATTCCAATTGCCGCTTTATGTTTATGTTGTTGAACTGGTCCGTGATGAACAGGCCGCCCTCGATATCGTGCAGGAGAGTTTTATTGCCGCCGTCCGGCATGTCGGCGGGTTGCGCGAGGACGCCAAATTCGGCGGCTGGCTCTTTGGCATTGCGCACCAAAAATGCGTCCAGTGCTGGCGCAAATGGCGGGAGGTCCTCTTTGATGAAATCCCTGAGTCGGCGGACGATTTTGGAGACAGTCCGGATGACCTGCTCATTCGGCGCGAACAGGAGGCAGAATTCATGCACTTGCTGAACCAGCTTCCCCGGCCGCGCCGCTCCGTGCTGCTGCTGCATTTTGTCGAAGATTTTTCCGTGGAGGAAATCGCCTCCATCACGGAAACGCCGCCGGGCACCGTAAAGTCACGGCTGCATTACGCCAAAAAATCCCTGCGCAAATTACTGGAGGAAAACCATGAAAACCCCGCGTGAACTGTTACTGGCCCGCCATCAGGCCGCCACCCCAAAACTTGACGCCCTTCGTCGTGGAGTGGTCGCCGGGTTGGACCCGGCCAACGGGCGCGCCTGCCCCGGGTTCGTTGCCCGCCTGCTGACGCTGCTCTGGCGGGAACTGGTCTTCCCCTGCCGCCGCACATGGACAGCACTGGTCGCTGTCTGGGTTCTGCTGGTCATCATCAATGTCGCGCAGCGCGAGGGTTCGTCGCCCGGCCCGGCCAAATCCCCGGCGTCAGTCGAGATCATGATGACGTATCCCAACCAGGAGAAAATCTTGAATGAATTGCTGGCCGACCGGTCCCAGCCGATGGAAGCCGACCGGCCGAAAACGTTCACCCCCAAGCCCCGCAGCGAAACCAGCGGGCTGACGGCCGTTTGATTTATGAATGAAAAACCAAAATCCAACGGGTGCTGGCGGTGGTTGCGTCGGGGCCTGATCGGCATTGCCGTGCTGATCACGCTGGCGGCCGTGGCGGTTACGGAGGAGGACTGGCGCGGCAAACGCGCCTGGGAAAATTACCGGTGCCAGGCCGAAGCTCATGGTGAACGATTCGACTGGTTGTCTTACTTTTCCAAACCAGTGCCCGATGACGAAAACTTCGCCAAGGCCCCTTTTTTTTCCAGCCTTTATTCGCAGGTTTGGGATGCGAAGACCCAGACTTGGAAATCAAATGCCGTCAGCCCGGATGACCCCACCAAAATGTACCCCTACTACTCCGATGGCTTTGACGATGGAGACGACGGGGATTGGACCCAGGCACGCCTGACACGCTTGGAGGCCTGGCAAAAATACTACCGCCATCCCAGCCCCAAGGCGGTCGGCGAATTTCCCATTGCGCCCCAACCGCAGTCGCCCGCCGCCGATGTGCTGCTGGCGCTGAGCAAATTCGATCCCGCCGTCGAAGATCTGAGGGTTGCCAGCCGTCGGCCGTTTAACCAGTTTGAGATTGCCAATGCCGGCGATTCCAAGGAGTTTTCGTTGTTGCTGCAGTATCTTGCGGCGTACAAACGTTGTACGCAACTTCTCCGGTTGCGGGCCTCTGCTGAACTGGCGGACAACCAGAGTGCAAGGGGGTTGGACGATGTGCAACTGCTCCTGCGCTTGGATGATGAATTGAGACAGGAACCGTTGCTCATCACCCAACTGGTCAGCATGGCCATCCACGCCTATGTGTTCCAGCCCATTTATGAGGGTTTGGCGCAACACCGTTGGAACGATGCCCAGCTTGCCGAGCTCGAGACGTCGCTCGCTCGGAAGGATTTTCTGGCGGATTTCCAAATGGCCATGGCGGGCGAATGGGTGCTGGCCTTTGAAACGATGGAAAGCCGAAGGATCACGCGAAAATACCAAACCGTGGTGGATGACGGTGCCGGTAAATCAAAAACGGTGACCATCAGTTTTCGGTTCACGCCCAGCGCCTACTTTTATCAAAGCGAGCTTGCTTTCGCCCGGGTGCATGAACAATTCATCCTGCCACTGGCGGACGTGACGAATCGGTTGGTCTCCCCCACAGCGGTACGGCAAGAACTTGTTACGGTGAGCAACCAATTTAAACGCTTCTCGCCTTACAAGAGGGAAGCGCTGATGACCGCTCCCGCCGTGATCAGGAGCGTGAGGAAATTCGCCGTGGCCCAATCGCATACCGACCTGGCCCTCGTGGCCTGCGCCCTGGAACGCTACCGTCTTGCAAATGGCGGCTATCCCGAATCCCTCGACCCACTTGCGCCGCAATACATCGGAAAAGTGCCGCATGATATCATCAACGGCCAGCCCCTGCATTATCGCCGCACAAGCGATGGCCTGTTCGTCCTCTATTCCGTCGGCTGGAATGAAAAGGACGACGGTGCCCAAATCGTCCTGACCAAAACCGGTTCAGTAGATCAAAACCAAGGCGACTGGGTCTGGCGTTATCCCGCCAAGTGATTATTGGGCGGAGATTTCCAGGATGGTGATGGAATAGGGGGCCACCGTCGGGGTGAAATCCTGGCTGACTCCCTCCAACTGGGCGGTGTGCGGAACCACTTTTTGTGGATCGTTGATCGAATTGGTGTCGTCCGGACTGGCGGAGGCCAGGGTGATGATTTCGCCCCGGCTCTTCACTGTTTTGACCCCATCAATCTTAATCTGGACCGGCAGGGAATTGCTCTCCGTGTTGACGATTTTCAGATGGATTAATCCGTCCTTGCTGTCCCGGGTGGCGTCAAAGAACAGGCAGGGGATGATTTGTTTGGGAGGCAGGGTTTGTTCTCCGGTGGACCGGTTTCGGCGGGCGGGCGGCTGCCAGGTTTCCGTCGGAATGTTCTCAGAATCCGTGGCCAAAATCTGGTCGCCATGATGGGTGCTGAACATCTTCTGGGCGTAATAGGCCGGCGAGCCATAGCTGTTCAAGGCATCGTAGCCGATCAAATCCGTCTTCCATTGCATTCCGCCGGGGCTGACGTTGACAAACAAGGGCGCATAACTGGAAATGAGCACGAGATCCGAGTTGCGTTCCATGCCGGTCATCCAGGCCCCGTCCCCCAGGGCGCCGGCCAGATTGGGCGTGGGCACCCCCACGCGCGTGGCCCATTCGCCGACAAAAATTTTCGGGCCGGTGCGGTCATAACTGTCATAATCGTGCGCGTGCGCCCGCATCTCCTGTTGCGAGCGGTAAAAATGATCGTCCAGCAGGTCCGGTTGCACGCTGTGTACGCGCTTGGCCTTGGGTTCCGTGCTGCCCACGGTGGAAATGCACTGGAGCTTCGGATATTTGGCCTTGATCGCGTTATAGAACTGGGTGAAGCGGGCGTCGTAAGAGTTGGTGTTGTCAAAGAAATCCTCGTTGCCGATTTCCACGTAATTTAGCGCGAAGGGCTCGGGATGCCCGTCCCGGGCGCGCAACGCGCCCCAGGTGCCGTTGGTCGGGCCGGTGACATATTCAATCTCATCCAGGGCATCCTGCACATAGGGTTGGAGATCATTCCCGGGGGTGACGTGGCGCTGGTGCATGGAATATCCGGCGTACACCGCCATCACCGGTTGCATTTGGAGGTCTTCGCACCATTCGAGAAATTCGAGCAACCCCAGTCCGTCGGTGGACCAGTATCTCCAGCCGTCATCCATGTGCCCGGGGCGCTGGGAGAGGTCGCCAATGGTGGTTTTCCAATTGAAGCGATTCGAGATTTCGTTGCCTTCCAAGTAGTTGCCCCCGGGGAAGCGCAAGAATTGCGGGTGCATGTCCGACAGCAATTGCATCAGGTCCGGGCGGGTCCCATTGGGCCGCTGATGATACGTGGGCGGGAAGAGGGAGACCTGGCTGAACCAAACGATTCCCGGCTGACTGGCCGTGATGACGAATTGGTTGTCTTTGGAAGTGGGAACATCTTCGGTCTTCAACGTGACTTCGTACTTCTGCCATTCACCCGTCACTTGATTGACCTGGGTGCTGGCAAACACGGTTCCGTTGTTGGTACTGATAATGGCCACCGTGAGCGGACCGGCAAACTGGCCGTCGCTTTTGGCATAAAACGAGGCGTGATACGTGGTTTTGGGACGGACGGGAATGCCCCAGTAACCCCCATTGGCAAATCCCGCCGGGGCGGTCTGGGTGGCCTGCCTGACATCCAGTTTCAAACTGACATTCAGGGCCGGGTTGAGCGGATGGTCAAAATCGAGCGAGATCACGCCGCTGCCCACCGTGTGCCAATACAGTGCATTGGTGGCATTGGCTTTGAAGGTGCGGTTGCGAATCAACTCGCCATAGAGCCCGCCTTCGTACGAATAATTGATCTCCTCGGTCATCAATCCGTACAAGGTGGGACTGGACTGACCGGTGACTTTGCTGGCATTGATTTCCAATACGGGCGTGGCATTGGTGGTCGGGCCGTTCGCCGTGTCCGGGCCGACGGCAGCCAGGTCAGTTGCCGAGCAACATTGCGGTTGGCAGAAGGAGGTCAGCCAACCGGCTCCCAGCCCCAGAGCCAGGGTCAAAATAATTTTAAGGTGCGATTTTTTCATGTGCTTGAAATCAGAATATCAATTGACGGGGCCATGGCCAGAAAAGTTTCAATCGAAATATCCCAGGCCACGGATGGCCGGTTTGTAACAGACAAGGGTACAAGTTGGGGAAGGCGTGATCTGCAATGTTATTGCAATACAGCCGCCCAAACAGGGAAAACCAAAACTTATGATGCGGGTTTGAAACATTAAGTCTGTTGGAAGGGTGTGAGACAAAATTCTTCGATTTTGAAATAACGGCTGGTTTTTTTGGGG
>CAZUBG010000042.1:0-30496 GCA_964618545.1 uncultured Bifidobacteriaceae bacterium | reverse complement strand
ATGAGTCAACGACCCTTTTTGCCTCCCCCCAGTTTCGCCTCCCCGGTGTCTTTTATTATGAGTCAACTCGCCGGCGTCTTCAAAAAGACGGTACTCTTGACAATCCTCGTCCCGCCAAGATTCTTGCCTTTAGGAATTGCGCGAGGAGGTGTGCGACCACCGAAATTATTCTCGGGGATGGCCACTGCCAGAACCTTACATTGGTATCGGGGGCCTCGTTCGCCGAATTTCACTTGAGCTTCAACAATCTTCTTAATTGCCGAGGATCAGTGTTTGGGGGTAACCCGATCTTTTGCATCACCCAATAGTCTCTTGCATCCCCTTTCAGGCCGCGCCGCTTCGCCACCGCAAGCTGTTTTTGGGCTACGATGGCCATGGCGCGGCGCTCGGCCTGGTTGG
The DNA here is from genome assembly GCA_964618545.1 of uncultured Bifidobacteriaceae bacterium. Taxonomy (GTDB): domain Bacteria; phylum Verrucomicrobiota; class Verrucomicrobiia; order Limisphaerales; family UBA11358; genus UBA11358. Next base: position 30,097 of record CAZUBG010000042.1, on the reverse strand, counting down.
CCGTAAGCTTCGGACCTTGGCGAGGAACCTTTCTAGCATTGTGCAATTGCATGATGTCCCGCCATTCCAAGTCGCGACCATGGTCAAAACTCCAATAGCGCGGAATCACAACCATTGTGCCGTAGGGCGTAATTGTAACGCTTAATTTCTGAAGCAACGGCTTGTCCCACTCCATCCCGTAAAGTGTCCACTTGTGACAGAAGGCATCAAACACATTCTCAAACTTCTCATCGTTTGAATTCCATGAAAAGTCCCAATTTGGCGGACGGAAATTTCGCTCAAAAACCATGCGCCGGCGAATTACACCGTTATCGCTTCTGTGTTTCGCGGTATTGAAGCGTTGCTTAATCCACCCCCAATCGGCCAGAAACTCGCGATTTTCCAGCAGTCTTTTTTCCCTTGCGTTGAATTTATGTTGGGCCTTGATCAGCGATTCGTAACTTCCCCCCTTGACGAGATGCTCATGCGCGCAAATGGCATCGCAAGTGGCTGCGTCTGGAGGTTCGCCGAGGAGCGAAACCAGTGCCCGAAGCTCAGCGCTTGGGAGCTTCCTCCTTTCCGCAATCGTGACTACGTGTGAAGCCAATCCGAGAATGTCGATCGGCCACAAGGAGTATGGAACGACAAGCCACGCACTGATTCGCTTGATGGTGGCGTCTGCGCGGATGTTGTCTGGCAGGGCGTAAAACCGCCTGATGAGCTGAGCGCCGGGGCGGACACGACGGAAGGCAAGTTTTGCATGTCTATCCAAAGCGTCCTGTAATGCAAGGTCCATGGCCGGAAATGGTATAGGCGATGAACCGTTCTGTCACGACTCGGACAAATAATGTTCGCAATCATTGTCCTTATTTTCTTGCCTAGCTTGAGCGAGACTTCTTGAGATTGAAAACTTCAGGAAATCCCTTGAGTTTCAATTAGCACACAACAAAGACTCAAAGATTATGGCGCGAAATCGGAATCGGACAACGGCGAGAGGCGGCTACGCCTCCGCGACCGCCGGAGCGGTTTGCAACAAAAGGCAGGCTGTTTTGGTTTTTTAACATCGACATTCAATTTAATGAATACAGAACAAAAGGATGTTTATATCTGCTACAACGGAGCAGATCTCGAATGGGTCAAACGTCTTGCAGAACAGGTCGAGTCCGAAACCATTGACGGGAACGAAGCCTCGCGCCACCTGGCGGCATTCTTCGATAAATGGGATATTGCTCCGGGACAAAGCCTGATTGACCGGATGAACGAAGGCATGAAGTCCGCGAGGCATGTCATTGCTGTGCTGTCACCGGAATTCCTCAAAGCCGACTGGCCACGCTTCGAGTGGAAACACATCGTCGCTCAAGACCCCAACAATTCGCAAGGACGCCTCATACCAATCATGCTTCGAGATCGAAGCGCGGATGGCGGAGAACGTATTGATTTGTGTGCCCCATTTCGCGACCTGCGCTATATTGATTGCCGCAAGGCCAGTGAATTCAAAAGGAGTTTTGTCGAGTTGATTCGCCGCGTTCGGAATCTTCCGCAGGAGCGCGGGCGCAGGCTTCCACCCATCGCTGCGAGCGCACCAGTTCTACCTGTCACCGCGCAGCCTGAAGTGTCCTGGTTGCCGGACAACGTGGCGGATTTATTGCTCTCGAACTTGTTCCCAGTGGTTGCGCTCCCCAGCCAGATTTGGAGTGCCGCTACAAAATTCCGGGAAAAGAAGGAGGTTTGGGATGTCGTTTCCAAGGCCGAGCCGTTTATCTTGCGTGACAAGCGCCTCTACACGTTTGCAAACCTCAGCGCTCCTGAAACCCGACTCAGAGACGCGGTTGATGCTAACACCATCGGAAAACCTGAATCCCGCAACGACTGGTTCATTCGTGACGACCGAACCACTTGGCTCATGGCCCTGCTGAATTCAAGCTTGTCCAAGCACCTTTGGTTACAGCACATCAAGCAGGATGGCAAAGGGCGTTTCTTCTTCACTCCGGGCAAGGACAACTCCGAACGTCGGTGGCAAATGCGGGAGGGGCGAGCCAGGACGGTTGCTGCCAAAAAGGAAAACCCAGCCACGCATACGAGTTTTTGGGTGCATCATGCTGCGCGAATCAAATTTAAGCGGGTAGGTGAAAAGCTCTTTTTATCAGTCGAACCACTTTATTTATTTACCAGTGACGGGAATCTGACGGTTGCCGGAAAAAACGCGGGCAAACTTTCCCTGCTCTGGGGCGGGCGGCAACAAAATCCAGATGTCCTGCGGAATCTTTTGTTTTGGGGCGCGGTTCTCGCGGAAAACGAAAAAGCCATCAGAATCCGAACCGGAGACAAGCCGATCATCTTAAGCCCCATTCCAGCCTCGGCCCAGTTGGATCGGGGCGTTGCTTTTGACGAAATCAGAATCAAGGCGCTATTGGCTCAAGACGACGCTGACCTTGAAAAAGCTGCCATTGAAATTCAAACCGACGGTAAAGACGCCGACAAAGGAGACGAAGAAGATGACGACACCTCATTTGAGTAATCCGCCGCACCGGTCGCATTCGCACCGAAAAGATGGGCATGGGAAACCAAGATTCTTGGATGAATTGATCCGCACCAACCCGCCTGCTTTCAGCGCGTTTTACCTGGAAGAACCCAAGCTCGTTTTTGGCGATGGCTTGTTGTCCGTTGATCCGAAAGCAGGGTTGGAGAGCCACGGGCCGTTTGGCTGGCAGACTGCGACGATCAAAACGATACGCTTTGGGGTAATTGGCACAGGGGACGGTATTCAGACCTTTCTCAATTTCCTCCAAAAATGTCAGTCGCGAATTTCCGCTGGTTTCAACTCACGCGGGAAGCCGCTCGATCCACATTGTTTCCCGGATTTCCCCGGCTGCACCCCGGACCACACATTTCGGGCATCCTTTGTAGCAGATAATCCGTCCCACTTGAAAGTCATCCATGAGGAGCTTTTTGAGCGAGCGGCGGCGGAGCACAAGGAACAGTCACGAATCGAGGCCGTTGTGCAACTTGTCGTTGACCAGCTATCAGCCTTGCAAGATTTGAGTCCGATGCCTGATGTCGTTGTTCTCGTGATGCCGCCCTCGGTCGAGGCCGCGTGCGCTGCTATTGGTGAAGTATTCGCACGCCAGCGAGTCCGCCTGTCGCCGCAGCAACGATTCCATCGTTCGTTGCAGCGCGAAGCAGCCACAACTGGACAGACAGTTCTCGGGCTGGACTTCGATACAACAGACCAGACGAATTCTTCTTCGCACAACGGTTTCTTCAACATCCATCACGCGCTCAAAGCCCATGCCATGCGAACTGGCTTCACAACCCAGGTGGTGTGGGAAAGCACCCTGAAGGACTCTAATCCAGCCTCCGTGGCCTGGAATCTTTTCACCGCGCTTTATTACAAAGCCGGAAATAATCCGTGGCGCCTGCAATCGCTGCCAGACAATACCTGTTACGTGGGTGTTTCGTTCTTCAAGGAAAGCCCGCGCATCGGAGCGGACCTTCAAACCAGCCTTGCGCAAGTCTTTGGTGCGGGCGAAGGTATTGTGCTCAAAGGCGAGAAAGCTGTCTTCAACAAGGAGCGTGACCGCAAACCTCATCTCAGCGAGGACGGTGCGGAAAAACTTCTCGCGCGCGCCATCCAGTCCTACACGCTTCAGCACAATGCGCCGCCCAAGCGTGTGGTTGTTCACAAGACTTCCCGTTACTGGCCGGAAGAATTGCGAGGGATGCGAAAGGCGCTGGCAGGAATCTACTACTACGACTTTCTTGCCTTGGAATCGCGAGAGACTCGTTTTATGCGGGTGGGCAAAAGGCCGCCGCTACGGGGAACGGTGATTCAACTCGGGCGGCGGAATTATCTCATTTATTGCAATGGCTACGTTCCCTATCTGAGAAGCTATCCGGGGAAACGCATTCCTCGCCCCTTGGAGGTGATCGAACATCACGGCGATTCTCCGGCAGTAACGGTTTGCCAGGAAATTCTCGCCCTGACCAAGCTCAATTGGAATAGTTGTGCCTTCGGCAGCGGTATTCCCATAACTATCCGATTCGCGCGTGATGTCGGGAAAATCCTGACAGAACTTCCGAAGGACGTTCAGCCGGCAACGAAATATAAATTTTACATGTGATTTCCAGCTCCAGCCTCAGAGCACAAAAGAGCCAAAGGATTGTTGAAACCCGAGTGGGCCATGGATGTTTCAGCTTTCCGGCATTCGTTTTTTCCCCCACCATGTGGCAAAGCACGCACAACGCAAGGCTTGATTGCTGATGACGCATGAAACTGATCAAAAACACGGGGAACGACCGGGTGATGGATGCCCTTCGCTCCAGCCTGACGCCCACTTCCAAAGTGGACATCGCGACGCCGGCATTTTCGTTGTTTGCTTTCGCTGAATTCGCTTCTCATTTGCAATCCCTTGCGGGCTGCCGGCTTGTGCTCCCAGATATGCCGACGGACCTGCAACTTTTAGGCTCAGAGGCAGACCGCCCATTTCGCAATCAGCTTTACGCCCGCTGGTTTGCTCGCCGATGCGCCGACTGGATTGCAACCCGAACCGATGTTCGCTGCACAAAAGCGGATCTACCGCAATCCTGCTTGATTTCCACCGATACCAATATGGCGTTGAATCGCGCCATCACCGGTCATTGCCCCTTTACCACCGACGGTCTCGGCCTTACACCCGGTAATCAGTTCAGCCTGATTCAGTGCTCCGAATCGCCCGAGGAATGCGCCACATTGCAGACTTGGTTTTCAGCATTTTGGGAAAGCTTGCCCGCATCGGCCGCCTCAAGACAGAACTTGCTCACTCAATTGGCGAAGATCATTGACCATAAAGCGCCATCACTCGCCTATTATCTGGTGCTTTATCACCTGTTTAAAGACTTGGGCGAACAATTTGACGAGGAGCGCATCGTCAAATCCGCCACCGGCATCCGCAACACCATCGTCTGGAAGAAGCTGTTCAAGTTTCAGCGCGACGGCGTCGTCGGCGCGATTGATAAATTGGAACGGTTTGGCGGTTGCATCATTGCGGACAGTGTCGGCCTGGGCAAAACCTTCGAGGCGCTTGCCATCATTAAATACTACGAGTTGCGCAACGACCGGGTGCTGGTCCTCGTGCCCAAGCGGCTCCGCGATAACTGGACGATTTACAAGGCCAACGACCGGCGTAACAGTCTCGCCGCCGACCGCATCCACTACGATGTGCTGAACCATACCGACCTGTCTCGTGACGGCGGCATGTCCGGCGATATTGACCTTTCGCATATCAACTGGGGTAATTACGACCTCGTTGTCATTGACGAGTCCCACAATTTTCGGAACAAGTCGTCGCACAAAGACCGCGAGACACGCTACGACCGCCTGATGCGACGCATCATCAAGGAAGGCGTCAAAACCCGCGTGCTGATGCTGTCCGCCACGCCGGTCAACAACCGCCTTGCTGATCTCAAAAACCAAATTTCGTTCGTCACTGAGGGTGATGACACCGCGTTTTACGACCATGGCATCTCCAGCGTCGAAACTACGGTTCGCAAGGCCCAGTTGCAGTTCAACCGCTGGCTGGCTCTGGAGGAAAACGACCGCACCCCTTCGCGCTTGATGGACATGCTGGGCTTCGATTATTTCAAGTTGCTCGATTTGCTAACTATCGCCCGCTCGCGCAAGCACATCGAAAAATACTACGGCACCACTGAAACAGGCAAGTTTCCGGAGCGTCTCAAGCCCATCAATTTCAAACCCGACGTGGACCGCGCTGGCGAGTTCCGTTCCATCCGCGAGATCAACAACGAGATTCGCCGCCTCACGCTGGCTGCCTACGCCCCCCTCCGCTATGTGCTGCCGCATAAGCAGGCCGCTTACGATGCGAAATACAGCACCCAGATACGTGGCGGCGAAAGTTTCTTCCGCCAAGTGGACCGTGAGGAAAGCCTTGTCCATCTATTGCGTGTGAACATCCTCAAGCGCATGGAAAGTGCGGTGTCCTCATTCTCGCTCACGGTGAAGCGCCAACTTGATGACGTGTCGGCCACGCTTGCCAAAATTGAGGGCCACGAGAATTCGGTCGAGGAGATCGACATTGCCAATGTGGACGTGGACGATCCTGCGTTTGAAAGTTTGCTCGTTGGGCGCAAGGTCAAAGTCCTGCTGCCGGACGTGGACTTGGTCCGCTGGAAACAGGATTTGATGGAAGATCGCAACCGCCTATCCACGTTGTTGTCGGCGGCGCGCCAAGTCGGAGCCGCCCGCGATGCCAAGCTCTCCCAACTGCGCGACATCATCACGGATAAAATCCGCAACCCGGTTAATCCTGGCAACCGCAAGGTGATCATCTTCACCGCCTTCGCCGACACGGCGGAATATCTTTATGCGGAAATCGCGCCGTGGGCACTCCGGGAACACGGCCTGAATACAGCGCTCGTCACCGGTGCCGGTCGTAACCAGACCACTCTGCCGAATCTACGCAAAGACCTCGGCACCATCTTGACCTCGTTCTCGCCGCGCTCGAAAGAGCGGCCCGCCGACCTCGTCGTCGAGGGTGACTTGGACCTGCTGATTGCCACCGATTGCATCAGCGAAGGCCAGAACCTCCAGGACTGCGACTATCTGATCAATTACGACATCCACTGGAATCCCGTTCGCATCATCCAGCGCTTTGGCCGTATTGACCGTATTGGCTCGGTCAACACGCGCATCCAACTCGTCAATTTCTGGCCCAACCTTGAGCTGGAGGAATACATCAATCTGGAGCAACGCGTCAGCGGGCGCATGGTGCTGCTGGATATTTCTGCCACAGGCGAGGAAAACCTGATTGAAGCGCAGTCAGGGAACCAGATGAACGATCTGGAATACCGGCGAAAACAGCTTCTTAAATTACAGGATGCCGTCATTGACCTCGAAGATTTGAGCAGCGGCGTTTCGATTGCGGACCTGACGCTTACGGATTTCCGGATTGATCTGGCCGGCTTCACGAAAGACCACGAGGCTCAGCTTGCCGCTCTGCCACTCGGAAGTTTTTCCGTCACGACCAGCAACGATGCGGCGGTGCCTCCGGGTGTTCTTTTCTGTCTGCGGGCAGCAGGCGAAGCTGCCGTAAAGTCTATTGAACCCAGCTATCCGCTCGCACCTCACTACCTCGTTCACGTTAACGAAAACGGATCGGTTTCCTTGCCGTTCAATCAGGCCAAGCAGGCGCTCGACCGTCTCCGCCGCCTTTGTGTGGGAAAAGACCTTCCAGACGCACAAGCATCTGCCCGATTCGATGAGCAAACCCGCAAGGGCGAGAATATGGCCGCCACTCAGAAGTTGCTCGCCGCCGCCATCGCATCCATCGTCGGCAAGAAAGAGGAACGTGCAGTTGCCAGCTTGTTCACGCCCGGAGGCACACACGCCATGAAGGGCGAGTTCGCTGGAATCAACGACTTCGAAGTCGTCGCCTTTCTTGTGGTATTGCCCGACCAAGCCCAATAAACCAAAATGAAAAAGCGCGACAACCAACTGATATTCTCCCCGACCGATCTCATCCGCTATTTGGCCTCGCCCTTCGCTTCATGGATGGAGCGATACAACTTGGAGAATCCAGACGCGGTGAAGCCAGACGAGGAATCCGAAGATGAAAAGCTCATCGCTCAAACTGGTGACGAACACGAACGTGTAGTGCTCGGTGAACTAAAGTTGGTGACTCCTCAGTTGGTAGAAATTCCCAAGGACAATTTCTCAGAAGCGTTGGTCAGAACGCGCACTGCCATCGAGGCCAAATCTCCCATCATCTACCAAGGCGCATTGCAGCATGGCAGGTTCGCGGGCTTCTCGGATTTCCTCACGCTGGACGAAACGGGGTTGTATCAGGTATGGGATACGAAGCTCGCTCGCTCCCCCAGGCCTTATTACGCCGTTCAGCTCTGCTGCTACTCCGAAATGCTTGCTCCTCTGCTTGGCGGGAAGATGCCTGCAAAATTCGGCATCATTCTCGGCGACAAGGAGCGGGTTGAGTTTCGGGTCGAGGACTTCTTCCACTACTACCTGCGCGTTAAGACCAGCTTCCTTGCGATGAACGATGGGTTTACGAGCAATCTGGCGGATTGTCCAGAACCGCAGCCGCGCGCTGAGCACCGACGCTGGACATCGCACGCGGAGGCGTTCTTCACCAGAACCGACCATCTGGTGCAGGTGGCGGGAATCAGCGTTGGTCAGATCAAGAAACTAAAGAACGCTGGTATCAAAACTGTCGCTGAACTCGCAAATGCCTCGGGAAAGCAGATTCACAAACTGGCCGGTCATTCCTTGGACAAACTTGTCGCCCAAGCGCGCCTCCAGTGCGCAACACGAGCCGACCGGGCCAAGCAAGCCGACGCTCCGCCCCGTTTTGAAATTCTCACCTTCACTGGCCCGAATGGCGAGCCCTTGGGACTTGCGGCACTCCCACCCGACCATCCGGCAGATGTCTTCTTCGACATGGAGGGCTACCCACTGGTTTCGGGCGGACTGGAGTATCTCTTCGGGGCAAGCACACTGACCGGCGAAACGGGAAAGTTTGCATTCAATGACTGGTGGGCGCATGACCGCGATGCCGAGAAACTCGCCTTTGAAGGCTTTGTGGACTGGGTTCATGGCCGGTGGAAGAAAAACCCCGGCATGCACATTTATCATTATGCCGCCTACGAAGTGAGTGCTGTTCGCCGTTTGAGCACGCGGCACGACACCCGACAGGACCAGGTTGATGAACTGCTTCGCAATGATGTCTTCATTGACCTCTATAAAATCGTCGGCCACGGCCTGCGCATTGGCGAGGACAGCTACTCCATCAAGAGGGTCGAGCGCCTCTACCGCCCCAAACGCGCCACGGATGTTGCCACTGCCGTTGATTCAATTGTTCAGTATGCTCGCTGGATTGAGAGCAAGCAGCCGGAGGATTGGGCAAAAAGTCCCATCCTTAAAGGCATCCGCGATTACAACGAAGACGACTGCAAATCCACAGCGGAATTGTTGATCTGGTTGAGGAAGGTTGCAGCCGAAAATAAAATTCCCGCCGCTCGCAGGATTGCCGCAGCAGCCCCGGCTGTCCCGCCGGTATTGCCGCCTGACGTTGTCGCGCGCCTCGACACTGGTGCAAGGCTTCGCCAACAAGCCGACGAAACTTCAGTCGTCCTTGCGGATTTAATTGATTTCCATCGTCGGGAAGAAAAGCCCATGTGGTGGCGGATGTTTGACCGCGCAGAGGCTACCGCAGAGGAACTTCGCGATGACCCCGGCTGTATTGAAGGGATTCAAGCGGTTGGCGCTCCCGTGGCTGAAAAGCAATCGCTCATCCAGAGCTACTCATTCGACCCGGCTCAGGAATGCAAGCTGGCCGCCGGTGACAAAACTGATGTGATGTTCAGCTTCAATCTGGAGGCCAAGCTCAAGCTCGTTGAGTTGGATGCGTCAGCAGGCACGCTTGCGCTCAAGATTGGCAAGAAGGGGTTGACTGAGAAATTTGGCGGGGCATTCCCACAGCAAGGTTCGTTGCTGCTCTACGAATACGTGCCGGCCCAATCCATCCAGCTCGCGTTGGCCGAAGTCGCCGCAAAGCAGCTTACCGGACAACTTCACGCCCCAGTCGCCGCGCTGTTGAATCGGGTGACACCAGTCACGCCGCTGCAAAATGTCGGCGAAACCTCTGTCGAGGCCGCAATCAGTGTGTCCGGCGCGATGAATGGTGGCTGCCTGGTGGTCCAAGGGCCACCCGGCACTGGAAAGTCATACACTGCATCACGAGTCATTGCTTCGCTGCTCGCCGCCGGGAAAAAGGTCGGCGTTGCCTCCAACAGTCACAAAGCCGTGATCAACTTGCTCATCGCTTGCGGTAACGCCGCTCGCGAAAGAGGACAGCACCTCTCGGGAATCAAGGTTGGCGGCGAAGCGACCGGTCCGGCCTTTACCGACAATCTGAATCTGCGTTACATCGAAACCACTTCCGCTGCCTTCGCTGCCTATTCCAACGGCATCGTTGGCGGAACGGCCTGGCTTTTCACGCGCCCGGAATGGGAAGGCGCGCTCGATTTTCTCTTCATCGACGAAGCTGGCCAAGTCTCGCTCGCCAATGCTGTCGCAATGGCTCGCTGTGCGAAGAATCTCGTTCTCCTCGGCGACCAGATGCAGTTGGAGCAGCCCGTGCAAGGCTCGCATCCGGGCGACGCAGGACTTTCCGCTCTGCAATACGCCCTCAAGGACACCAAGGCCAGTCGGCCAGATGCACCCGTGCTTCACGCCGTTATCCCTCCAGACTATGGGATCTTTCTTGGCGAGTCCCGTCGGATGCACCCGTTGGTATGCCGCTTCATCTCCCAAAGCATTTATGAGGGACGACTCAATGCCTTTGGCGACTGCGCCCGTCAGAAAATTGCCGCGCCAGCAAATGCAAGCGGACTCATCACGGTTGAAAGCGGAATTGTTTTCAGTGGCATCGAGCACGACGGCGACATCCAGCAGAGCGACGAGGAAGTCCAACGCGTCTGCGCCATCTTCAAAGAGCTTCTGGGGCGGCAATACGCCGACAAGGACAACAAGACGCGGCCACTCGCCCTGAACGATTTTCTCTTCATCGCACCATACAATGCCCAAGTCCGCTCGCTCCAGGCAGCACTCCCTGCAAATGCTCGCGTCGGCAGCGTGGACAAGTTTCAAGGACAGGAAGCCCCGGTTTGCATTCTCTCGCTTTGCTCCAGCTATGGTGAATACGGCTCTCGTGGTTTGGGATTCATTCTCGACCGCAACCGCGTCAACGTCGCCATCTCTCGTGCCCAATGCTTGGCCGTTGTGGTCGCCGATCCACGCATCGCCGCCACGCCTCCCGGCTCGTTGGACGAGATGACGCTCATCAACCTATTCTGCAAATTATCAGCACAACCCGCTCCGGCATGACCTTCGATCCCGTCATCAAGGTCCTTGCGTTGCCGCCCGAGACCAGTGTTGAACAGCGCGTGCCGAAGAAACTCCTTGTCGAAAATGGTGCTTCGACCGCCGCTGACAAGCGCCAGATCAACGAGGGCATTGAGGAAATCCTTTGGCAAGCTGCGTTGAAGCCGGCAAATCTGGGCGTGCCCGTCTATCGCGACACCGTGCGTGAGTATCTGGAAATCGCCATACTGACAGTCACATTTCGGCCAGTTGCAAAAAGCCCGCGCCTGGTCGAATTGATTCATCGCGCCATCCCTTATCCAGTGTTGCTCATTTCCAATTTGGGCGACACGGCCTCGGTGTCGGTCGCGCACAAACGCTGGTCGCAAGGCGAATCGGGTCAGGTTGTCATCGAAGAATTGCGCGCCACAGCTCCATTTCACCCCGAAAATCTAATGGCAGAAGAAGCCCAATTTCTCGCCCGGCTCTCGGTGGGCAATCTGCCGCAAACCAATTTGTTCGCCCTGTATCAAAGCTGGCTCGACTCCGTTCTCGCGTTGGAAGCCGCGCAAATCACCGGTGCGTTTCGACCGGTGGCGTCCGAAAATTCCGTTGCCCTGCGCGACCAATTGGATGCTCGCGCCCAAGCACTGCGTGATCTCGCCTTGCTCCGCGCCCAAGCCGAAAAGGAAACCCAGCTCAACCGCCGCGTGGAACTCAATTTGGCAATCAAACGGCTCAAAGCCAGCATTGCTGAAATTGCTCAAAATCTTTAACCTCATTGAAAACGAATTTGAAAACCAAAACGAATCAACCATGAAAGCGGAAGCACTGCCCCTTTTAAGATTTCTGAAGCGCTCACCGCAGTTGGCCATTCCGATTTACCAGCGGATGTATTCATGGTCAATTTGGCACTGTGATCAGCTTTGGAACGATATTATGCGGGTAGGGAATAATCCCCGCGTCAGTGCCCACTTCATCGGTTCCATCGTTTACGTCGAAAAGGAACTCTCCTCAGTTTCGATTCCATCGGCATTGCTCGTGATTGACGGGCAGCAGCGCGTCACGACCGTTTCTATTTTATTGGAGGCCTTGGCGAGGGCCATTGGCAACGGTGAGCCAGAAGATGGATTTTCAGCCCGCAAGATTCGGAACCACTATTTGCTCGACCCAGAGGAATCTGGCGATCTGCGGCATAAGCTCATTCTGACGCAAACGGACAAAACCACGCTCTTGGCTCTCACCGGCCAGCAGCCCATTCCGGCTGATGCTTCCGTGCGCATCATGGAGAATTTTAATCACTTCACCAATCACATAGCCGGTCTAAACGGTCAGTTAAATACTCTTTGCCGTGGGCTTGCCAAGCTCATGGTAGTTGAAGTTGCTTTGAGCCGGGGACAGGACAATCCACAGTTGATTTTTGAGAGCATGAATTCCACTGGCATGGCGCTCAGCCAGGCGGACCTTATCCGCAACTTTGTTCTCATGGGCCAGGAGCCGGAAAAGCAGACGCAGCTTTATGTAAACTATTGGCGACCCATGGAAAACCTGTTTGGCCAGGAGGCATACAAATGGGCATTTGACGGTTTCATGCGCCATTACCTCACGCTGAAGACCCGTAGCATCCCCAGGATTGACGAGGTTTATCGGGAGTTCAAGGCCTACGTCACGGGCCAGACATTGGATACCGAGGCGGTGCTCGCCGATATTCGGGCATTCGCTGAATATTATTGCTCGATGGCGCTGGGGACAGAAAAGGATGTTGATCTCAAAGCTGCTTTTCATGATTTGCGTGAACTCAAAGTTGATGTCGCCTATCCACTCCTGCTGGAATTTTACCGCGACTACGCCACAGGTGTGTTGACGCGCGATGAAATGCTTCAAGTGGTGCGGCTGGTTGAGAGTTACGTTTTCCGCCGAGCCGTGTGTGGCATTCCCACCAACTCACTTAACACCACCTTTGCCAATTTTGGCCGCTCGCTGAAAAAAGATCGCTATGTCGAAAGCGTTTTCGCGAATTTCCTCCTCCTGCCGTCCTACCGCCGGTTCCCGAATGATGAGGAAGTGAAACGTGAAATGCCGTTAAAGGACCTATACAACTTCCCTCGAAAGGCCTATTGGCTCCGTCGCTTGGAAAATTACGGCCGCAAGGAACGCGTGCCTGTGGATGAATACACAATCGAGCACATCATGCCCCAAAAGGAGGACATGACGGAGGCTTGGAAGCAGGAATTGGGGCCTGAATGGGAGCGGATTCATGTGACATATCTTCACACCCTCGGCAATCTGACCCTGACCGGTTACAACTCTGAATATGGCTGCAAATCGTTTTTAGAAAAACGCGACATGCCTGGGGGGTTCAAGGAAAGCCCCATCAAATTAAACCAAGGTTTGGGGCAACTCGATCATTGGAACGAGGAAACGATTCGCGACCGAGCCGCCAAATTGGCCGAGGTTGCTGCAAATGTTTGGCCTGCGCCCACGCTGGAGGCATCAGTCTTGGACGCTTACAATCCGCAACCGACTACGAGCGGTTTTTCCATTGAAGACCATCCACATTTGTTGAGCGCTGCGCTCCGCCCGGTCTTTGAAGCCTTCCGCAAAGAAGTGCTGGCGATAGATCCTTGTGTGACGGAAGAATTTCTAAAACTCTACGTCGCTTACAAGGCGGAAACCAATTTTGTGGACATCGTTCCCCAGGCAAAGCGCTTGCGGCTCGCGCTCAACATGGCGTTCCATGAAATCGACGACCCCAAAGGCTTGTGCAAAGACGTGACCAATCTCGGACGTTGGGGAAATGGCGATGTCGAGGTCGGCTTGTCTTCTCTGGACCAGTTGCCATACGTCATGAGTTTGGTCCGGCAGTCGTTCCAAAAGCAAATTGAGGGCTGATTATTTTCCAGTAGGAACACCCATAAATATGCAAAAGCTAACGGCCAACGACGCTGAAACCAGGTCGCCCGATCTCGCAGCCGAGAATCTGGCGAAGCTCAAAGCACTGTTCCCAGAGATTGTCACCGAGGACGGCGTGAACGTGGACACGCTAAAACAGTTGATTGGGAAAACCGTCACTGACACGGAGGAAAAATACGGCCTCAACTGGCACGGCAAGCGCAAGGCTCGCCAGCTTGCATTGACACTAAGCACCGGCACGTTGCGGCCATGCCCAGACGAAAGTGTGGATTGGGAAAAGACCCAGCATCTGATGATCGAGGGCGATAACCTTGAAGTCCTTAAACTCCTTCAGAAATCCTATGCTGGAAAAGTTAAGGTGATTTTCGCCGATCCTCCTTACAACACTGGGGGCGATTTCGTTTATCCCGACGACTATCAGGATAGCATAAAGAATTATTTGGAGCGCACTCTCCAGGTAGATAATGGCGGGCGGAAAAACTCTTCAAATCCGGAAACATCCGGTCGGTTCCACACTGACTGGTTGAGCATGATGTATCCACGCCTCAAACTTGCCCGCAACCTTCTCCGCACGGATGGTGTCATTTTTATCACAATTGATGACCACGAAGTCGCTGGCCTCAGATACTTGTGCGATGAAATATTCGGTGAGGAGAACTGTCTTGGCATTCTCGTCTGGCAGCATAGCTTGCAGCCGAAAGGGTATTCCGGGACATTTTCAGTCCACCACAATTTCGTTCTTTGTTACCAGAAAGGGGAGGAGTTCGAACTCGCCAATCTTGACCGGACTGACGAGCACAACAAGAACTATTCGAACCCAGACAATGACCCCAATGGACCTTGGCGTTCCGGAGATGTGCGCAACGCACTTTACCGCCCAAACCTCATTTACAAGATCGCCACGCCATCAGGAAAAACCATTGAGCCGCCGCCAAACGGTTGGAGGTGGAGCCGAGAGACGTTGGACTCGAAGATTCAATCAGGGGAAATTATTTTCTCGTCCGATGAGACTCGGATCATCCGAAAAATCTATCTGAACAAATTGGAAGGCAGAACCCCAGAGACCATCTTGTTTGGTAAAGATGTCGGCACGACGCGCGACGCAGCGAGTGAGATTAAGGCACTGTTCGACGATAAGGTGCCCTTTGACACTCCCAAGCCGACCGCTCTGATCCAGCACCTCATCAGTCTCTCAGGCGCGAGGGCAAACGACATCGTTATGGATTTCTTCGCTGGTTCTGGGACCACTGCCGATGCCGCGTGGAAATATAATGTCCGGGCGCAGCAAAACCTTCGCACTTTGCTGGTCCAGCTCCCGGAGCCGCTCGACCTCGCCGACGAACAGCAAAAGGCAGCCGCAGAGTTCTGTGATGAAATGGGAAAGCCCCGCACCATTGCCGAACTAACCAAAGAGAGATTGC
Organism: uncultured Bifidobacteriaceae bacterium; assembly: GCA_964618545.1. GTDB lineage: Bacteria > Verrucomicrobiota > Verrucomicrobiia > Limisphaerales > UBA11358 > UBA11358. The sequence goes on along the minus strand of CAZUBG010000042.1, from coordinate 14,914 downwards.
GTCGTGCTGGAAAAAGCATTCGGGAAGAAAACTCAATGTTTGCGGGTGATCTCGGTTTCCGCGTCTTCAAACTTGCCTCCAGCAACATTCGAGCGTGGGAGCCAGATCGTGCGGAACTTACACAAAGTCTTGAAGCCTCAGTCGAACATTTGAAAACCGACCGCACCGAACAAGACATACTTTTCGAGTTGCTGCTCAAGTTGGGACTATACCTCACCGTGCCGATTGTCACGCAAACCATCTCCGGCCATCAGGTTCACAGTATCGGCGCAGGCACTTTGATGGTGTGCCTCTCCAAAAGCATCGCTGCGAAGGAGGTCGAGGCCCTCGCACTCGGGATCGCGCAGTGGCACACGGCCCAAGCCCCGGCAGGTGAAAGCACAGTTGTTATGCGGGACAATGCTTTTGCGGATGACGTGGCCAAAACAAACCTCACCGCCATCCTCCAGCAGCACGGCCTCGACAACATCCGGAGTCTTTAACGACCTCACCCTATGCATACTTTTCTTCCAACCTGCAACTTTAATTCTTGGGCGGTTACTTCGTTGCGCGATTCCCTGCTCACCGAGCTGCCTGCTGACAAATCCTCTCTCGAGCTTACGCTTTTTTTCTATGCCATTACTGGCAGCGGCTGGGTGCAGATAAAAAACCCTGTCTTGAAATGGATGAAAGCCAAGAAAAGGCGGTCGGTTAAAGTATATGCTGGCACCGATCATGGCATAACTGACCCAGCGGCCCTGGATGCCATGCAAAAAGCCGGGCTCGATGTCCATCTGATGGATGCCTACAGAGGGGTATTTCATCCGAAGGTTTTGTGGCTCAAGGGCACAAGATCCAACCTGGTTTGGGTTGGCAGTAACAATCTCACGAAAGATGGCTTGCTGAACAACATTGAGTTTGCGGTGTTAATCAAATCCGAAGATGTGCCCGTCGAACTCACGCGCTGGGCTGAAGCGGTCATTTCCGGCAGCACTTCATTCAACGCCGCTCTACTCGAGTCTTACAAAAAGGAGCGCAAGAAATTTGAGCAGAAGCAGGCATCGGCCAGATCCACGACCTTCACTTGGAGCAAGCGCCGGGAACCCAAGTTTGCACCCGCAATCCCAATCAGCAAGGGCGATTTGATACTTGAGATCATGCCCGAGGAAACACGCGGTGGGAATCAGATTCAAATTCCCAAGCAGGCTGCCAGCGAGTTCTTTGGTCTCCAGAACGTTGGCGACCACACCACCATCCGATTGCGTCCGCGTGCTACAACTGAAACCCGCGCCCTAGTCATTACTGTCTTCGATAACTTCACCATCCGGCTGTCGCTGAACGAGCTAGAATATGGCGACCGCCCTTGCGTCGTTGTATTTCACAAGGTGGGCGGCGGCATCATTGAATTTGAGATTATTTCTCAGAGCATATTCCCCAGCCGCTACCGTTCTCTTCTTGCATTATGCAAACGCCAGACACGCGTTGGCAGTCGTCGGTGGGAAATCATAAAAGATCAGGTTCAGTCATGAAACCATTCACCACTATTCTAAAGCAGCACAACTTAGAAAACGTCCGAAGCCTCTGATGAACATGTCGACAAATTCAAAGAACTTCGTCACGTTCGCCTACGGCTCGAACATGCTTTCCAACCGGATTCAGGATCAGGAGCGTTGCCCCTCGGCCCGCGTCTTGGGTGTGGCCGAATTGCACGGCCACGAACTGAAGTGGCACAAACGCAGCAAGGACGGCTCAGGCAAGTGCGACGTCGTGCATACAAAGGACGAGAAGCAGATTGTTTACGGCGTGCTTTTCGAAATCGCTGCGAGTGAGAAATCAGAACTCGATAAGGCGGAAGGTCTCGGCAACGGATACGAGGAAAAGCAAGTTCAGGTTGTGTTTGAAGGGAAGCCTCGAACCGTAACCCTCTACACCGCCACCAAGACGGATTCATCGTTGAAGCCCTACACCTGGTATAAGGCATTCGTCGTCGTGGGGGCGAAGGAACACAAACTTCCAAAAGAATACATCCGCCAGTTGGAATCCGTAGAGGCTACTCAAGACCCAGACCGCGCACGGCACGAAAGGAACACGCAACTGCTCACGGGCAAGCCAGCTCGCGCTTAAACCATGAAACTGCATTTCGAGCCAAATCTTGACTACCAGCACGCGGCCATTGAGGCCGTGTGCGACCTGTTCAAGGGGCAGGAGATTTGCCGCAGCGTCTTCACCGTCACCCGCGACACCGCCGACCAACAGCAGCGCATGGGGTTTGCCGAAAACGACATTGGCATCGGTAACCGTCTCACCTTACTGGACGACGATCTGCTCAAAAATCTAAACGAAATCCAGCTTCGCAATGGCTTGCCGCCGTCGTCATCGCTCGCATCTGGTGATTTCACGGTCGAAATGGAAACCGGCACAGGTAAGACCTACGTTTATCTGCGCACGGTGTTTGAGTTGAACCAACGCTACGGGTTCAACAAATTTGTCGTCGTTGTCCCGTCTGTCGCCATCAAGGAGGGTGTTTACAAGTCGCTCCAGATGATGGAAGACCATTTTCGTTCACTCTACGCCAATGTGCCGTTTGATTATTTTCTCTACGATTCCAGCAAACTCGGCCAGGTCCGCAACTTCGCCACCAGCGCGAACATTCAAATCATGGTCGTCACCGTCGGCGCGATCAACAAGAAGGACGTCAACAATCTCTATAAGGACAGCGAGAAAACCGGCGGTGAAAAGCCGATTGACCTGATCAAAGCCACCCGGCCAATCATCATTGTGGACGAACCGCAGAGCGTGGATGGCGGTCTCGAAGGTCGCGGCAAAGAGGCGCTCGGCATGATGAATCCGCTTTGCACGTTGCGCTATTCCGCAACCCATGTTGAGAAGCATCACATGGTTTTCCGGCTTGATGCGGTGGATGCCTACGAGCGCAAACTGGTGAAGCAGATCGAAATCGCCGAGGCCAAAATCACGGGCGGCCACAACAAACCGTATGTAAAATTGTTGGCTGTGAGCAACCGCCGAGGCGTCATCACGGCGAAAGCAGAATTGGACGTGCAAACGCGCACGGGCGTTCAACGGCAGGAAGTTTCGGTGCAGGACGGCGACAATTTGGAGATGACCACCAACCGCGCCGTTTACCACGATTGTCGCATCGGGGAAATCCGTGTTGAAAAAGAGAATGAGTTCATGGAATTGCGCGTCCCCGGTGGCGAGCATTTTCTCAAGCCCGGCCAGGCTTACGGCGACCTTGATGCGTTGGCGGTTCAGCGCGAGATGATCAGCCGAACCATCAAAGAACATCTGACCAAAGAACTACGCCTTGCGCCACAAGGCATTAAAGTCTTGTCGCTGTTCTTCATTGATTCCGTGGAGCGCTACCGGCAATACGACGCCGACGGTAATCAAGTCAAAGGAGACTACGCGAAAATTTTTGAGGAAGAATATCGCCGGCTGGCAAAGCATCCCGACTTCCAGACTTTGTTCAAGGAAGTGGATCTGCGCACCGCCGCCGAGGAAGTTCACAACGGGTATTTCTCGATTGATAAGAAAAAAGTCGGCGGCAAGACCGTCGAGGTATTTAAGGACACGCGTGGCGATACCAAGGCGGACGACGATACTTACAGCCTCATCATGCGAGACAAGGAGAAGTTGCTCGGCTTCGAGACACCGCTCAAATTCATCTTCTCACATTCCGCGCTCAAAGAAGGATGGGATAATCCGAACGTGTTTCAGATTTGTGCGCTCCGGGACATGGGCACCGAGCGGCAACGCCGCCAGACCATTGGGCGCGGCCTACGCCTTTGCGTCAATCAGCAGGGCGAACGCCTGCATGGTTTCGAGATCAACACGCTGACCGTCGTTGCTACCGAGAGCTACGAACATTTTGCTGAAAACTTGCAGAAGGAAATCGAGGACGATACCGGCATCCGGTTCGGCATTGTGGAGCACCACCAGTTTGCTGGGATTTCAGTCACGGGTGCGGACGGCAAATCCACGCCTCTTGGCTTCGATAAATCCAAGCAACTTTGGGAACATTTGAAAAGCGCCGGATTGGTGAATGCCCAGGGCAAGGTGCAGGACGCCCTGCGCAAGCAACTCAAGGATAATACCCTGACCTTGCCAGAGCCGTTCACGGCCCAGCTCCCGCAGATCAAAGAAGTGCTTCGCAAACTCGCCGGTAAATTGGAAATCAAGAACGCCGACGAGCGGCAGATGGTCAAGACCCGGCAAGCCGTGCTTCAGAGTGCTGAGTTCAAGGCGCTGTGGGATCGCATTAAATACAAGACGACCTACCGCGTTCAGTTCGACAACGAGGCGCTGATTCTAAAATGTATCGCGGCTATCAAGGACGGTCCGCCCATCACCAAAACTCGCCTGGAGTGGCGCAAGGCCGACCTCTCCATCGGCAAGGCGGGAGTCGCCGCCACAGAAACCGCCACCTCGGCACCGGTGGTGTTGGAAGAACGCGATGCCGAGTTGCCGGATGTCCTGACCGATTTGCAGGATAAGACCCAGCTCACGCGTCGGAGCATCCATCGCGTTCTTGTTGATAGCGGTCGATTAAATGACTTCACCCGCAATCCGCAGGAGTTTATCGAGTTGACCGCCGATGCCATCAATCGTGCGAAGCGTCTCGCACTGGTGGACGGCATCAAATATCAACGACTTGGCGACGAGGAATATTACGCGCAGGAATTGTTCGAGCAGGAAGAGCTGAACGGTTATTTGAAAAATATGCTCAAAGTTGGCGAGCGCAGTGTTTACGAGCATGTCGTTTACCAGTCTGACACCGAGAAATCTTTTGCCGAGCAGTTGGAGAAAAATGAGGCCATCAAGATTTACGCCAAATTGCCCGCTTGGTTCAAAGTCTCAACACCTTTGGGCACCTACAATCCAGACTGGGCCGTGCTCGTGGAAAAGGACGGCGCGGAGCGCCTATACTTTGTCGTAGAAACCAAGAGCAGCCTGTTTACCGACGACCTTCGTGACCGTGAAAGCGCCAAGATCAAATGCGGCGAGGCGCATTTCGACGCCCTGGCCGTTGGCGAAAACCCGGCCCGCTTCATCAAAGCCACCAATCTCAACGACGTGATGGCAAAAACCTAAAATATGCCGCAAGAAAACAACATCATTCTTCCGAAGCTGATTTGCGACCGCTATTTGCTTTCGCCAGCCGTGATCGACGGGCGGGTTTCGCAGGTTTTCAAGGCGACCGACGCGCACAATCCTGGCCGCGTAGTTGCCGTCAAGGTCTTCAAGTTCGGTCTGTTCAAAGACGTTGTTATTCAAGAAGCCTTTGAACGTGAAGGGCGGATTCTCGCCGAAGTCCAGCATCCGTCCATCATTCCATTGCTCGATTTTGGCGTCGAACCGCAAACCCGCCGCCCATTTCTCGTGCTGGATTGGGGCGGCAAGGACCTCAAGGCCAGTATTGACAAAAACAACATCCGCGAGTGGGATAATTTTTACGACTTGTTTGGCCGGGGCATTCTTGAGGCGCTCGCCTTTGCCCATTCGCGCGGTGTGGTTCACCGCGACCTCAAGCCGGGCGACTTGCTTCGGACTGACGACGGCAAAATCCGACTCGCCGATTTCGGCATCGCCAAATATCGTGACTTCCTCGATCACAACCTCGACCTGACCCAATTTGTGACCGAGCCATTTACACCCGAGCGTGGCTATGATCCGAATTATTCTTACGCTTCCGATGTCTTTGGTTTCGGTGCTATCACGCTCGACTTCCTCTCCAGTGTTGACCTGAAGAAATGGAGTGACCTGCGGTTAGCGCTGTCGCAGGTTCAAGCCCCGCGAGAGATTCTGGACATCCTTGAACACGCAGTCTCCCCCGACCCAGCAGTCCGCCCGGCTGACGCCCAGATTTTGCTGGCTGAGATAAATAGGATTCAAAACACCCGGCGGCGGCAATCCGCCCAGCGTCGTCCTTGTTTTGTGTTCATCACTCCCACCGCATTTAACACTCTTAAACGGGGGGAATATCTTTCCAGTGACCGCGACGCACAGGCTTTGGTTTTGCGCGAAATCAACTCTGGCAGCCTGCTGCGCAAATATCTCCGGCTGAATCGCGACACGAATATGCGCGAGTATGCCGAGGACGAATTCTCGCTTTACGGCACAAACATGGAGTTTCACCTGAAGGTGGACAATGAAACCAAGGCGTATCTCGTCCTTGTTTCCGCCCGCCGCCCAATTTCTTCCGTTGATTTTGACCGAAACCGGGAGGAATCGTGGTCTCATCCGTTCGAGTTCAAGATTGGCCGGCATCCCGTTCCCGAGGAGGGGCGCAAACTCATGGCCGATCTTCGCCTCGGTTGCGACCAGTTCGAGCATCAGCGCATAGATGCAATGATGTCTCGCGCTGAGGAAAATCTCTTTCGCGGTTGGGCCGGCATGTTGCAGGCTCGCAGCGAGCAGGCTGATCGGAATCAAGCTGTGCCCTATTCAGACCGGACGATTGAGGGCAATCGTGTTACATTCCGCACACAACAGCCATTGGATGTTTCCGTGCTGGAGCAGTTCTGGGAAGTTCCCTTGGCCGAGAACCGTTCGCTACGTGGGATAATTGATTCCGTTGAGGGTGAACTGGTGACGATGTATGTAGAAGGTGGCGTGCCCAATTCGCTGCCGGCCAACGGCGTTCTCCGCCTCGATTCACGATCTACCAAGGCGGCACTCAAGCGACAGAAGGATGCGCTCGACAGCGTCAAATTTGGAAAGGCCGCACGTGCCGATCTGAAACAATTTATTCTCCATCCCGAATCCTGTCAGTCGCAAGATGTCGCAACGCCTGAGAAATGGTGGAATGAGGACATTGACCCCGACAAGAAGGAGGCGGTCCAGCGCGCGCTTGCCGCTAAGGATTTCTTTGTGCTCCATGGCCCGCCTGGGACAGGCAAGACCACGTTTATTACGGAACTCATACTCCAATTCCTTGCACGCTACCCGCATAAGCGGGTTTTGCTCACATCGCAGACTCATATCGGAGTTGATAACGCCATCGAAAGGTTGTCCGAAACACCTCGCAGCCTCGAAATTATTCGTATCGGCCAGCAGGCCGCTAAGATTGCTGAAACCGCTCACAAATATCTCCTGCAAAACCGGATTCGAGATTGGAATGAGCAGGTGCAGAAGAAGGCTGGCGACTTCATAGAAACTTGGTCCGCGCAGCGGGGAGTCAACATCCGCGAGGTTCGTCTCGGCCTCCACTTGGGACAGCTTATCAGCATTCTTCGCAGCAAGACGCGGGATGAGGAAGACCTAGAAAACCTGCGACAGTTCCAGGCGCAAAAATGCTCCCAACCGGAATCTGATATGGCCGACGCCAGCTTGGATGCTGTCACCGCCGACCAAATGCGTGCACGGTCCCAGGAAGTTCAGCAACAAGTGGATCTCTTGCAAGAACGCATTGCCAAATTCCGCTCCGAAGAACGGCGTTTACGCGATGAATTGAAACAATCTGGGCCGGACGGCAAATCCATCGCCGGAGAGAAATATGCCGAATTGGTTCTGTATCAGGATGAACTACTCGGCCGATCTGAAGCCACGCAGACCTTGCGCCGGCTTCTCGAACTAAACGCGGAATGGCGGCAGCGCTTTGGTGTTGGCGATGATTGCTTTGAGGCAATCCTCGCAGCCCAGCATGTTGTCGCTGGAACTTGCATCGGCATTGGCGGGCTGTCGGACGAGAGTCTGGGCGAATTTGACTTGTGCATTTTGGACGAGGCGTCCAAGGCTACTCCGACCGAAGCGCTTGTTCCCATCGCCAAAAGCAAGAAGTGGATCCTGGTGGGCGACCCCAAGCAATTGCCTCCTTACGTGGATACCACCCTCCAAGACCAAGAGGTTTGGGAAAAATATGACCTCGATCCTCAGCAACTCAAAGACACACTGCTAAATCGTTTGCACGTCGGTTTGTCCAGCGCGCAGCAGGTCCAATTGACAACTCAGCATCGCATGATTGCCCCTATCGGCAATCTCATCAGCCGCGTATTCTACGACAACACTCTCAAGAGCGTCCGCACTTCGACTTGCCCGATTCTCTCGCAGGTGTTTCGTAAGCCTGTGGCTTGGCTCTCCACCGCCAAGCTCAAAAATCATGGTGAGCGCAACAATGGGGCAAGCTTCCTAAATCTGACTGAGGCACAGGAAATCTTGAAGCTGATTGACCGCATCGAGTTTTTCGCCACGGCACTCAAATCTGGCTCGCGAAGCGGCAAGTTGGCGAACAAGGTCACGGTTGCCATTCTTTCCGGCTACGCGGCTCAGACCGAGCACATTGACAATCTCCTCGAACAAAAACGCCGGCGCTGGCAGCACGTCGAAGTAGCGTGCAATACGGTTGACGCTTTCCAAGGACGCGAAGCAGACCTTGCAGTGTTTTCGATCACGCGCTCAAATCCGTTGCGCCGGGCAGGCTTCCTGCACTCACGCGAACGAATCAATGTCGCCCTTTCGCGGGGGCGTAATGGACTCTGCATCGTTGGCGACGCTGAATTTTGCCGGGGTTTGAGCGGTAGCCCACTTGCGGAAGTCATGGAGCATGTGCAGTCCAACCAGGAGGAATGCTATTTGGAGGAGGTTGCGCCATGAGCAAGTCAGATCTTTCTGTCTCCCTCGAACCGAACGACATCGCTCGCCGCTATGGCGCAAGGCCAGGCTATCAATTGATCGATTTTTTGCAGGTTGCGCTGCCAGTGTTCGTCATTCCGATTGAAGCAATTGTGATTGCCGCCAAACCGCTTGGACTGGTGGACGAGTTTCTCTTGCGCTCCATAAACGAGAATATCAATACGCTTCCTGATTTGTCCGGTTTCCTCGGCCTCGATGAGGTCTTTGTTAAAAAACGGCTTGGTGAGTTGATCACCGGAGACCTAATCGGCTATGCGCCAGAATCTAACGGCGTCGCGATTGCCAAGGTCACCGCCAAGGGTGAGGAGGCTATAAAGAAGGCAATGCTGGTCCAGCCCAAGCGCGAAAGCTTCGTCCTTGCCATAGATGGCATCACCCGCCAACCCCTCGCGGTTCGGCGCGACCGGCTACTAACCGGCGTAGATGCTCGGGCTTACGGGCTCAAAGAAATCCGAGCGTTCCCGGATGATAAAGCACCTGAGTTCGATGAACTGGCGGCCATGGATTTGACACAGGCAGTGGCTCAAGGCGTCAAGAAGGATAAATGCATCGAAAAGGTCATGTCGCTTGCCTACATCGGCAAAAGAATGCGCCGTTTTCAAGAGGCAACCATGCTTGTTTTTCGCTCGGAGCGTGGACGCGAAATCCATGTGGACTTCTTTGTGGATGGCCGACCACATAAGCAGATTTCGGAGGCGTTTGCCAAATACGATGGCGTTAAGTCGCTGCATATTCAGGAGCAGGTGGAAGATTCAGTCGCACAAACCAAGACAGAAATTTCCGCTGTTCTTCCCGAATTTTTGGATGCGAAGGAAACCCGCGCTGCTGCTGCCGCTCGTGCATCTGTTCAGCCGTTCGTCGCCAAAGTCGGATTTATCGAATCCAAGATCGAGGAAAAAGAAATCGCCGTTGATGAGGCAAAATCCCACAGGGAAATTCAGGAACTCAAGAAACAGATTGACGCCCTAAAGGCAGAGCGTGCCAAGGTGGAGCTCGACCTCAATGCTATCGTCGTGCGCCACCTGGAAGTGCATGAACACCGGCCGTTGTTTATGCGCAGCCTCGACAACGCAAAGTCGCGTCTGCTCATTGTGTCTCCCTGGATAACTGACCGCGTGCTTAACAACCTCCGGCTGCAAAAACTCCGGGCACTTGTGGATCGCGGTGTGGAGGTTTACGTGGGGTATGGCATCGGCGAAGACAATAATCAGCGGCCCGGCAAGGACAAAGGCGAACAGGCAATCAAGTTCTTGAACGACCTTGCTCGTCGAAAGCCAAATTTCCATTTCAAGGAATTTGGTGACACCCATGCCAAGATCCTATTGGTTGATGACAAGTATGCCGTAATCGGCAGCTTTAATTGGCTTTCATTCGAAGGCGACCCACGTAAAGGTTTTCGAGAAGAGATGAGCTACTATGTGAACGTCAAAACCGAGATTGAGAAGCTCTTTCAGCGTTACGACCGGCGTTTTTAAGGTCGATTCAATTAATTAAGGAACAACCCAATGAAATTTTTGCACACGTCCGACTGGCAGATGGGTATGAAGGCAGATTCTGTTGGCCTCATGGCCGAGCGTGTGCGTGAGGAACGGCTGGAAGCCGCAAAGCGTGTTGTCCAAACCGCAAAAGAACAGGGCGCAGAGATGATCCTCATCACAGGGGATGTTTTCGAAGATAATGCAGTGGACCGGCTGCTTGTTCGCAAGGTGGGCGAGATTCTTCGTGCGTTCACCGGTTCAGTTTACATCATCCCCGGCAACCACGATCCACTCGTGCCCGGTTCTGTGTGGGAACACAGCGTCTGGCAGGAGACAACCAACATCACCGTATTTCGCAAGCCCGAGCTAGTTGAATTGGAAAGTTGCATTCTCTTTCCGTGTCCGTTGCATGAGAAATACTCCACGAAAAATCCAACCGCGTGGATCAACGCCAAAGAAGCCACCAAACTTAGCATCGGGTTAGCACATGGAAACGTCGAAGGCATTCCCAACGGTGAGCCGGATTATCCGATTCCTCGCGATGCAGCTTCTCGTCTGGGGTTGGATTATCTGGCGTTGGGACACTGGCACTCTTTCGCCCGCTATGACGATGCCGACGGAGTATGCCGCATGGCGTATTCAGGCACACACGAAACAACTAAGTTTGGCGAACGAGACAGCGGAAATGCGGTTTTCGTAGAAATCGAACAACGCGGTTCACCGCCAAAACTAACGCCTGTAAAAACCGGACGATTCGACTGGCGAACAATTGAGCGGACAGTCGATCAACCTCATTTGTTGGAGTCGCTCATAGAGGAACTTGGCAAGCTTGATCAGCCCGCCAGCGTGTTGGTGCGTGTTTTTCTCGAAGGCGTTATGTTTCCGGAAGACCGTCAGGCTCTCGTTCGCATGGAGGAACTTCTTGCCAGTCGTTTTTTGTTCGGCGTTTTGGAATCAAGTCGCCTCATCCCGGCCCCAGATAGTGAGGGTTGGATTGAATCATTGTCGTCCGGTGCTTTTCGCGAGGCCGCACTCAAACTTCGTTCCCAGGCCGCGCAATCAGCCAACCCCGATGAACGCGCCGTGGCCACCCAGGCACTTCTCCAACTTTTTGAACTTCACGAAAGGAGCCGCGCATGATTCTTCACAGCCTGCGCGTCGCACACTGGAGGAGCCTGCTTAATCCAGTGGAATTGGGACCGTTCAGCGAACATCTCAACGTGATTTATGCACCCAACGGCACTGGCAAATCCTCACTGTTCGAGGCAATGCGCCGCGCGCTCTTCGATGCGCACCATGTTTCAGGCGAGGAGATCGAGGCGGTCAGGCCGTGGGGACGGTCCTTAGCACCACAAGTGAGTGTAGAGTTCACACAATCGGGCGTCCGTTATCGCATCGAAAAGACCTTTCTCGACGGAGCAACCGCGCGTTTGCTTCGCTTTGAGAATGGTGCTTTTCAACCATTGGCGGACAGCCGCAATGCCGACACCAAACTGCGTGAAATCATTGCGGCCTCGGATGCTCCTGGTCGTGGACTCTCCAAGCCAGAACATTGGGGTTTGGCTGAAGTCCTGTGGGCTCCGCAAGGTTCTCTCAATCTGGATTCTCTTTCTTCCAGCGTAACCGAGAATCTCCGTGCTGCACTCGGTGTGCAGCTCAGCGGCGAGACTGGCAATCGTTTAGAGGAATTACTCGAAGAACGGTATCAAACCTACTTTACAAAGGGGGGCAAGCCGCGCATTGGCAAGCAGGCTGTGCCAATCCTCGCGTTGGAAACCGAACACGAGAAGACCCTGGCCGAGCGGCAGCAAAGACTCGAACATCAACAGCGATTTGAGGAAACGGGCCGTGCCGTGGAGGATGCACGCCAGAAGCGCGGTCAAGCCAGGCTTGAAGCGAACGCCCTGCGCGAAACGGTCGTTCAAACCCGTCAGCAGGCAGAAACTTATCTGCATCTTCAAGGTGAGTTGGCGCAGAAACGCCAAGCTGAGCAAATCGCGAGGGAGCGCTTCGAGGCAATTGGTCAATCACTGGAACTCATCGGTAATGCCCGCGAGGAAATCACAAGTTTACAGACCAAAATTCAAAACGGCGAACCGCTTGTGACCGACCTTGCGTCCGAGTTGAAACTGGGCATTGACGCAGCGAACGAGGCGCGTCGGAAACGTGACGAGACTCGCCGCCAGCGTTCCTCCCTAGATGAGCGCACCGCCGAGGTTGAGGATGCTCGCGCCTACATTGAGGATTCCAAGACTCATCAGACCCTTGCAACGCGAATAGATAAACTGCGGCGATTGGAAGCGGACTTGACAGTCGTCAAAGCCAAACGTGCGGCTCTGGTTGCCCCGGACGACAAGATCATCCGGGACGTGCGGAAATTCGTTGCCGCACGTGAAAAGGCCCAAGCTGCCTTGCGTGCCTCGTTGATTCATCTCACAGTTCAGCCGAAGGAAAAAACGACAATTCACCGGCACTCACCCGACGAAACAACGATGGTAGCCGCTGGACACTCAGCCACCTTCTCTGCTTCCCCGGAAGTCAGGATTGAGATCGAAGGCTTCGGAATTATTCAGGCATCTGGTCCTGAAGGTGACGCCGAGGCCCATGAAGAAGCGCTCCAAGAAACTGAAAGCAGGCTCACGAAACTCACACAGCCTTACGGCACCCAAGACCCGGATCGCCTACAACTCCTACGCGAACAAGCCAGCGAAGCTGATCAGAAGACCCGACAATTTGAGGAACGGATTTCGGAGTTGTTGGACGAAGATACCAACGATGAAATCAACCAACAATTGGCAGAGCTTGACGCCCGTATACAGGAACGGCTCGGACGATTCCCGGCATGGAAGAAGCAGTCCCCCATCCTCAGCGATCTCAAATCCGCCTTGGAAAAGCAGCGCAAGACCGTTGAGACCTCCATCGAAATAGCCGAGGACGCTTTCGACAAAGCTCAGTCAAGCACCCAAGCATTGGAAAAGCGGCATGGAGAAGCCGATGCCGAGTTGAAAAACGCCCGGCTAAATCTTGAAGCGGCACAGGGGCGACTGAAAGAACTCACCAAAGACGGACAATCCGATGAAGCGCGGGCACAATCCCGTCAGGAATCCCTCATGGCGTGGGAAGCCGCCAAGACAAAGGCCAAAGACTGCGAAACCAAGCTCAACGATATTCCTGGTGACCCGAAGAAAGATTTGCAGAAACTCGAACGCCAACTTAAGGCACTGGAGGATGCTGAAGCTAAAGCGCGCGACGATGAAAACAAGGCCGAAGGTCGTTTGCAAACCTTGGCTACCGAAGGCGCCTATTCTAAATTGGTCGCTTGCGAAGAGAAGCTGGCTGACCTCAATACCCGTATTCGCCGCGAGAGATTCCGCATGGACGCCACCAAGTTGCTTTACGACACTGTCACCTCTTGCAAAGCAGCGATTGTGGCTGCCGTGGCAGCACCAGTCGAGCGCACGGCTACTCACATGCTCGGTCGTATCGCTGGTCCGCGCCTTGGCGGTGTTCAGTTCACCGAAAACTTTGTGCCCGTGGGAGTTCGACCGGAAATCGTCAGTGAACCTGTGGACCTGATCAATCTCTCCGGGGGCGAACAGGAGCAGCTATTTCTCATTACTCGCCTGGCTCTGGGACAAGTCTTGGCAAAGAACGAACGACAACTTGTCGTATTTGACGATGTGCTGAATGCGACCGATATGGGACGTTTCGCACGCCTTCTCACACTTTTGGAGGAGGCCACCGAGCGTCTTCAGATCGTTATTCTCACCTGTCACCCGGAACGATACAGGGCACTTGAAGATGCCAAGTTCTTCGAACTGGAAGATCAATCTAGGTGAATGCGGGGGTCGCACAATGTTCTGACTAATGCCCCACGTTGGCGACCTGCAATTTCGCCAACTCTTGCTTTACGACTGTCCGAAGCCCGGTGATGTCAATTTTCGGCGCTGCACCCATTTGTTCTGAGGATCGGAGCTGTCTGAGTTGCTCTTGTTTTGCCACCACGGCCTTGCGTTCTTTCGAACCGCTCGCATACGCATTATAGCCTCGTTTCAGCCAGGCGTTGGCTACGTCGAACTCCTCGGCCTTCACGAAGTCATCCACCAGCGAGACGCCCTTTGCCACCACAACCTCTTCCTCTGCCGAACCGCCCGGATACAGGTGAAAGCCGGTCGCCAACCAGTCATTGGCTCGGTCGAGTTTTCTGGCCTTCACGAAGCCATCCACCAGCGAGAGGCGCTTTGCTACAACCGCCTTGCGTTCTTCCGAACCACCCGGATACATTCGGTAGCATCTCTCCAGCCAGTCATTGGCCGTGTCGAACTTCCCGGCCTTCACAAAGTCATCCACCAACGGGCCACTCTTTGCCAGCACGGCCTTGCTCTCTTCCGAACCGTATGGATACACGCGGTAGCACATTACCAACCAAGTATTGGCGTCGTCGAGGCTGCTGGCCTTCACGAAGTCGTCCACCAACGAGAGTTGCTTTGCCACCATCGCCTTCCGCTCTTTCGATCCGTCCGGATGCAGACCGAACATTCTCAATAGGGCACTATGGACTGCGTCCGCATTGTTTCCAACGGAGCCGACAATCTCACCAATCGGCTTGTGGATGAAGAGTTGCGCTAGGTCTTTTAATAGTTCCGCAGACTCGGAATTAATGTTGAGTTCCGCATCATTAGTTACAGCATTAAACGCCGCAAGAACCTTCGCGGCGGTGATGAGTTTTGGGGTTGTTATCTCCATGGAATTAGCCTTCTACACTAATCCATCACCTTTTATCGTATTTAGGCAAGCAAAATTGC
>CAZUBG010000041.1:0-30714 GCA_964618545.1 uncultured Bifidobacteriaceae bacterium | reverse complement strand
AACCAAACGCTCCCAACCAGTTCTTGATATTTGCATATTTTCATTGTGAACGTTTACCAGCCGCAAATATGTCAATCTCAAGAACCGACCCCTTTACCGACCCCTTTATGGTGAGGCGGCAAGACCGGCACCTTCCTGCTCGCGCTAACGCACTCGCCACGCCCGGTGAGGGCACCGGGCCTACAGGGCGGGGGGCCAACCTGTAGGCCGGGTCCCCTGACCCGGCGTCGGGCGTCACACCATCCCCGGTGAGTCAGCCCATTTTGTCCGCCCAAAAGATCAGCCGATAAAACGACTGGCCAGCGTGAGATTGTCCTTTTTTCGCCCTGGGTTGGGTCAAACCCGGTCAAACCGGGTCAAATCCAATCCAACCTTTCAACGCCGCAGGGCCGCCGGAACCCCGGCAACCTCCAAAACTGGCTAAGACATTGAACCAGCGGACGTTACACGCAAACAGGTCTCCGCTCCGACTCGGTTCCGGGTCAAACCAGGTCAAAGTCGGTCAAACCTTTGATTCAGACGGTTTTTTCGCCCATCCGAGCCAATCAATCCCCGGTAATCCAAGTCGTCATTTCAGAAGGCAAAGGAGGTGCCCATGGTCCGACCCATTGACCAACGGGGGGCGGTGTCAGGAACGCCCCATCCATTGGGCCGCCCTGACAGGGCTTATGAGTTTTTTGGCGGTTTTACCCAGGGCGTCGCTCGCAGACTCGCTTTACCCTGGGCTGTTATGTTGCGCCCTTTCAGGGCTTGGGCAGGGGAACATTCCAAATGTCGGGGTTAGGAAGGTGGGTGGACGGTTCGGCTGGCCGGTGGGCGATTGAACGGGGAAGCGCCGTGAACGGCGCGCGCCTGCGGCGTGGACGGAAGGCCGTGCTTATGGTTCATCCAAAGTTATTCACAAAGGGCGAGGAGGAGCTTCCTCCACCTCCTCCGGGGGCCGTGTCAGGACAGTGCATCCCGAAGTTGTTGGTGAGAACGGACAGGTGAGGGCTTGTGAACTCGACGATGTGTCGTCTCGTCCAAAAGCGGCGACGTGTCGCCGCACTCCAAATGCCTTCGGTCTGAAAATCGCCAACAGCTTTGGGACGCCCCTCATACCTTTGTCCGAGTCTTTGCCATTTGCCTTTGCGCCGGCACCCGGGTATTTTGGCTCTTAAATGAACAATCCCGGCCTCTGTCTGCCCCTGTTGCTGGGCTGGTTTTGCACCTGCTTTGCCAGTCCCGCCTCCCCCGCCGCCCCCGGGCAGGTCAACGGAACGCCCGGTGTGGGCACCGGGCCTGCAATCATGGCCGTCCCCGGGCAGGTCAACGGGGCCACCCCCTTGGAATGGTCCGCCCGCCTGGCGGATTCCGAGATGGCCCGGCGCGCCGCTGTCACCCCCAAATGGGATTACTCCATGGGCTTGTTCACGCTGGCCCTGCTGAAACTGGATCAGGCCGCGCCGGACCCGCGTTATCTTCCCTTCGCGGAAAAGGCCGTGGGCTCCCTGATTGCGCCCGACGGAAGCATCCACGGCTACAAGCCGGAGGAATACCAACTGGACGCCTTGAATCCGGGCAAAACGCTGCTGGTCCTCTGGCAGCGCACGCAGGAGGAGCGGTACCGGCAGGCGGCGGCGCTTTTGTATCAGCAGCTTGATCGCCAACCCCGCACCCCCGACGGCGGTTTCTGGCACAAACAGCGTTACACCAACCAAATGTGGCTGGACGGGATTTACATGGCCGCGCCCTTTGCCGCCGAATGCGCCCGGCAGTTCGGCCGCCCCGCCGGCTTGGACGAGGTCGCCCGCCAGATTCACTTGATTGACGTTCACACCTACGATCCCGCCACCGGCTTGTTTTATCACGGCTGGGATGCCAGCCGGTCCCAGGCCTGGGCCAATCCCGTCACCGGCACCTCGTCCAATTTCTGGGGCCGCGCCATCGGCTGGTACGCCCTGGCCATGGTGGATGTGCTGGACGTGTTCCCCACCAACCACCCCGCCCGCCCGGCCATCCGCGCCACCTTTGACAAACTCTGCGCCGGGGTGGTGAAATATCAGGACGCCCACAGCGGCCTCTGGTGTCAGGTGGTGGATCAGGGGGGTCGCCCGGGCAATTACCAGGAAGCGACCGTTTCCGCCATGCTCACCTGCGCCCTGGCCAAGGGCATCCGCCAGGGCAATCTTTCGCGCGATTACCTGCCGGCGGCGGAAAAAGGCTATCGCGGCCTCATCCAAAATCTCGTCACCAGCGACCGCCCCGGCCAGTGGTCCCTGCAAAAATGCTGCTCCGTGGCCGGACTCGGCTCGGCGGCGCCCAACAGCCGGTATCGCGACGGCAGTTTTGACTATTACGTCAGCGAACCCGTCGTCAAAAACGATTTAAAGGGCGTCGGCCCGTTGATCCTTGCCGGAATTGAATTGCAACCCCTGTTAAAACCTTAATAATCACTGTCCACCATGAATCTCACCGTCATTCGCCAGGTTGTCGCGGCGGGAGCCGCCTGGCTCGCCGTTAATGTTCAACTGCTGGCCGCCGAAACTCCGGCTCCGGCGTTTTCAGCCGACCTCAAACCCGCCGCCGTGCTCGACGTCATGCAGCACGCGGCCGACTGGCAGCTCGCCCACCCCTATACGAACCGTCCCAGCGGCTGGGTCGAGGCCGTCGGCGAGGTGGGCCTGATGGCGCTGACCGGCATCACCGCCGACCCCAAATACCGCGCCGCCCTGCTGGACCTGGGCACGAACCGCGAGTGGGAACTGGCCTCGTATCAGGGCCGGAAATATCACGCCGATGACCAGTGCATTGGGCAGGTCTGGACCGAGCTTTATTTCAGCCAGCGCAACAATTTCATGATCGAGCCCACGCGCGAGCGCTTTGACTACATCCTCGCCCATCCCTCTGACGCCGCCGGACTGGAGTTCACCCAGCCCAAGGGCAAGGCCCAGGAATTATGGTCCTGGTGCGACTCGCTGTTCATGGGCCCGCCCACCTGGCTCCGGCTTTACGCGGCCACGGATGATGCGCGCTATCTGGATTTTGCCGTCACCAATTGGTGGCGCACCACGGATTTTTTGTACGACCCGGACACCCACCTGTTCTTCCGCGACAGCACCTTCTTCACCAAACACGCGGCCAACGGGCAAAAAGTGTTTTGGAGCCGCGGCAACGGCTGGGTGTTCGCCGCCCTGCCCCGCATGTTGCAATATCTGCCCGCCAACCATCCCGACCGCCCGCGTTTTGAACAATTGTTCCGCGACATGGCCGGTGAAGTGGCCGCCTGCCAGCAGGACGACGGTCTCTGGCACGCCAGTCTGCTGGACCCGGACAGCTATCCCCTCCCCGAAGCCAGCGGCTCCAGCTTCTTCGTTTACGGCCTGGCCTGGGGTGTGAACCAGGGTCTGCTCGACCGGGCAAAGTATGAACTGGCGATCCGCAAGGCCTGGCCCGCCCTCGTCGGTTGCGTGGCGGCGGACGGCCAGTTGACCCACGTCCAGCCGGCGGGAACCGGCCCGGATAAATTTGAGGCCAACGCCACTTCCCCTTACGGCGTCGGCGCGTTCCTGCTGGCCGGCAGCGAGGTGTACCGTCTGTCCGCTTTGATCGGCGCCAAAACCGTCGCCGTCAAAGTCACGAATCCCGCCCCCTTCCGGCGGACGCAGGAAACGGTGGAGATCTCCGTGCAGGAGGCCCTGGCCGGCGGGGTGGATCCGGCCATGTTTGCGCCCGGCAAATTGTCGGTGCTGGACGGCCTGTCCTCCCGCATTTTGGATTCCCAAATCTACGCCACCGAGCCCGGTCAATCCCCGGACAAACTGATTTTCCAAGTGGACCTCGCCCCGGGCGAAACGCAGACCTATTACCTGGTGGCTTCGTCCGCCCTGGCGGTGGTGCCGCCGCCCATCGTCAAGACCATGGCCCGCTTCGTGCCGGAACGGTATGACGATTACGCGTGGGAAAGCGACGTCATTGCCCACCGCACTTACGGACTGGCGCTCATCAAGGCCGAAAACACCATCAGCAGCGGACCGGATGTGTGGATCAAAAAAAGCCGCGGGCTGATCGTGGACATCATGTATGCCACGAAACATTACCACGAGGACAACGGCGAGTTCATGGACGACTACCGGGTGGGCCACAGCCGGGGCTGCGGCGGCGTGGGCGTTTGGGACGGCAAAAAGCTCTACACCTCCAGCAATTATCGCAGCGGGAAACTGGTCGTCTCCGGCCCGCTCCGCTCCGTCTTTGAACTGACCTACGACGCCTGGGATGCCGGCGGCCGCCAGGTTTCCGAAACCAAGCGTTACAGCATTGATGCCGGCTCGTGGTTCACCCTGGCCCAAAGCACCTTTGCCAGCACCAATCCCGCGCCCCTGACCATCGCCATCGGCCTGGCCGAACGCGCCTGCGGAACCAACGGCACGGAACTCATCAGCCAGGATCAAACGGAGGGCTGGCTGAGTTACTGGCAGCCGGAGGACAAACCCAAGGGCATCATCGGCGATGCGATTGTCCTGCCCAAGGGCAGCGTCCGGGAATTCACCAATGACAACCCCGACATGCCGGAGGCGAAGATTCACGCCATGGTGCCGCAGCCCACCCACGAAGGCGCGCCCCCCATCCGCAACCTGCTCGCCGTGACCCAGGCGCAGGTGGACCAGCCCTTCACCTACTATTTCGGCGCCACCTGGGATCGCAGCGGGGATTTCACCAGCCACACCGAATGGGAACAATATGTGAAGCGCTTCGCCGAGCGCCGCGACGCGCCCCTGCAGGTCACGATCGGAAATTAACGCGCCGGGTGTTGAAACCGACCAGGCTGCGCCGATTGGTAACCGGCTGTATCGCCGGCTGGCAGCCGGCTGGGCGAGCGAATTCCCGCCCATCAGCGGGCATCGGCAGGCACTCGTCCGCGCGAAGCGTCTGGTAGTGCGCCAGTCCTCTGGCGCTTTTGCGGGCAATCATCCGACCACCCCGGTCATCCAGCCCGTCCAACCTTTGACGGAACCATTCCCATTCATCCCGCTGGAGATGTATCTGGATGATATAAACACCTTTTGAAAATCCGGACAGGTCGCTGCACTCCAAAAGGATCTTCGACCTGGAAACCGCCAACAACACCGGGACGCACCGCCTCCATGTCTATTTCAAAGTTTGACTTTGAAATAGGCAAAGCCTTATTTTGACGGTCGTTATGATCGCTCGCGTCATCGAACCCCGGCTGAAATCGCTGGCGAAGCAATTCCCGGCCATTGTTGTGACCGGCCCGCGTCAAAGCGGCAAATCCACCGTCTGCCAGAAGGTGTTTGCCCATTTGCCCTGCATGTCGTTGGAATCCCCGGACGTGCGGGCGTTTGCGGCGCAAGATCCCCGGGGCTTCCTCAAGCAATTCCCCAAAGGGGCGGTTTTGGATGAAATTCAACATTCCCCGCCCATCACCTCGTATTTGCAGGAGATCATTGATCGGGAGCCGGCACCGGGGCGGTGGATTTTAACCGGCTCGCATAATCTGGCGGTGATGAAATCAACGAGCCAGTCGTTGGCAGGGCGCACGGCGGTGGTGCATCTGCTGCCGCTCTCACACGATGAAGCGGCGGGTTTTCCCCAACATCCCAAGACCCTGAATGAAACGCTGTTGACGGGGGGCTATCCGCGCATTCTGGATCAAAAGTTGAAACCGGCGGATTGGCTGGCGGCGTATGTAGCGACGTATTTGGAGCGGGATGTCCGTTCCATCACGAACGTGGGGGATTTGACGGCCTTTCAACGCTTCGTGCAATTGAGCGCGGGCCGGGAGGCGCAACTCCTCAATTTTTCGTCCCTGGCGGCCGATTGCGGGGTGGCCCAACCCACCGCCAAAGCCTGGTGGTCGGTCTTGGAAGCGAGCTTCATTGCCTTCCGGTTGCCGAGCTATCACGGCAATTTTTCCAAGCGGCTGATCAAAATGCCGAAACTCCACTTTTATGACGCCGGCCTGGCCTGTTGGCTCCTGGGCCTCCGCGAGGTGGCGCAATTGGACGCACACCCGCTGCGGGGGGCGGTTTTTGAAGGCTGGGTGGTTTCTGAAATCCTCAAGCAACGGTTCAACCGGGGGGAAGCCAACGGTGTTTATTTCTTCCGGGACAAGGCCGGCTTGGAAAGCGATGTGCTGGTGCAGGGACGCAAGACCATGAAAATTGTCGAGGTCAAAGCCGGGCAGACCATTGCCTCGGATTGGGCCGCCAATTCGCAGAAGATCGCGCAACTGTTTGCCAAAACGAAACAGGCCGTGTCCTCCGTGGTGGTTTATGGTGGAAATGACCGGCAGGAACGGAACGGGGTGACGTATCTGCCGTGGCACGCCATCCAGAAATATTCCTGGGTGGATTGATTGAGATTGGTCACCGGTTGAGACAACCACCGCGCCAGGCGGGTTACTTCGCCGCGCGGAGCGGCGTCGCGGAAGACGCCTGGCTGATCACGTGCATCGCCCCGGCGGTCAGCGCGGTGATTTGTGTCCAGGCTTTCACCGCCACCAGCTTGCGGTCCGCCATCCAGGAACCGCCGACCGCCGCCACCTGCGGAATGGCCAGGTAATGCGGCAGATTGGCCGCCGTGATGCCGCCGGTGGGAATGAATTTCACCCCGGTGTGACCGAACGGCCCGGCCAGGGCTTTCAGCATGGCCACGCCGCCCGCCGCTTCGGCCGGGAAAAATTTCAGATGCCGGCAGCCCAGGTCCAGCGCCCGCGTGACCTCCGTGGGCGTGATCACCCCCGGAAACAGCGGAAAGTTATTGGCCTGCGCCGCCTTCAGCACGGATTCACTCAACCCGGGCGACACCCCGAATTGCGCGCCCGCATCCACCGCCTGCTTCACCTGATCCGCCGTCAGCAGCGTGCCCGCGCCCACCCGGGCCGACGGCAGCGCCTGCCGAATGCGCGCAATGGACTGCGCCGCCCCGGCCGTGCGGAACGTGACCTCGATCACCTTCAATCCCCCCTCCAGCAGCGCCTCCGCCAGCGGCACGGCGTCGTCCGCCTGGTCAATGACCGCCACACAAAGCAACCGTTGTTCAAGAAAAGGCTGGGTATCCATAAATTATGCCGCCATGGTACAAAGTTCTGGCGGCAAGTGAACTGCAATTTCTTTGGATTTTGCAGTTTGAAGTTTGCCAGGTCCGCCCTCACAATCCCCTCATGCGCGCCGTGGACATTCAGCACATTGGGCGGGAACTGGCCATCAAATGGGAGGATGGCCGGGAGGATTTCATCCCCCTCGAACGATTGCGCCGGTGCTGCCCTTGTGCCGGCTGCTCGGGCGAGACCGACCTGCTGGGCAACGTTTACAAAAACCCCGCCAAACCCTTTTCCAGCGTCGCCTTCAAACTCGTGCGCCTGGACTACGTGGGCGGCTACGCCATCCAACCCGTCTGGGCCGACGGCCACAACACCGGGATTTTCTCCTTCGAATACCTCAAGAAAGTGGCTGCTACGCCAGAGGGCTGACTGCCCGTCCCATGACCGCCGGGGTTGGAGCGCACTCGGCAACGTAGCGCGGACTAGGAGTCCGCTGTATCGCCGATTGGCAATCGGCCGGGGCTCCGCGCATCCATCAACCTTCGTGCCATTGGCAGGCACAAGTCCGCGCGCAGCATCCTGTACTGCGCCAGTCCTCTGCCGCTCTTGCGTGCAATCATCCGACCATCCCCGGCCATCCCTCCCGCCAACCACCGGACGAACCATTCCCCTTCTCCCCGGGGGAGAAGGCCGGGAGGACGAAAATCTCCCCGGTAGGGTCGGCGCTGCGGTGCCTCCCACTATTGGTCTTGGCCCCAACCCACCCGTTAAGGAGGATACTTGCATGTGTGAATATCAGGACGCGGTGCCGGTTTGTTGCCGGGTTGCGATTCCAGTTTATTTTTCGTTGGCGTGGTATTTATGATATATCGGCTCCAACATTCTCTGGAGCCAGCGGCGATTGGAGACCATTGTTCCGCGTTCGCGGTTGACATTGTTGGTCCAGCGTGGCTCACTTCACAGGCAAAAGGCCATGCTGTCACCAGAGAATAAGAACATGATCAAACTAATAATATCAATTTTTGTTCTGATGATGCCTGGGTTTGTAACCATTGGTCAACCCTCAGCCTCAGAAACCGCAGTTTTCTTCACGACAAATAAGCTTCCCGACGGATCAATCATTAAAATTGAGGCCATGTCATTCGGTATAATTCACCAAATCCCTTCATCGTATGGACAATGGGAATTTTTCAAATCTGCCTCACCGACGCTTATGTTTACCACCAGTCGAAAAGATCCGGCTGACCATTACTTAGGTGATTTGTGGACGAAGGCAGAGGCCCTCGGTCCGTCGAACAGTTGGTATCCGCTTCGCAGACGTATTAAACCGAGGCCGGTGAAAGAAGGATTGGAAGATGAGCCGTTGATTTACGAGGGGACTGCTCCGCATCAAATGTGGGAAACATGGGAGTTTCCAGATTGCCCAGAGCCGGGGCCTTGGCTGCAAGTGAGAGTTCGGCTCACCAGTGACTCAACGAATAACGCCAGCGTATGTTTCAAACTTCCCAATAGTGAGACGTGGCGCAAACAAATCGCAAAAGAGGAAATCAGCCACTTTCATCCAAACGAATGGCTCAACGGTGAGCTGTGGAGCGCCGCATTGGAAGGTGACGCGGCCTACGCGAAAGATTTAATTGCTCAGGGGGCAGACCCGAATTCGTGCGATTCAAGTGGCATGTCGGCGCTGGCGATTGCCTGCCAGGATGGCCGCGTTGAGGTCGTGAATTTTCTTCTGGCTCACGGCGCTGACGTGAACGCGCATAGTAAGGGCAAGACGGTTGATCGGACTGCCCTGATGGCAGCAGTCTCCAATGATGGACACTCAGCAATGGTTCGTCTGCTCGTGGAACAAGGTGCTGATGTGAACACGCGGGGAGAGCTTGGATGGTCGGCCCTAATTTGGGCAGCGCGTGAAGGCGATATTGAAAATGTAAAATATCTTCTCAGCAAAAAAGCTGACCCCGATATAAAAGCGCAAGACGGCAAATCAGTGATTGAGCTAACAGAAAAAACTGATGGCGCGAACCGTTTTGAAATTATTAAAATCTTAAAAAATGCACAAGCAGCACACTAATTGGCCTAAAATCGCCAGTGCCGTCCGCTATCGGCACCGTCAGTTCCGGTTCGCGGATTCTGCACTGCTGCCGGTTGCCCGGCTCTTGCGCGGCAAGCCATTCACCCACCGTAAAATGAGCGACGGGCAGATGATGGTCATTAAGGTTGACGTGTTTGGTATATCCATCAACTTCGGCGGTGATGATCTCAACCCGTACAAGATTCCCGCTTCGCGTCTTTGACCTTGCCCATCCGTTTCCATCCCTGAACTCCGTGGTCAAAAAGCCCGTCTTTGTGTTGCGGTTAACTTTCCCGGCGTTTTCTCTGTGACCTCTGACCTCTGTGCCTCCGTGGTAAAAAACTCCCCGTCTTCGTTCGTTTATTTCGAGTATTTCGCGGTTTAACCCCCCCCGCCTTTGTCTTTTCCAATGCTGAAATCCGTGGTAAATAATGCCCCGTCTTGTTCGCGTTCATTCGCGGTTTAAAAATCAGGTCTCCGCGCGCTCCGGGAAAAACTCCGCCACCGGACGGAGCATCGGATCCGTGACCGGCAGGTTCAGATCTTCCCGGTAATATTGCGCGCTCACCGCCCGCGCCGTCTTTTCAAAATCATTGAACAACCCTCGCGCCGGCTTCTCCATGCTAAAGACGCCCTCGACCCCCTGTTGCCGCGCCTTCTGGATGCGTTGCGCGGCGGTGGGGTGGGTGGCGAACCAGCCGGCCGTTTCGTTCAACAGCGTCAGGCGCGCCTCCTCATGAAACGTGGGCGGCAGGCGCAGTTCCAATTGCGTCAGATAATCAGGCAGGCTGTCCGGCAGTTTGCGCCGCCGCTTCCAGAACTCATTGAGAGTGCTGAAGGCCGTCCCCCGGAGCACCGCCTGCTCCCGGAACCGCAGCAGCAGGCTTTCCAGGCCGGCGGAACCCGCGACCGCCACCGCACAGGAATCCGCGTGATACTCCATTTGCCGGGAAAGAAAACAACTGGCCGCGTGACCCGCGTGCAGCAGCACCGCCAGGATCATGCGCGAACACCATATGGCCAGGCCGGCGCAGGACACCACCAGCGAAAGGCGCCAGTCATGGATCGAATTGGCCCATTCCTCGAACGCCTCATCCCAGGCATCCCGCTCATACACCACGCGCATGAACCAGCGGTCAATCCGGTCTATGACGTAACCCAGTCGCATGGCGAACGCCTGGGTGCAGTGTCCCAGTTCATGGGAGACCACCGCCGCCAGTTGGCGCGTGTTGAGCCCCGCCACCAGCGGCAGGCCCAGCGTCAAAACCAGGTCATGACCCAGAAAACTCCAGAAACCGCGGCGAAAGCCCGCGCTCGCGTTCAACTCCCCGTCCAGGCAGATGCGCCGGGGCATGGGCACTTGCAGCATGTCGCACAGGTGGGCAATGAACTGATACAGCCGCGCATGCTGCGCCGGGTTCAACTCCACCGGCCCGGCCTGCCGGCGGGGGCGCGCCAGGATGGGTTTGAACATGAAAACCGTCGCAATGGTGCCGCCGATGAGCGGCCCAACGTACAGGATCACTTTTAAAATATACACATGGATGCCACCCGTGAAACTGTCGAGCAACACCCTGGCGTGAACGCCATACCAATACGTCGCGCAACCGAGCCCCGCAACAAACACCAGATAGAGCACCGGCAGGAGCACCATGAAAAGCGCCACCATCAATAATCCGAGCTGATAAAAAACGGAAATCCGCCGGCGCGGCACCGTGCCTTCCAGGGCGGCCTTGAGTTCTCCCGCCGTGATTTCAGCCGGGGCCGGCGCTGCCACCGGGGCGAACGCGATCTCCTCCAAAAGGGTTTCCTGATGGCACTGGGGACAGGCAACCAGGGTTCCGACGCCCTCCTGGGGAAACTCGATGTGTTGCCCGCAGTGTTGGCAGGCCGCCAGACTGAACCCTGGTTCGCTCATAATCTTCGCCCATCATAATTCCAAACGGCGGCCCTTTGGAGTTCCCCCCGCCTTCCCTTTCGGGCATGCCCCGGCGCGTTCACCCCAGCGCGCCCGCCTGCAATTGGCACTCCGCCAGAAACGCCTCCACCAGCGGCGTCTTCCTCCCCCGCCACAACGCCCCGATCGTGATGCGCGGAAAATCCGCCAGCGGCAGCGCCCGCACACCGGCCGAAAACGTCTTCTTCGGAATCGCCACGGACACCCCGATGCCCAGGCCGTTGGCCACGTACGTTTCGATCATGTCCGTTGAACTGGCCTCAATCCCCGGAAACCAGTCCACCCCCAGCCGGGTCAGTTGTTGCAGAAAAATCCGCGCCGGCGATTCCGACGGCGGCAGGCAGATCAGCGAATCCGTGATCTTGTCCAGCTTCCACAATTCCCCGGCGGACTGGTACCGGCTGGCTTTGTCCACCAGCAACACCAGCGGCAGCTCCAGCAGCTTGAGCGATTGCATCCCCGCCGGCGTCTTTTTGTCCAACAGCGTGATCGCCACATCAATCTCATCCCGCTCCAGCATCGCCTCAAACTGCGCCGGATACCCCTCGCGAAAGGACACTTTCAGAGCGGGAAATTTCCTGCGCAACCCCCGCAGCAACTGCGGCACATGATCCCGCAGCACAATCGTCGAAGCCCCGATGCGGATGTGCCGCGCCTGCCCCCCCTGCAATTCATTCGTCAGCTTGCCCAGGTTCCCAAAAAACGGCTGGATGTATGCAAACAGCCGCGCGCCCGCCGCCGTCAGCTCAAAGGGCCGCCGCTGAAACAGCGTCACCCCCAAAAACTCCTCGAGTTCCGACACCTGCGCGCTGACCGCCGGCTGCTGGATGCCATAGGGAATATTGCGCACCGCCGGCATGATGCCGCCGTGCTTCGCCACATAATAAAACAATTCCAGGTGATGGACATTCATGATTTTGAGTGGTTGAAATCAACGGCATCAGCGAATTTCGATCAGTTTCTCACCCTGGCTTAGGCGGCTCTGGATGTCCGGAAGGAAGGGTTCAAGCCGGTTGAACAGCACCCGATTTGTGCAGTTCCCGATGCGCAGCCAAACAACTGCGGGCGCTGCGGGGTTGCCCACGCAGCGGACAACGAAATCTTCGTCCTTGGTCAGGACCGCCCAACCGCCCGCCGTGGCAAAGTTCCAGATGCTGCCGTCGTCGGATTCGCGTAATCCGAGTTCACGAACGGGCATCGCCGCCAACCCGTGTTCGTCAGGCCATCGGGCAAGGGCCGGGGGCGATTGTGCGTCCACCAGAAAGCGCATGATTCAAGCCGCGAACAGGACCGTGTGATCAAAATAACGCGCCGCGTAGGCGAGACTGGCACGAATGTCCTCCACTTGGAGGTCGGGAAAGTCGGCGAGAATTTCCTCCTGCGTCGCACCGCCGGCGAGCATGTCGAGCACATCCTTGACCCGGATGCGCATCCTGCGGATGCAGGGGCGGCCGCCACATTGGTTGGGATTGATGGTGATGCGTTCGAGTGGGTCCATGGTCTGTTGCGTTAAGGGTTGACGGCGTTGATAATGGCGGGCGCTTTGCCCTCGTCAAAGTGGCAGAGGACCGCCTCGCGGACATTGGCGCGCAGTTCCTCCCGAAGCATCGGCTTCGGTGACAATTGAGTGGCCGAGGGCCCGGGCGATCAAGCCGCCATCCGTGTCATCTTCTGTGATTTGAAACACGATCTCGCTCATGACTCCATTGTACCAGATCCCGATGCCGACGCAAACGATGATGTACTGCCGGAGGGCGTGGGGAGGACGCATCAACCGGTGATCAGCGAAGTTCAGTTCAAATACCATATTGGCCGCGACCGGTTGTCGCGGTTGGACTAGATCCGCAATGCCGGATTACGATCTGGCAAATCTTTAAGTTGCATTGGCCCGCCCAACCCGGAGGGTTGGCAGACAGTAGCCGGGGGTCGAGCACCGCGACACCCCCGGACCCAGGCATGGAACGCCCCGCATCCCGGAGGGATGCCAGATTCCGCCCGGAGAGCCGTTGCCTAAAAAAAGACATCGGGGATCACCAATGGAAGGCCGCTTGAAAGCATGCCTCGGCCACCGCTTTTACCGGCCATCGCCAGATCCGGCCGCCGGCTCCTTGTCCCCCGCCCCGGGCCGGAACTCAAAAATGTCCCCCGGCTGGCATTGCAGGATTTTGCAGATCGCTTCGAGTGTGGAAAAACGGATCGCCCGGGCCTTCCCCGTTTTGAGGATGGACAAATTCTGCGGGGTGATGACTTCGATAAACCGGCCAACCGCCGACCGCTTTTGTCTATTCCCATCCGTGTTAATCCGTGAAATCCGTGGTTAAAAATCCCCGTCTTTGGGTTTGCGGTTAACTTTCCCCTGCCTTTTCCATTTACGCTTTTCGCCCGTCTCCCGTGCCTTCCTGCTGAAAAAAAATCCCGCTCCACCGCCCGTTTTCCATCGCAACCTTTTGACTGACAACCAGTTAACCGAGGTTGAAGTTTTTTTATTTATTTTTAGGGATACCCTGCGGATGTCCCATCCCCCTTGGCATGCTGGAGGCATGAAGATGATCATATCTTTACCAGCGCCCGGCGCGCCTCCCAACCGGGACGCGGCCGGGAAGCTCGCCCGGACCGCCTCCGTCGGCGCGACGGCCTGCCCCGCGCCCGGCCGCACCTCCCGTCTGTCACTTCCCGCCTTTCCCCTCTGCGTCCCTCCGCAGTCCGCGTCGGCCCGGGGCTCAATACGGAAAAACACGAAAATACACGCAAGGGAACGATTAATTTTTTCAAAACCGGCCTTTGCCGGAACCTGTCCGGACCGCATCGCCCGTCCCTTAATGACGGACAACGTCCGCGAACCGTTTTCTTGCAGGTTTTTGCCGGATTTTGCCATCGCCCCGCCCCGGCCGCCGGGAACCTCCCCATTTCCGTCAGCCGCCGATGGCCGTCATCACGCGATGCGGTTCATAGTTGTTGCGGAACAGGTGCTCGACCGGCTTCTGTGCCAGCGTGCGGCCCATCAGTTCACCCAAACCGGCCGCATCCACCACGGGACGCAGCGCCGGTTTCAAATCAGTCTCCAAATGGTTGCCGAGACAGGGGCGCAGTTTGCCATCACAGGTCAGTCGCATTTTATTGCAGCGCTCGCAAAAATGCAGGTCGCTCAACGCGCCGATCAAGCCCACGGTCACCCCGCGCCGCCGCAGCCGGTAATACCTGGCCGGACCAAAGCCGAAAAACCCGGTCAGCGGCTCCAGCTCGTCCTCCCGGCGAAGTCGCGCGAACAGTTCGGTGACGGGGAAGAAGTTTTTCTCGCTCAGCATTTCGGTGAGGCTGACCGGCATCAGTTCGATGAAACGAATGGCCAGGTCGTGTTCCGCCGCAAAATCGAGCAGCCGGAAGACTTCCGCGTCATTGCGGCCGCGCATGAGCACGGTGTTTATTTTCACGGAGTCGAATCCGAGCGCCTTCACCCGTTGAATGCCGTCCAACACCGGGGCCACGTCGCCGCTGGTGATGGCCCGGTAAATGGCGGGATCAAGCGCATCCAGGCTGATGTTGACGCGGCGCAACCCGGCGTCAAACAAGGGCCCGGCCAATTCCGGCAGCCGGGTGCCGTTGGTGGTGAGCTGCACGGATTCCACGCCGGGCGTGGCGATCAAATCGCGGATGAAGTCCACCGCCCCGGGCCGGATCAGCGGCTCGCCGCCGGTCACCCGAAAACGTTTGAAGCCGAAGGAAACCGCCGCCCGGACAACCGCCAGCAGTTCGTCAAAAGCCAGGATTTCCGCACGGGGCAGCCAGTCCGAATAGTGCTCCGGCAGGCAATACAGGCAGCGCTCGTTGCAGCGATCCGTGATCGAGATGCGCAAATAATCCACCGTTCGCCCAGAGGAATCAAGGTGACTGGAGTTCATGGTTGCAGCGTGGTTGAGGCGTGCGGGTCGTCCCCGCGCAGATGGGCCACCGCTTCGCGAATGGCCGGGGCCAGGATCTCCAGACATTCGCGCACGGCCGATGGTTTGCCGGGCAGATTCACGATGAGCGTCCGGCCGCGCGTGCCCGCCGTGGCACGGGACAGGATGGCCGTCCGCACTTTTACAAATGACTGGGCGCGCATGATTTCGCCAAAGCCGGGCAGCTCTTTTTCCAAGACCCTGCGGGTGGCCTCCGGCGTGACATCACGCACGGAGATGCCCGTGCCGCCCGTGGTGCACACCAGGTCGCACTTGAGCACATCGGCAAATTTGCGCAACTCGGCGGCGATCAATTCCGCCTCGTCCGGCACGATGGCCACTGCAAATTCCACGGCCCCGCCAAAAACAAGGCCCAGGATGGCTTCAATTTCCGGACCGCTGCGGTCTTCGTAGATCCCCGCGGCGGCACGGTCGCTGATGGTGATTCGTCCAATTTTCATCCTTTGATTTTTTTAACCACATGAACCCCTTCAATCCGCATCGTCTGATCCACCGCCTTGCACATGTCGAAAAGCGTCAGCGCGGCGACGGTCACGCCGGTCAGCGCCTCCATTTCCACCCCGGTTTGCGAGCTGGTTTCCGCCGTGCAAAAAACCCTGACCATTTGGCGCAACACTTTGAAATTCACCTCGACATGGCTCAAGGCCAGCGGATGACACAGGGGAATCAATTCCGCCGTGCGCTTGGCGGCCTGAAGGCCGGCAATCTGCGCCACGGTCAGCACGTCGCCTTTCGGCAGGGCCTTTGCTTTCAGCGCACGGATGGTGGCCGGTGCGCAGACAAGCCGGCCTTCGGCCACGGCTTGCCGGCGCCGGACCGGCTTGGCGCCCACGTTCACCATCTGCGCCCCGCCATCCGTCCGGAGATGAGAGAATTTCTTATTCATTGAATCATATGGACATATTACCAGTGGCAGGCAAAAAATCCACCCAGGAACCCGCCTCCAGCAACCCGCTGTTGGCCGGCTGGCGCAGCAGGGCATTCGCCTTTCCGAAACAGGTCACGTCACCGGAACCGGTCCAGGCCAGCGGATGCAACCGGATGACTCCGCCGGAAAACTCCATTTGCGCCGGCCACAGGGTTTCGCGCGGAGAGGGCGGATCGTGCAAGGGGACGGCGAGTTGTCCGCGTAAAAATCCCGGGGCCCGGTCCCCGGATAAGCGGGCCAGGGCGGTGGCCACGGCAAAGTGAAAACAGACAAAATGCGCAAGGGGGTTGCCGGGCAATCCAAAAGCCGCGCGCGCACCGTTCACCCCAAAAATGAGCGGCCGGCCGGGACGAAGATTGACCTGCGAAAAAACGATTTCAAAGCCCAGGCGTTCCAGCAGTGGACGGGTAAAATCCTTATCCCCGACACTGGCGCCGCCGGAAATCAAAACCAGGTCGGCGGCGTTAATTCGGTTCCCATCCAGCCGCCGCCAGGCGGATTCAAAGTCCTCCGGCAGGTGACTTTGTTCCACTTCGCACGGGAACCGTTGCAACAATCCGTGAATGAGCATCGAATTACTGTCACGAATCTGCCCCGGCCCGGGGGTTTGATCCGGGGCGACAAGCTCGTTACCAGTGGTAAAATGGCTGACGCGAATGCGGGGGCTGACGAGGGGTTGCACGCATCCGGCGGCGGCCAGCAAAGCCAGCGCGCCGGCGGTCAAAAGGGTGTTGGCCGGAACGAGGGGTTGCCCGGCCTTCACCTCTTCACCCCGCAACCGGATATTGGTCGCGTCATCCCTTGGCAGCACCCGGATGTGGCTGTCCTTGCGTTCCACGTTCTCCTGCATGATCACGCGCAATCCGGCGCAGGGCAACGGGGCACCCGTGGCCACCCGTACTGCTTCGCCCGGCAGGAGTTGCCGTGGATTCCAAACACCGGCGTGGAGGGTGTCCACCACCTGAAAAATCCCCCCGGCATCCCCGGTCAGAATGGCGTAGCCATCGCGGGTGGAACAATCAAACGGCGGCAAATCACCCGGAGCACAAACCGTCTCACGCAGCACGCGGCCAAACGCATCGGCAAGCGGCAGACGAACGGCGGCCAGGGGCTGGCAATGAGCCTGAATTTCGGCCATCGCCCCAGCCAGCGAACGCGTGGCCGGGCCGGCTTTGAGAGATGGAGTCTGGCCAGTGGAACCAATCCGGTTTGGCGCCGTCGCCGCCGGGGGTGGCAAGGACCGGCGTTTCCAGACGGGCACATCCTGCTTGAGCCGATCCATGAATTCCGACAGCAATGCAATCGCCTCGGCGCGATGCCGCGAGGTGATGCCGACATAAATCGCCGCTTCGCCCACCGGTACAGAGCCGAGACGATGGATGACGTGCGCCTCCAGACAAACATGCCGCGTTGAAATGGATTCCAGCAACCGTCGAATCTGGTGCACGGCCATCTCCGGATAGGCCTCGTATACAAGTGCGGAAATGGGCCGGCCGTTTTCCTCGTCGC
The DNA here is from genome assembly GCA_964618545.1 of uncultured Bifidobacteriaceae bacterium. GTDB lineage: Bacteria > Verrucomicrobiota > Verrucomicrobiia > Limisphaerales > UBA11358 > UBA11358. Next base: position 13,245 of record CAZUBG010000041.1, on the reverse strand, counting down.
GAACCACGCCATGAAATTCAACCACGGCGCCCGGCGCACCCGTTTGGGGCGACAGGGTTTTGACGATCGGCAACTCAGTCAGTTCGATTTCAATTTTCATGCCGGACAAACCTTAACCGCCTGAAACCGGGGGAATCAACGCCGTTTCGTCAGCATCAATGAACTGGGTTTTCATATCGGCGTACTCCCAATTGCGGGCCAGCCGGACCGTGGTGCGGTGCGGGGCCAGGCCGGGATGAATTTGCAGCAGCAGGGCCCAGAGTTGATCGCCATTCACCGGAGCCGCCAACGGGAGCTCAACGGCTTCACGGCCGGTCACGTCCTTGAGTTGGGCAAAAAAAAGCACGCGCATGATTCTATGAATACCGGTTCCTGACGCCGGAAGCGAGATCGCAGGAAAAATTTTAATTGGCAAAAGAGGAAATCTTCCTTGGGTTGTGCGAATCCGCCTCCACGCGCTTTTCGCAAAGCTGAACCACAGCGCAATTGTCAATTTGTTTTGAAGGACCATTGGGAGCCGTGAACCACTGGCATGTGTCCAAATCATTAAATTCAACACTTTTGGCATCGCAAAGGGGTCAGGAGGAACACCGCCTGCAAAAGCCCCAGTGAAATTGACTCCGCCGCCGCGGAAACATCGGACTTGCCGTGGCCCGCTCCAACCAGGACGAGGCGTCCGGTGAATTATCGCCGGACAACGCGCGCAGCCATCCCGTGACCATTCAGTGGACACGTCAAACCGCCAGCGTCTCACCGGGTTCGAGATCACCGCGGGCGCATTCGACTGCGCGGGGAATCGAACCGAAGCGCCGCCGCTATCCGCCAAGCTGCATGCCCGGTTTCAAGCCTCCGCGCGGTTTGGCGACCGGGTAACACCCCATGGCGCCAGTCCGGCCGCTCATTTAGATTGAACACAATGAAAAAGAGAAACCTCCTTTCAATAACAAGTTAACCAAACAAAACATATGAAACAAAATTATAAAATCATGCTCTCCGCCGCCTCGGCGTCGGCCCTGGCGTTCACGGCGCTGTCGCAAGACATGTCGAGTCAGAACGCGGCTCCATCCAACGAGGCCGCCCTGCAAAACATGGTTGCGGAACGCGTGCTCCTGCTGAAAAGCACGGCCCAGGCCAGCGACGTCATCGGGCTGCCCGTCGAAAATCTCCAGCAGGTCAGGCTGGGCCAGGTGAAAAACTTCGCCCTCGATTTAAGGTCCGGGCGGATCGTGGAGGTGATTCTGTCCACCAGCGGCGGCCAGCTCACCGCCGTGCCCCCCGGAGCCTTGCATCCCACGCCGGACTTCAAAGCCCTCCAAATGGACGTCAGCCAGGATAAGTTCGACGCCGCGCCCAGGTTTGCCACGGCGAAGTGGGACGAAAACACGCAGTCCAACCAGGTGAGTGAAGTCTACGCCTATTTCGGGGAACAGGCCTACTTCGTCACCGCTCCGACCGGCGATCAGACCACCAACCAGAACGGAACTGCCACCGCGCTGGGCACACGCACCCTGGCGCACGTCGAGGCGCAGGAACTCGCCAGCGAGACGAACGATGCCAACAACACCATCTCCATCGTCAATCCGGATGGCTCCACCAGCCGGAACTACTACTCGGACGAGCATCGGTCCATCGGCTCCTGGTCGGTGCTGGGCTATGATCAGTCCGAGCACAGACTCATCGGGATGCCGCTGCGTAACCAGCAGGGGGACAAACTGGGCCGGGTGGAGGACATCATCGTGGATCTGAAGGCGGGCCGCGTGGCCGCGCTCTTCGTCCGTTCCGACCGGTTTTTTTGGACCGGCGGGTGGCTGCACTCGGTACCGCCCACTGAAGTCCGTCTAAACCCCGCCCAGGACGCCCTGCTCCTGAACGTCTCCAAAGTGGACTTTGCCCAGAACCCCCACTTCGAATTGACGGAATGGCAAAACTGCCCGCTGCCCGGATATGCCGCCGGATTTTATTATCCGTACCGGATTGAGCCCTCCAATAATTCTGACGCCCCGCAACCGGTCGTGACCGCTCAATGACCGGCGCCGAAGATTCTGATCCAACCAGGCAACGAATGAGGATTCGTTGCCTTTGGTCTTTCCACCCCGCCGCTTCGATCCTCCGCCGGGCAGTGGGGTCGGGTTTCACCCCATGGCAAAGCCGGCGCCCCTCCGGTAGAGTGGAGGAGTTAATAAATAGTATTACAACCAAACAAATTATGAAAACCATGTTCCCCTCAACGCTCGCCGCCGTCGTGAGTACAATGTTATTCACCGGCAGCCCGCTGCGAGCCGCCGACACGGACAGCCGCATCGAGTCCACCGCCGCCCAGTCCTATGTGTTCAAAACCGTCCTCAAGGACGACTCCATCAAAGCCGTCTCCAAGGACGGAGCGGTCACGCTCACCGGTTCCGTGGCCGATGCCTCGCAAAAATCCCTGGCGGAGGACACCGTGGCCAGCCTGCCCGGAGTCAAAAGCGTGGACAATCAACTCGCGATCAACGGCGCGCAGCCGGCCGAGCATTCCGACACCTGGATCAGCCTGAAGGTGAAGACCGCCCTGTTGTTCCACCGCAACGTCAGCGCCACCGGCACCACCGTTTACGTCAATGACGGCGTCGTCACCCTGCAGGGCGTCGCCAGCAGCGAAGCCCAAAAGGAACTCACCACCGAATACGCCAGGGACGTTGACCATGTGAAGGAAGTTAAAAATGACATGACCGTCGCCGCCGCGCCGGTCGTGCCGGACGCCACCGTGGGTGACAAAGTGGATGACGCCTCCATCACCGCCGAGGTGAAGTCCACGCTGTTCTCGCACCATTCCACCAGCGCCCTACGCACCACCGTCTCCACGTCGGATGGCGTGGTCACCGTGGGCGGCATCGCCAAAAACGATGCCGAAAAGAGCCTCGTCACCAAGCTGGTCACCGACATCAACGGCGTCACCAGCGTGGTCAACAACATGACCATTGCCCAACCGGTGGCGAATGCCAACTGAATCCTTAACCCATCGCTGGCGGAAGTGAAAACATTTCCGCCGGCGCCACCAAACCAATACTAAATTATATGACAACCAAGAACAATTGCGTCGTCGCCATCTTCAAATCGCACGTCGAGGCTGAAACCGCCGTCAAGGAACTGCAGCAATCCGGCTTTAACATGAAGCAGCTCTCCATTGTCGGCCGCGACTATCACACGGATGAACAAGTGGTCGGCTACTACAATGTCGGCGACCGCATGAAATACTGGGGCAAACTCGGGGCGTTTTGGGGCGGGTTTTGGGGTTTGCTGTTCGGCTCGGCCTTCTTCATGGTTCCCGGGATCGGACCGCTCGTCATGGCCGGACCGATTGTCGGCTGGATTGTGGGCGCGCTGGAAGGCGCGGTGGTGGTGGGCGGCTTGAGCGCGCTGGGCGCCGGCCTCTACAGCATGGGCATTCCCAAGGACAGCATTCTGCAGTATGAGACCGCCGTGAAGAGCGGCAAGTATGTCATCATCGCCCACGGCTCCGCCGAAGAATCCGCCCATGCCCGGGAAATCATCAGCCGCACCAATCCGGAGGCGTTGGCGGACCATCAGGCCGCCTGCGCCAAACCAGAGGAGTGCCTGGCGGAGGCCTGATCCACTGTCGAAAACGTTCAATGCCGGCGGGCGGCCAAACCCGCCCGCCGGCCAGCCAAAACCAAATCTATGTTATACACCTTGGCCGTAGTGCTGATCATTTTGTGGCTGCTGGGTCTGGTGACCGGCACCCTGATCGGCGGCTTTATTCACGTCCTCCTCGTCATTGCCATCGTCATGATCCTCCTTCGGGTCATTTCCGGACGCAATCCGGTGTGAGGAGGGCTCGTTCCCACCCGGCTTCGCGCCCCAACCAATAACCATCCCATCCTCCAACCCATATGCATCTAAAAATCATCCTGTCCGCCGTTCTCATCACCCTCGGCATTGTCGTCCTCGCCTACTCGGGCCTGAGCTTCACCACCCCGGGCAAACCCGTCGAGTTCCTGGGCATGCACATCGCCACCACCGACAACCATTTCATCCCGCCCGTCGCGGGGGCGCTCATGCTCGTTGGCGGCGTGGTGTTGTTGGTCGTCAAACCCAGGGGGGTCTGACCCGCAAACCTGAAATCCACATTGTAACTCAATGAAAAAAACATTTGCCAAGCACCTGATTCCCAGCCAGCCCGGCCTCATCACCGCCAGTCCCGTCGGGGAATCCGGGGAACCGCAGGACTTTCGCCGTTTGGAGTGGGATGAACTGGTGCGCAGTGGCGACTTTGTTGAGGACGGACACCAGGGGTTCGAGCCCTGGGAGGGGCCGGGCGGATTTCGCGCCGACGCGTTTGTAAAAACGATTTACCGGCGGCGGGCGCGGACCCCGGCCGGAGTCAAGAAATCGTGAGCGGGCGGGACTTCCGCCAAGAAGCGCCGTTCAGGTCACCTGAATAAGTCATTAGCCGACCGGACGCCATGGGGTGTTCACCCCATTGCAAAATCAGGTCCATGACCCGATGGTGTCGTCTGATGATTGTCCCTTCGGCAAAGATAAGTCTTTCCGCGCCGTCCGGCCGCCCCCAGCATGTCAACATGAAGCAAAGACTAATCCGGTTGTCCCAACGTTATGTGGCGGCGTTACGCACGCACCTGCAGCCGGGGGGCCGCGCCGACTGGCAGCCGGCCCTGGCACTGGGCCGCCAGGCCGTCGGCCTCGGCTTGGAAACGCTGGATCTCGCCCGGATTCACGAACGAGCGGTCGAAACCCTCGATTTATCCAAGGGAAAAAACGGGCGGGTCAAACGCGCGGAATTGTTTTTCACCGAGGCCATCACCCCGATTGTCGAGACGCATCGCGCCGCGCGCGAAAGCCGGAGTGCCTTGAACCGCCTGAATGAGATGCTCCTCCGCTGCACGGCGGACCTGGGGGATTCCAACCGGCGGTTGAAACTGTGCATCGTCCGGCGCCAGACGGTGGAGGCCGATCTGAAAAAAACCGGTGCAAACTACTCCCGGTTGTTGAAGGATTCGCTCCAGCTTCAGGAAGGTTTCCGCCAACTGACCCGCCAGGTGATGGCGGCGCAGGAGGCGGAACGCAGGAAAATCAGTGGCGAACTACAGAATGAAATCGTCCAGACCCTGGTGGGCGTCAACGTCCGGTTGCTCGCCTTAAAGCAGCAGTCCAAACAGAACACGCAGGGACTGAAAAATGAAATCGCCAGCACCAAGCGGTTGGTGGCAAAATCCGTCAGGTCGGTGCGGGTGGTGGCCACCCGATTGGGCAGTTCATGAAGCGCAAATTCTTACATCGCTACCAGCAGGCCCTGCTGGCCTGGCTGAAGCAGGGACGGCAGGAGAACTTGCAATCCGCGCGCGGCCTGGGTCAGCAGGCGCTGGCCGTCGGCCTCGATTTCATGGCGCTGGCCCGGTTTCATGAGGAGATTTTGGTGTCGCAGGTCATGGCGTGCCGGCGGGAAAGCCGGCGCGCCGGAATCATCCGGCAGGCCGGGATTTTTTTCAGCGAGGCCATCACCCCGCTCGCGGATGCTCATCGGGGTCGGGCCGCCGCCGTTCATCTGAACAAAATCGTCGAGATGCTCAGCCAGCGCACGGTGGAACTGGCCGCCGCCAATATCGCGCTGCAACTGGAAATCGTCCAGCGTCAGGCCGTCGAGGAGGCCCTCAAAAAGAGCGAGCGCCATTACAGCCGGTTGCTCGAGGAATCCGACCGGCTGCAACAGCAATTGCGCCAGTTGTCCCGTCAGATTTTGCAGGCCCAGGAGGAGGAGCGCCGGGAAATCAGCCGCGAACTGCACGATGTCATTGCCCAGACCCTGACCGGCATCAACGTCCGCCTGGCCGCCCTGGCCCGCGCGGCCTCCATCAACACCAAGGACTTGGATCAAAACATCGCCAAAACGCAGAAACTCGTCGAAAAATCCGTGGACATTGTCCACCGGTTCGCCCGCGAATTGCGCCCGGCCGTGCTGGATGACCTCGGCCTCATTCCCGCCCTGCATTCCTTCCTGAAAAACTTCACCGCCCGGACCGGCGTCCGCACCCATTTGACGGCCTTTGCCAGGGTGGAGGACTTGGACATGGCCCGGCGCACCGTCCTCTTTCGCGTGGCCCAGGAGGCCCTCACCAATGTCGGCCGTCACGCCAAAGCCAGCCGCGTGGAGGTTCTCCTGCAAAAATTGCCGGCCGCCGTCCGCCTGGAAGTCAAAGACGACGGCAAATCCTTCAGCGTGGACCGCACCCTCCACGCCAGCGATGGCAAACACCTCGGCCTGCTCGGCATGCGCGAACGCGTCGAAATGGTCGGGGGAACCTTTGGTGTGGAATCCACCCCCGGCCGCGGCACCACCATCCGCGTGGAGGTTCCCTTCGCCCCCGGCCGCAAAAGCGCGTTGAAAAAATCCGGCAATGACTCTTTAAAATGTTCATGACTTTAAAAAATCACGTTTCCATCCCCACTAAACCGGGGCCGCGCCTGCCCAAATGCCCGACGGGCATTCAGGGGCTGGATGAAATCACCGGCGGCGGCTTGCCGCTGGGCCGTCCCACGCTGGTCTGCGGTGGCGCCGGCTGCGGCAAGACCCTGCTGGCGGCCGAATTCCTCGTGCGCGGCGCCGGGCAGTTCGGCGAGCCGGGCGTGCTGATGGCCTTCGAGGAGACCGAGGCCGAGTTGAAGGCCAACGTCGCGTCGCTCGGTTTTGACCTGGCGGGACTGGTCCGGCGCAAAAAAATTGTCATTGATTACGTCCACATTGAGCGCAGCGAAGTTCAGGAAAGCGGCGAGTATGACCTGGAGGGCCTGTTTGTCCGCCTCAATTACGCGATTGATTCCATCGGGGCCAAACGCGTGGTGCTGGACACCCTCGAAGCCCTCTTCGCCGGCCTGCCCAACGAGGCCATCCTGCGCTCCGAACTCCGCCGGCTCTTCCGCTGGCTCAAGGACAAGGGCGTCACCGCCGTCATCACCGCCGAGCGCGGGCGCGAACAGCTCACCCGCCACGGGCTCGAGGAATATGTCTCCGACTGTGTCATCCTGCTCGACCACCGGGTCAACGACCAGATTGCCACGCGGCACCTGCGCGTGGTGAAATATCGCGGCGCCATGCACGGCACCAACGAGTTTCCCTTCCTCATCGGCGATGAGGGCATCAGCGTGCTGCCCATCACCTCGCTCGGCCTGAATCATAAGATCTCCAGCGAACGGATCGCCACCGGCATTCCCCGGCTGGATGCCATGCTGGGCGGGCGCGGCTTTTTTCGCGGCAGCAGCATTCTGCTCACCGGCACGCCCGGCACCGGCAAAACCATCGTCGCCGCCAATTTCGCCCAGGCCGCCTGCCGGCGCGGGGAGCGCGTCCTGTTCTTTTCCTTCGAGGAATCCCCCAACCAGATCATCCGCAACATGCAGTCCATCGGCTTGCGCCTCGAGCCCCTGGTCAAACGCAGCCTGCTGCGCTTCCACTCCGCGCGGCCCTCGCTCTACGGCTTGGAAATGCATCTGGCCACCATGTTCAAGGAAATTGTCGCCTTCCAGCCCCACGTCGTCATCGTGGACCCCATCACCAGCCTGATGGACGCCGGCACCGACTCCGAAAGCAAGGGCATGGTGACGCGCCTCATTGATTATCTGAAGGGCGGACAGGTCACCTCCCTCTTCACCAGCCTCACGCAGGGCGGCCACGTGCTGCAGCAAAGTGAAATGGCCATGTCCTCGCTCATGGATTCCTGGCTGTTGTTGCAGGATTTTGAGGGCAACGGCGAACGAAACCGCGTGCTCTACGTCCTCAAGGCGCGCGGCATGGCGCATTCGAACCAGATCCGCGAGTTCCTGATTTCCGACCGGGGCATTGATTTGGTGGACGCCTACATCGGTCCCAGCGGCGTGCTCACCGGCTCCGCCCGGGTGGCGCAGGAGGATTTGGAAAAAGCCGCCGTGCTGGCCACCCAGCAGGAGGCCGCCCAGCTCAAGCGCGAAGTCGAGCGCAAACACACCGCCCTCGAACGGAAAATCAGCGGCCTGCGTTCCGATTATGAAACCGAGGCCCTGGAACTGCGCCGCATTGCCGAACAGGTCGGCACCCGCACCTTCGTGCTCGGCACCGAACGGGCCGCCTCCGGCCTCTTGCGCCAGGCCGATGCCAAAGTGGTCGCCGGCACGCGGGGCAAACCCCGGTTGGGAAGGAGAAACTCATGAAAGCCAAACTTATGAAGTCGCGTCCTCTCGCCCGCGCTCCACGGCCGGAGCGCGGCCTTCACGCCGCTTCACCGCCCGAACACCCGCCGGCTCCGCCGCCTCGCGGGCCAGCCGTGACTCCCGGGGTGAAGCGCGCCAAAGCCAGCGCCCCGGTCGCACCGCACCGTCCCGTCAAACTCTGGCAACTGCGCCTGTATGTCACCGACCAGACGATCCGCTCGGTGACGGCCTTCGCGAACCTCAAGCAGATTTGCGAAACCCACCTCAAGGGCCGCTATCGCATCACGGTCATTGATTTGCTGAAACATCCCCAACTGGCCAAAGGCGACCAAATCCTGGCCGTGCCCACCGTCGTGCGCCGGCTCCCCAAGCCCGTGCGTATCATCCTGGGCAACCTTTCCGATGCCGGCCGCGTGCTCGTGGGCTTGGATTTGCGGGCTCAGGTGGATCAGGACCAAACCCAGTGAAACCCCGAAAAACCATCCGCATGAAACCGTCGTTAAAGAAGCTTCCCGTCATTGGGCTGGCGCGAAAATTCGTCCTCCGGCTGTTCGTCGCCGGGGCCACCGCCTGCTCGCACCAGGCCGTCCTGCGGGTCCGCGAAATGTGCGCCGCCGAGTTGAAGGACAACTGCACGCTCGAAGTCATTGACATCTATCAGCAGCCCCAGCTGGCGCGCGCCAACCAGATCGTCGCCACCCCGACCCTGATCAAGGAATTTCCCCGGCCGGTGCGCCGGTTCATTGGCAACCTGTTGAACACCGCCGGCCTGTTCGCCGATTTGGACGTCTCCGCCAAGGCTAAAATCGCCGTTTGAAAACCACCCGCCATCCAAAATCCGCCCGCCCCGCGCCCGCCCGCGATGTGGCCGGTCTCCGCCGGCGCCTGGCGGAAGCCGAGGCCACCCTCCGCGCCATCCTCGCCGGCGAGGTGGACACGCTCCTGGTCAATGGCCGGCAGGGACCGCAAACGTACACCCTCCACGGGGCCGAGCATTCGTACCGGGTGCTGATTGAATCCATGAACGAAGGGGCGCTGACGATTGCGGCGGATCACATGATTCTTTATGCCAACCAGTGTTTTGCCCGCATGGTCAACTGCCCGCTCGAACAGGTGATCGGCGGCTCGCTGGGCCGCTTTCTCTCCCCCGCGGACCGGGCCACCCTCCGGCCGCTGCTGAAACGGATCCGGCCCGCCGGCCGCAAAATCCAAATGAGCCTCAAGGCCGTCGGAGGCGCCCACCTGCCCGTCCAAATCTCGATTCGCCCCCTGGCCCGCAATGGTTTCAAGGGCGTGGTCATCGGCATGGTGGTCACGGATCTGACGGAGAGCCGCCGCAACGAGGGGTTGTTGCGGGACTTGTCCAACCGGCTCGTGCAGGCCCAGGAAGCCGAGCGCGGCCGCGTGGCCCTCGAATTGCACGACCACATCACCCAATTGCTCTGCGGCATTCTCGTCCGCTGCCAGACCCTGGCGGACAAGCTTCCCGCCGGGGCCGGACCGGCCCGGGCTGAGGCCCGGAAACTCCGCCAGTTGCTGGGCCGGACCGCCGAGGATGTGGAGCGCATCTCCCATGATCTGCGGCCCGGCATCCTGGAATATCTGGGGCTGGCCGCCGTCCTGCGCGACACCAGCGACAAGTTCACCAAGCGCACGGGGATCTCCGTCAAACTGACCTGTGTGCAACTGACCGGGCGGCTCGCCCCCGACATCGAACTGACGCTCTACCGCATTCTCCAGGAAGCCCTGAAAAATGTGGAACAGCATTCCCGCGCCCGCCAGGTCACCGTCCTCCTCACCAAGTCGGGCGGCGGCGTGCAGTTGGTGATCCTGGACGACGGGACCGGCTTCAACCCGGATCATCCGCCCGTCGGTCAAACTGGCAAAGGCGGCCTGGGCTTGCTCGGCATGCGCGAGCGGGCGGCTTATGTGGGCGGCGTGCTTGAAATCAAATCCACCCGCCGGGCCGGCACTGAAATCAAAATCCATATTCCCCTGCCGCCGGACCCGGCGGCGACACCCCCAACTGACCTATGAAACCCATCACCATTCTTCTGGCGGAAGACCACACCATTGTCCGCGAGGGCTTCCGCAAAATGCTCGAACTCGAAAGCGACCTCGAAGTCGTTGGCGAAGCCCAAAACGGCCGCGAAGCCATCGCCCTGACCGCCAAACTCCGGCCGGCGGTCATCCTGATGGACATTGCCATGCCCCTGCTCAACGGCCTGGAGGCCACCCGCCAGTTGCTCAAGTCATTCCCCACCACGCGCGTCCTCATGCTCTCCGCGCACAGTGATTACGCCTATGTCCAAAACGCCACCGAATCCGGGGCCGCCGGCTTTCTCCTCAAGCAAACCTCCGCCCATGAAGTCTGCCGCGCCATTCGCGAGGTGCATGCCGGGAAAAAGTTTTTCAGCCCCTCCATTTCCAAACAGCTCGACCATCAAAAAACCCAGGACCGCACCGGCCAGACCCGGAAAGAGGCCGTCAGCCTGACCTCCCGCGAAATGGAAGTGCTCCAACTGATCGCCGAAGGCAAGGCCAACAAGCAGACCGCCTCCGAACTGGGCATTGGCATCAAGACCGTGGAGAAACACCGCGAGCATCTGATGGAAAAACTGGACATCCACGACACCGCCGGACTCACCCGCTACGCCATCAGCGCCGGCATCATCGAGAGCAGCGTCCAGGTGACCATTGTTTAACGTGAATCAAAGCAATCTGTCCTTTTGGCTGACCGTGCTCGGCACCCTCTGTTGGGGCGCTTGTTTTTGGTGGATGAACCGCATTTCCAACAAACAAAACGCCCTCCTGTCCCACTTGCGCGAACAGGGCAGACGCATTGAGAAATTATCCAAGGTCGAGCATGACCTGATCAAGGAAGTGCATCCCCAGGTCAACGAGATCAAAGAGGGCATGGACGAGATGATGGCGGTGGTGAAGGAAACCATGGAAAACACCCTGCCCGCGCCCCCCAAAGCCGGCAACCGCCCGCCGCTCCGGCGGAAGTGGCTTTGGAGAAAATGAGTCTTTTGACAAAACGCCGGCCGCCCGGACATGGGGAAAACACCCCATGTACGACTCGTATATAACCATCTTACACTCGGGCATGAGACAGCTTTACCGCCCGCCGGTCCAGGATCCGGCGCCCCCGTCCCGGCGCCCCCGCATTCTCGTGGTGGATGACGATCTGACCATACGACAAGTGAATGCCCGGGTGCTGATTCACTCCGGGTATGAAGTGGACATCGCCAAAGATGGCGAGGAGGCCTGGGGTGCGCTGAAAGGCGCCCGCTATGATCTGCTGATCACCGATCACGACATGCCGTGGGTCACGGGCCTGGAGTTGATCCAGAAACTGCGTTCCGCAGCCATGTCCCTGCCGGTCATCCTGGCCTCGGGAACCGTGCCGACCGAGGAATTGCACCGGCTGCCCGGACTGGCCATTCAGGCGGTGTTGCACAAGCCCTGCCCCCTGGAGCAATTCCTGCAAACGGTGCGCGAGGTTTTGGCGGCGATTGAAACGACCCGCGCCGGGGCCGCGCCGTCGTCCGACCGCCGGGGCGGATGATCAACAACCGGGGTGAACACCCCATGGCGGCATCCTCCTGTTTCTGTTTCACTGTCACCATGGAAAAACCGCCATGGCCCTGCCGTCCATTATCCGTGATGCTCCCCCCGCCGCTGAATCCGGGCCGGCCCATCCCCGGTTTGGGGCTGCGGCTTCTGTCGCTTTGCCTTGCCCTGCTCACCCTGGGTGGGAGCATTGCCCGGGCCACCCCGGTTCCGACCAACTCGGTCGCCGTCGGTCGTATTCTGCTGATTGACCCCAGTTCCATGCCCGTGGCCGCCGGCCAGGCCACCCTGACGATTGGCGCGCTCCGGCGGACGAACAGCGTTTACTCCGGCGATTACCGCGTGAAGGTTTTTCCGTATTTCTTAAAAAACGAGCAAGGCCGGCTCGCCATCACCGTTTCCGATGCCTCCCTCGCCGGGGTCAGCCACGGAAAAGTAACGTCCATCACCGGTACCGCCACCACCAGCGGCAAACACGGCCGGACCCGGGTGATCACCGTCACCGCCACGCCGGCGGACATGAATCACGGAAGGCTCAAGCTGTGCTTCATCACCACAGGCGGCCGGAAAATGATCTTTGAGCCCGCCTATCACTTTGCCGGCGAGACCAGGATGGTGTCATTGCCCCCGCCAGCCACCCATTTTGCCTCCCAACAGTAAGATTCCACATCTCTTGACCTCGTCACCCGCCGCCGCTCTGCAATTGGAGCCCGGGGGGCGATCCCAAATTTGGGAATTCAACTGTGGCGGCGGGAACCCCGACCGGGGCATCCCAGCGCCGTAGGCGCGACCTATTTGTAGCCCCCCCCAACCCCAAAACCCAAAAGCCCCGTAGGGGCGGCATATTCGGCGGATCATTCTTCGGGGTGGTTAAAAATCCCCCGTGTTTTCCGTTTCCGCTTTCCCGCTTTCCGCTTTGGTCTTTTCCCATCCGTGTTAATTCGTGCGATTCGTGGGCACAAAATCCCCGTCTTTGCGTTCTCTGCGTTCTTTGCGGTTAAATTTCCCCGTGTTTTCCCCGTCTTTGCGGTCAACCCCCCCCCTTAAAAAAAAGTGCAACCATTTTACGGGTACCCCAGCGGATGTCCCACCCACCCTGCTAAACTCGGGGGCGTGAAGATGCTTTTGTCTTTGCCCGGGGCCGGTGCGCCACCCAACGGTGACGCCCTCCGTCCTCGCGTCCCAGACCCCGGACCCAATATACCATATGAACCCAACCAAACCGAAGAACCACCCCTCCTCCCCCGCACGCCACCCGCATCCGGCCTATGTCAGCGCCTTTGACCGCCTCGATCAGGCCCTCGCCAAAAACACCCAAGCCTCCGGCCTGACGTTTCAGGAAAAGCTCCGCTCCTTGCGCCGTCGCCTCTTCGGCGTCATCCCTGAGGACTTCGCCCAACCCCAAACCCAGGAGGCCTTATGAACCGCAACGGTAAAATCGCCCGCCTGCCCGCCGACCTCCTCCGCGAA
>CAZUBG010000040.1:0-30920 GCA_964618545.1 uncultured Bifidobacteriaceae bacterium | reverse complement strand
TTCGTCTGCCTCTGTTCAGCAATCCCGACTTCCCCGGTCGCGTTTCTGGGTAACGTAAAACGGCCTCTTTTCACATTTTCCCTCGACCCACCCTTAACCCGTTTAATGCCAACGACTTGGCAATCTTGTCAACCTGAATCTGCGCCCCATCGCGTTACTAGGTAACGAAAATGACCAAACAAAATATTTTTTCCACCCCCCCAAACCGGTTGAAAACCCAACCCGCGCCGGGGGCCGGCGGAACGCCGGTCTGCGACCCGCAGCGCTCACCTTGCAAGTCCAAGCCTGGAAACTGCTTCCATTTCCCCTCGTCAGCGACGTGCGGCGGCTCACCGAACCGCGCTCCGGGGCGGTGCGCGGATGCGCCCGGCAAGACCTTCAACCGGCGGTTGATTGCCGAAGGGGGTGCCTCCCTGCTAGACTGACGGCGTCGCATGGAATCGCCCCCGCCCCAGGCCCGCTCGTCCGGCCCATTGACACCGTCGCAAGCGGCGGCGGTGGCGGCGCGCGGCAATGTGCTGGTGATGGCCGGCGCGGGCACCGGCAAAACCCACACCCTGATCCAGCGCTGCCTGGCCTGCCTGGGCGAAGACGGCACGGCGCTGGCGAATATTCTGGTGGTCACCTTCACCGAAGCGGCTGCGGCGGAAATGCGCCAGCGCCTGCGCGCCGCGCTCGAGGAACTCTCCCGGGCCCATCCGGACGATGTGTTCACCCAGGAGCAACTGGCGCTGTTTGACACGGCCCACATCGGCACGCTCCACGGCTTTTGCCTCAGCCTGGTGCGCGAACACTTTCACGAGCTGGGCCTGGACCCGGACCTGACGGTGCTGGAATCCGCCGAGGCCCGCCTGCGCGCGGAGGAGGTGATTGAAGAGGCCTTGCAGCGCCATTACGCCGGCGAAACAGACTTTGATCTGGCGGTGCAATCGCTGATTCAAGTGTACGGCGGCGGCCGCGATGACAGCATCCGCGCCCTGATTCTGCGCCTGCATCATTACTCGCAAACCCGGCCGGATGCGGAAGGCTGGCTGGCCGGGCAACTGGAAATGTTCGCCACGCCCGAAGCCGCGCGCTGGCAATCCTGGCTGCTGGAAGCCATCGCGGCTTGGCGGGAGGAGTGGCTGCCGCGCCTGGCGGCGTTGCGCGCCGAAAACGTCAAGGCCGCCGAGCTGCTGGACCTGCTCCGGCGCCTGGCACCACCCGTCACCCGCGAACCGGCGGCCGCAGTGCTGGAGTCGGTCCAGGCGGCGGCCGGCGTCTGGCCGCCCAGGAAAAAGGGCGTGCTTGAGAAGCCATTGAAGCCCTTGTTTGCGGACGCCGCGTTTCTGCTGTCGCTGGCCCGCATGAAAGACGGCGCGGACCCGCTGGCGGAGGATTGGGCGTGGACGCGCGGTCACATGGCCACCCTGCTGCAACTCACGCGGGACTTCTCCGCCCAATTTGCCGGGGCCAAAAAGGCGGACGGCGTTTTGGATTTTCATGATCTGGAACAATTCGCGCTGAAACTGCTGTGGGATGTTTCGTCCGGCGGCCCCACGCCGACGGCGCTCCACTGGCGCGCCAAACTCCACTTTGTCTTTGTGGATGAGTATCAGGACATCAATGCGGCGCAGGACCAAATCATCCGGGCCCTGAGCCGGACGGACGGCGAGGCGAACCGCTTTCTGGTGGGCGATGTCAAGCAGAGCATTTACCGGTTCCGGCTGGCGGACCCGAAAATCTTCCGGGCTTACGCGCTGCGCTGGCACGCGCCGCACGGCCAAACCCTGGCGCTCACGGAGAATTTCCGCAGCCGCGAGGGATTGTTGAATTTCGTGAATTCACTCTTTGAGCCGCTCATGCGCGCGGAGTTCGGCGGCGTGGCTTACGACCAGAACGCGCACCTGAAGTTTGGTTCGCCGGAAACGCGCGCCGCCCTGGCGGCGGCGCCCGGTTCGCCACCACGGGTTGAATTGCTGCTGTTGCAACGGGGGGAAGCCGCCCCGGAGGAGGACGCGGACGCCGACGGCGACCTGGTGGCCGAACTGGATAACGCGGAAAAAGAGGCGCGCCTGCTGGCCGGGCGGCTGGCGCGGTTGAAAGCCGAAGGTCACGAGATTTGGGACGCGGCCGGCAAGGCGTTTCGCGCGGCGGAATGGCGGGACATGGCGGTGCTGCTGCGGGCGCCGGGGAGCAAGGCGGAAGTGTACGCCCGGGAATTTGACCGCGCCGGCATCCCGCTGGTGGTGGAGCGCGGGGGATTCTACGAGAGCGCGGAGGTGGCGGATTTGCTGAACCTGCTGGAATTGCTGGACAATCCATTGCAGGACACGCCGACGATTGCGGTGCTGCGCTCGCCGCTGGTGGGTTTGTCGCTGGACGAACTGGCGCAAATCCGGCTGACGGTGGCGCGCGAGTCCTTTTGGACGGCGCTGAACCGGAGCCGGGAAATGCCAGCGGGATTCGCGGAGGAAACCCTCAGGAAAATCACCGGTTTTCTGGAGCGGTTTGCGCGCTGGCGGACGCTGGCGCGGCGGGCGCCGCTGGCCCCCTGCCTGGAAACGGTGCTGGTGGAAACGCATTACCTGGAATGGCTGCGCACCCGGCCGCGCGGCGCGCAGCGGCAGGCGAACGTGAGTCGGCTGCTGGCGCTGGCGGAGCAGTTCGACCAGTTTCAGCACCAGGGCCTGCACCGGTTTTTGAAATTCACGGAGGCCCAGCGCGAGGCCGAGGCGGAACCGGAGGTGGCGCCCGTGCTGGCGGAAAACGCCGTGCGCCTGATGAGCATTCACCAGAGCAAGGGGCTGGAATTTCCGGTGGTGGCGGTGGCGGATCTGGCCAAGGGCTTCAACCTGCAGGACCGGCGGGCGGAAATCATTTTTGATGAAGACCGCGGCCTGTGTCCGCGCGTGAAACCGCCGTCCACGGGCCGGCGCTACCCCAGTTTGCCACACTGGCTGGCGCAGCAGGAACTGCGGCGCGAACAGGCCGGGGAGGAATTGCGGCTGCTGTATGTGGCGCTGACGCGCGCGCGGGACACGCTGATTTTAACCGGCGGCGTCACGGAAAAAAAATGGGAAACCCTCTGGGCCGAGGCGGACGCCGTCACCCCGCAGGCAATTCTGGCCGCCGGCAGTTACGCGGACTGGCTGGGGCTGTGGTTCGCCCGGCAGGCACGCGGGGTGGAGCCCCAGCCGAAAGCGGCGCAGCGGGCCAGCGGAAACCCCGGTGAGGAGGCCGCGCCGGCCAAAACGGACACTGCCGGCGAACTGCCGCAGTTGCGCTGGCGGCTGGTGGCGGACGCCGAACTGACCGTTCCGCCCGCCGCCGGAAACGGTGACGGGAAGCGGGAGCCGCCATTGCTGGATGAGGCCACCGCAAAACGACTCCAGTCTGTTTTATCGTGGCAATACGGATTTGCGGCGGCGACGGAGTACAAAGCCAAGACTTCCGTGACGACGCTGCGGCGGCAGGCGGCCGAACTGGCGGACGACGAGGCGCAGCCGTTTTTCACGCCGGTCGTCAGGTGGGAACTGCTGGGCGGGAATTCCGGTTTGTCGGCGGCGGAGACGGGCACGGCCCATCACATTTTTCTTCAGCACGTCCGGCTGGAGAACACGACGGAGGTTTCTTTGCTGGCCCTCGAGGCGGAGCGGATGACCCAGGAGAAATGGTTGACGGCGGAGGAAAGCCGGGCGCTGGATCTGGCGGCCATCGCCGCCTTCTGGACTTCCGCCGAGGGGCGCGACCTGCGCGAACACCCGGCGGCGGTGCGCCGCGAACTGGCATTCACGGCCCGGTTCGAGCCCGGGGAACTGGCGGCCCTGAGCGGGATGGCGGCGGCGGGGGGCCCGGCCCGCGAACTGGCCGGCGAATTTGTGGTGGTGCAGGGGGTGGCGGATCTGGCGGTGCTGCTGCCGGAGGAAATCTGGCTGGTGGATTTCAAGACGGACAGCCTGGCCGCCGGCGAGCTGGCGGAAAAAACCAGACATTACGCCCCCCAATTAAAACTCTACGCCGGGGCTCTGGAGAAAATTTACCATCGCCCCGTCACCCGCCGACGGCTGCATTTTTTGGCGGCGCGACTGACGGTGGAGATTTAGCAAACAAGGTTTCGGCCAGCCGCAGCAGGCGTTGTTTGGACACCCGGACTTTAAAAATCAAACGCAGCAACCCGTCCGGGGCGTGCTGGGCATCGTGAAAATCCAATAGCCGGCCGACCTGGGTGAGGCTGGTGGCGTGCTTGATTTGTTCAATCAATTCCAGGTCGGTCTCAAAGAAACCGGGGTTAAACCGGCGGAGGCAGCGGGCGAACAGCAACCCCTCCGGATGAACGCATTCCAAAAATATCCGCTTCTCGAATTTTCGGGCATCACAGCCGAATTTCTTGCAAAACAATGCCAGGAAATCAACCTCGGGGAAGGAATCGCCGCCGATCGCGCCGCCATTGGTCCCGTCAAGTTGGGTCTCGCCATTCATAAGTAATGCACAGTTGGGTTGTGGAAGCTTGTGGCCCAAGCTTACGCCTCGGGACCAGAAAGCCAAATGATTTTTTTGTCACGTTTTCGTGTCGCGGCAATCGGCTTGACATCCGGCGGCCAGGAGGTTCAGCTTGGGGCATTCCATGTCAGAAGGAACGCGATTAAAGGATCAGCCCGCCAGCGAGCGCCCGCGCGAACGGCTGGCGGCGCTGGGGCCCGGGGCCTTGAGCCCGGCTGAACTGATGGCCATCCTGCTGCGCACCGGGTTGCAGGGGATGAATGCGGTGGAAGTGGGCAAGGTGCTGTTTCAAAAATTCGGGTCGCTGCACGCACTGGCCCGGGCGTCGGTGGATGATTTGCGGCAGGTGAAAGGCATTGGGCGCGACAAGGCGGTCACGCTGGTGGCGGCCTTTGCCCTGGCGCAGCGGATGGCCGGGGAATTGCAGACGGAAGCCCCGCTGCTGGACACGCCGGAGGCCATTGCAACCCTGTTGCGGGAGGAAAACCGCCTGCTGCAGGTGGAGACCCTGCAGGTGATTTTGTTGAACACGCGACGGCGGTTGATCCGGTATGAAATCGTTTCCCAAGGCACGCTGGACACCCTGCTGGTTCATGCGCGCGAGGTGTTCAAGGTGGCCATTGCCGCCAACGCCGCGGCGCTGGTGCTGGCCCACAATCATCCCAGCGGCGACCCGAGCCCGTCTGATGCCGACATCAAGGTCACGCGCGATCTCATCCGGGCCGGGCAGCTTTTGAAGATTGAGGTGCTGGACCACATCATTCTGGGCCGCGCCACCGAGGAACGACGCAAGGATTACTCGTCCCTGCGTGAATTGGGCTATTTTGCCGGGTGACGGAACGCCCGCTGATGGCCTGCCCCTGCCAGCGGGGTCAAAGCCGCGACCCGTTGGGGATCACCCGGCAACCGGCAGTTGAATCTCGGTGAGATAATTTTTCGGGTTGCCTTTGAAGAGGACGCCCGGCCCTTTGAGATAGACTTCGCGGGTGGGCTGCGAGATTTTGAGGTTTCTTTCGTTCGCTTGCTTCAAAATCCGGGCGTAGCTGCGTCCCAGTTGATCATAAGGCCCGCGATGGACAAGCGCCAGACACCGGATCCCCGGCAGCGTGCGGATCGAGAATCCCTCCGCCGCCACTTCTTTCCGAATCGGAAAACAGGGCTCGAATTCCGCGTCGTCCTCCCGATACTCGCCATCGTAGTAGAGACAGAGGGCCTTGCCGCAAATGTGACGACCAACGGCCCGGCCCAGCTTTGCAAAACCCGGGCCGCAATCCCGATACCGCCCCTTCATGCGAAACCCTGCGATCAACAGGGGTTCAAGGGGCTTCTCTTCCACCGAATGAGGGTCGCCTGCCAAAAGCCGCCGGGCGGCGTTTTCCTTTGCGATGATCTCGCTGAGTGAACGAACGATGTCGCGATCCGCCTGAATGCGCTGCTGAAGCACATTCTTCTGCCGTTCCAAATAATTCAGAATGTCCGCCTCATCCGCGCATTCGCCCAGCACGGCGGCAATGTCTTCAAGCGAAAATTCCATCTGCCGCAGCCGCATGATAATGCGCGCCTTTTCGATTTTGTCCGCGTCGTAGAAGCGATAGCCGGTGGCGGCGTCCACCGAACTGGGAAGGAGAATTCCCTGTTCGTGATAAAACCGCAGTGTTTTCACCGACAAACCCGTGACCTGCGAGAACTCACCGATGCTGTAGGATGTTTTCACAACCATGGTTTAGTCTCTCCAGCAAGGGGAGGGTCAAGCGTATTCTGCAATCAACCACCGGCCGCACGCCCAGCCCTCCGAATCCAAGCAGGCAAGGGAGAGACCCGTCGTCCATGGTCCACCACAGAATCGGGGCAATCAGGGATCCGGGCTGGCCAGGCTGGGCTTCAACGGGGAAATGAAGCGGTCATGCCATTGCCCACCTCGCAAAACCCTTGCAAACAAATGGAGCGGGCGAAGGGAATCGAACCCTCGTAACTAGTTTGGAAGACTAGCGCTCTACCATTGAGCTACGCCCGCAACCCACAAAATCATCGGCCCACCGGCCCGGATGAGCCGGCCCGGCGCAGGAAAGCCCCGCGACGCCCCAGATATTAACCACCACGCTTGCCTTGTCAACCCCGCCGCGTTACGCTTGACGCCGTGAATTCGTTGATCCTCACCGGCGGGCGCGTGCTCGATCCCGCCAACCAACTTGATGCCGTCGCCGATGTCCTGATCTTGGACGGCAAAATCTCCGCCGTTGGCCCGAATCTGGCCGGCCGCGCGCCGGCGGGGATTGAGCGCCTGGACGCCACTGGCCGGGTGGTTTGTCCGGGCTTGATTGATTTGCATGTCCATTTGCGGGAACCGGGTCAGACGGCCAAGGAAACCATTCTCACCGGCACCCGGGCGGCGGCGCAGGGTGGTTTCACCTCCATTGTCTGCATGCCCAACACCTCGCCGGCCATTGACAATGCCGGGACGGTCGCCCTCATCCACGAACGGGTTCGGGAACAAGGGGTGGTCAACGTCTTTGTCACCGGCGCCATCACCAAAAACATCGCGGGCGAAGAACTGGCCCCCATCGGCTCCCTCCACAAAGCGGGGGTGGTGGCGATCACGGATGACGGGCATTGCGTGCAGAACAACGAACTGATGCGGCGCGCCTGTGAATATGCCCGCATGTTCAACCTGCCGGTGATGGATCACTGCCAGGATTATTCGCTGGTCACCGACGGCGTGATGCACGAAGGGTACTGGAGCACGGCCCTGGGGTTGCGCGGCTGGCCTTCGGCCGGGGAGGAAATGATCGTCGCCCGGAACATTTTGATGGCCGAACTGACCGGCACCCACGTTCATTGCCAGCACCTGAGTGCGGCGGGCAGCGTGGCCCGGCTGCGCGCGGCCAAAAAGCGCGGCGTGCCCGTTTCCGGCGAGGCGTGTCCCCATCATTACACCCTGACGGACGCCGCGGTTGCCGGGAGCGAGAAATTCTGGAAAACCGACGGTAAAAAGGTCTTTGGCTTCAAGTCGCCCACCCACGAATTTCCGGTTTGGCCGGCTTACGACACCCATTTCAAAATGAATCCGCCGCTGGGCTCCGCCAAGGATCGCGAGGCGGTGCTGGAAGGCTTGGCCGACGGCACCATTGAGGTTTTGTGCAGCGACCACGCCCCCCATTGCAACTACGAAAAAGAGGTGGAATTTGATTACGCCCCCTTTGGCATCACCGGACTGGAAACCGAGCTGGCGTTGTCCCTCATGCAACTCGTGCACAGCGGACGCCTGCCATTGATGGAGATGATCGCCAAATACACGGTCAACCCCGCCCGCCTGCTGAACCTGCCCAAGGGCACGCTGAGCGTGGGAGCTGATGCCGACGTCACCGTGCTTGATCCCGACCGGGACTGGGTGTTTGACCGCCGACAGGCCGCCAGCAAGTCGCACAACAATCCGTTTTACGGCTGGCCCTTGAAAGGGAAGGCCACGGCCACCATCGTCGCCGGCAAAGTGGTTTGGGTTGAACAAGCCGGGTCCGGGGCGGTCTAACCAGGCATGTTTAAAAAGCTTATGCTGGGGTTTCTGGCCGGGTTCGTCCTGAGCCGGGCTGGTGCGGCGGATTTGCACTGGCAGACGGATCTGACCCAGGCACTGACCCGGGCCAAAGCGGAGAAAAAACTGGTGTTAATGGATTTCACCGGCTCGGATTGGTGTGAGCCGTGCCAGTTGCTGGAAAAGGCCATTCTTGACCAGCCGGAATTTGCCGCCTACGCCAGCACCAATCTGGTTCTGCTGCAGGCGGATTTCCCTTTGAAAAAGCCGCAGACCGACACCCTGAAGGCCGCCAATCAGGCGCTGGCGCAAAAATTCAAGGTTGAGGGTTATCCCACGCTGATCGCCTTGAAATCGGACGGCACGGCGGCGTGGCGCCAGGAGGGGGTCAATGACAGCATTCTGGCAGGCGGACCCAAGGCCTTGATCGCACAACTGAATGCCGTGCAGAAGTAAATAACGCATTTCTTTCCAAGCGCGGTTGCCTGGTCGCACGTCGTTCGGGGACAAGCGCGCTTATACCACATTAATGAGGAACATAGGTGGCCTCCATTCCCAGTACCAGCAGGGCGATGAGGCCAAAATACAGGGTCGCCATGGTCCAGCGCTGGACCGACGTGACCTCAAAATAACGGAGTTCCGCCTCGGATTTGCGGCGGAAGAGGAAATACAGGCGCGGCAGGGACATGATCAAAATCAACAACAGCAGAAAATTGAAATGCAGGATGATCATCCCCACCATGACCACAAACCCGACCAGCCAGAGCCAGGGGGACAGCGCGGTGACAATCCGCCCGCCATCCAAAAAACCAAGGGGTGCCAGATTGAACAGGTTCAGAAAAAAACCGGTATAGGCCAGCGCTTGAAACATCAGGTTGCCCGTGGCGAGATAAATCAATGCGCAAACGACGGAGCCAACCGTTCCCAACAGCGGTCCGCCGATGCCGACCTGGGCTTCGATCCACGCATTGCGCGGCGCCTCCTTGAGGGCGATGAGCGCGCCCATGAACGGGATGAACACCGGCGCGCCGACCTTCAGGCCGATCCGTTTGGCGGCGATCAAATGGCCGCATTCATGCACAAAGATCAGCAGCACAAAGCCCACGGCAAACCGCCAACCCCAGGCCAGCGCATAAACCCCGATGGAGACAATCATCGTCCCGCCGGTTTTCAGCACGGGCAGGAGGAATTTCAAGGGCGCCAGGAATTTGAAGAACGCAAAGAGGCCGGCGCCAACGGGGGCAAGAAATTTTTTGATCTTCTGCCAGAAGCTCGGCTCAACCGGCTGGCCATACGAATCGTATTGCCGCCGGGATAATTCGTTGTCGTCCATCACGCAAGCTTCCAGCGCAGCGCAAACGGCGTCAAACGAAATCGGCTTCAGGCGCCGGGCACGGGGCAGAAGATCTCGTGTTTGCCGTTCCAGGCGAGCGGGTCTTCCACGGGAATGGCGTCCACCACCCAGCCGGCGTCGGCCCAGCCAATACGAATCGCGCACAGCACGCCCTTGAGATCCCGGACATAGAAAATATTGGCAAAGCCGTTGGTCTGAAGAAAGC
Organism: uncultured Bifidobacteriaceae bacterium; assembly: GCA_964618545.1. Lineage (GTDB taxonomy): Bacteria > Verrucomicrobiota > Verrucomicrobiia > Limisphaerales > UBA11358 > UBA11358. The sequence continues at coordinate 21,350 of CAZUBG010000040.1, read as the reverse complement.
CCTCCTCCCCGCCGCCCTGACGCTGGAGGAGCGCGTGGGCGGTGGCGAGGGTGGTTTCGACTTTGGGTTCGCCGCCGAGTTCGGCGATGATGGGACCGTCCGGTGCGTAGGCCAGCAGCTTGTATTTGCGAATCCGCACGGCCGGTGCCGGGGCTTCGACTTTGCGATAAAAACGGCTCTTAAATTCCGCCCAAACGGTGGAGAACCGCACCTCCTCCCCTGATTTGTAGCGGTCCCGGACAATAAACGGCATCGTTGCGGCCGGCACAACGGCATCCTCCTGCGGTTGCAGGAGGACGGCTTTGGAATCGGGCGACTCTGGCATAATCATTTTAATTTATCCGGGCGGGAATGGCGCGGCCTTTCCCCGGTTCAAACAACGGATAAAGCAGGGGCAGAATGAACAGGGTCAGCACCGTGCCGGTGATCAGCCCGCCGATGATGACCACGGCAAAGGGACGCGCGGTTTCCGCGCCCACGCCGGTGGACAACGCCATGGGCAACAGCCCCAGCATGGCCATCAACGCGGTCATGACCATGGGACGCACCCGCGACGCGGCGCCTTCCTTGATGGCTTCCACCATGGTCCCGCCATTCCGCCGCAGGTCGCGGACGCGCGAAACCAGAATCACACTGTTTTGGATCGAGACGCCAAACAGGGCGACAAAGCCCACCAAGGCGGACACGGACACATTCAAGCCCGCCACCGGCAGGGCCATAATGCCCCCGGCGGCGGCAAAGGGCACCGTCAACAGAATCATGGTGGCCAGTTTCGCCGAATCAAAGGCGATGTACAGCAAGAAGAAAATCGCGGCAATCGTGATCGGCACCACCACGGCCAGCCGCTTTTCCGCGCGTTGCTCGTTTTCAAAGGAGCCGGTCCATTGCAACCGGTAGCCGGTGGGCAGGTGAATCCTGGCGTTCACCTTTTGCTGGGCCTCCGCGACGACGGAACCGAGGTCGCGCCCGCGCACGGAAAGTTTGATGGCCGTGCGCCGCTCGTTTTCCTCGCGGTCAATCAGAGCCAGTCCGGGCCGCATCTCCACGGCCGCCACGGTCCCCAGGGTGATCCGTTCGCCATTGGAACCGTAGATGGGGATGTTGCGGATGGATTCGGGATCGGCGACGGATTTGGGCGCGAGTTTGACAACCAGATCGAAGCTGCGTTCGCCTTCCAACACCTGGGTGGCGGCCTGACCGCCAATGGCGGTGGCGACGACGGTCTGGACGTCATTGACCGCCAGGCCGTAACGCGCAATGGCGGCGCGGTCCACGGTGATTTGAATTTGCGGCTGGCCCAGCAGGAGGTCGGTGCCCACATCCGTCGCGCCCGGCACGGTTCGCACGATGTCCACAATTTGATTGGCATACGATTGCAGCTTGTACGGATCGTCGCCGAACAGTTTGATGGCCAGTTCGCTCTTAATGCCGGAGACGGCTTCATCCACGTTGTCCTCGATGTACTGGCTGAACTGGGTGTCAATGCCGGGAATGGAGGCCCGGATCTTCCGGTTGATGGCATCGCACAAGTCTTCGCGGTTGTGGGCCGTGGTCCATTGATCGCGGGCGATCAAGCCCACGCTGTATTCGGTGATGTCCCAGCCGTTGACATCGGTGCCATCATCGGGCCGGCCAATCTGGCTGACGACATACCGCACCTCGGGAAAGGAGGCCATGATCCTGCGCACTTTCTGCGTGATTTTGGCGGATTCCGAAGGCGAAATGGACTGCGGGGCGAACGTGCGGACCCACAGGTCGCCTTCGTCCAGTTTGGGGAGAAATTCACTGCCCAGAAAACAATAGGTGACTCCCCCGGCGATGAGCAAAGCCGCCGCCACGAGATAAACCGCTTTGGGAACCCGGATCGCAAAGTCCAGCGCCGGACGATAGAGGCGCAGCAGCCAGCGCACAATCCAGGTTTCCTGGGTGGCGATTCGGCTCTGGACGGCAAAACTGGCCAGCGCCGGAGCAATCACGATGGCAAAGAACGTGCCGGCAATCAGGGCGAAGGTCAGCGTCATGGCCATCGGTTTGAAGATCCGGCCCTCGACTCGCTGCATGGTGTAGAGGGGAATGAAGGCCGTCAGCAGAATCACCTTGGAAAACAAGATGGGGCGCCCCATTTCCATGGTCGCCTCCATCACGGAGGACATGATGGAGCGCATTTTCCCCTTTCTTTCCTCCAGGATGCGCAGCAGGTTTTCGATCACCACCACGGCGGAGTCCACAATGATCCCAAAATCAATGGCCCCCATGGAAATGAGGTTGGCGGGAATGCCGCGCAGGTCCAGCAGCAAAAAGGCGCCCAGCAGCGCAAAGGGCACGGCCAGCGCCACCACCAGGGCGGACCGCCAGTTGCCCAGCCCCAGAAACAGGATGAGCACCCCCAGCACCAGGGCGATGCCTTCAATCATGTTGTGGCCCACCGTGTGCAGGGTGCGTTCGGTCAGACCGGTGCGGTCATAATAGGGCACGAGTTTGACGCCCGGGGGCAGATACCGCTGGTTGATTTCATCCGCCATTTTTTCGATGCGCGCGCACACCCGCAGCGGATTTTCCCCGCGGCGCATCACGATGATGTCCTCGGTCACATCATCCTCATCCCGCACCCCCTCCGTCCGGCCCACCCGGCCCAAACGAACGGCGTGGCCGATGACCACCGTGCCCAGATCGCTGATGCGGATGGGCGTGCCATTAACCGTCGCCACGGCAATGTTTTCAATGTCCGCCACGCAGCTCACCAAACCGAGTCCGCGGACGACGTAAAGTTCCGAGCCGTGTTCCACATACGAACCGCCGGCATTGGCGTTGCCGTTGGAAAGCGCGGTGAATATTTGCACCAGATTAAGACCATGGGACTTGAGTTTGTCCGGATCAATCAACACCTGGTATTGTTTGGTCAATCCACCGAAAGGGTTGACATCCACCACCCCCGGCACCGACCGTATTTTTTTCTCCACCACCCAGTCCTCCAAGGCGCGCGCCTCTTCGGGCGGAAAACCCGGCATGGCCCGCATGGTGTAGCGGTAAACCTCGCCAATGGGCGTGGCGTCGGGTGAAAGGGAGGACTGGGCGCCCGGGGGCAGATTCACCGTGCCAAGCAGTTGGTTCGCCAGGTTGCGCACCACGTCGTTTTGGGCGTCATCCTCAAACACCAGCGTGATCTGCGACAAGCCGAATTCGGAAATGGAACGCAGGGACACCCGCTTGGGGATGCCGTTCATCACGTTTTCAATCGGGATGGTCACCATCCGCTCCACCTCCTCCGCCGCATGGCCCGGGAACAGGGTCTGAATCTGGATCGTGACGTTGGTGACATCCGGATAAGCCTCCACCGGCAGTTCGTGAAAGGCATGCACTCCAATGAGGAGAAAAACCACCATCAACACGATCACCACGCCCCGATGGTGCAAAACCTGGTTGGTCAGCGCATTTATCATACAATCTCGGAAGGTGGCTAGGAAACCGGTTCAACCAGGGCCTGGAGCAAAAGAGCGCCTTCCGTCACCACCCTTTGACCGGGGCTGACCCCTTCGTAAATCGGGATGACGCTGTCCTTTTCAACGCCCACTTTCACCTGTTTGCGCTGAAAAACCCCGGGGGACACCTCGATAAACACATAAGAGACGTCCCCTTTCATGAACAGGGCCTTGGAGGAAACCTCCACCCCGAGCGCGCCCGCCCGGGACGCATCCAGCACCACATCCACCAACACATACATTTCGGCTTTCAGCAACCGTTCAGGGTTGTTGACCAACCCGCGCACCTTGACCGTGCGGGTGGCGGGGTCCATGGTGTCGCCGATTTTTTGCACCACGCCGTCAAACACCCGGCCGGGGAAGGCCCGGGAGGTGATTTGCAGCAGTTCCCCGGCCTGGAGCAGGGGCAGATCAGCCTCGGCCACGTCCACTTGCAGCCATAATTTGGTGGGGTCGCTCACCGTGAACATGGGCGAAAACAAATTCGGGGCATTGGCCAGCATGAGATCGGCGCGCAGTTCCTGGCCGGGATTGATGTTTTTATCCACCAGCGTGCCGGCCATCGGACTGCGCAGGGTGTAGATTGAATTGGTGCTCTGGTCGCTGCCCCCGTAATTGGCCAGCACCTGCTCGGAGCGGTCCCGTTCCGCCAGCGCCGCCACATAGGCGGCTTCGGCGGCCTCCACATCCTTGGCGGCGGCCGCGCCGTGGGCCAATAACTCTTTGCTGCGCGTAAAGGCCTTGTCCGCCGCCGCCAGCGCGGCCACCGCCGTGCGGGCATTGGCCAGCGCCTGGGCGAAATCCGGCGAATCCAAAATGGCCAGTGGCGTGCCCGCGGATACCCTCTGGCCAAGGTCCGCTTGCAGCGACAGCACCCGGCCCGCCACGGGAGTGAACACCCCGACCGTCGCGTCCCCATCCCAGTAAAGCCGGCCGGTCACATGCGTCACCGCCTTGGTCCGGGCCTGGGCGGGTTCCGAGAGGATGGATTCCAACTGCGGGGCATTGGTGGCAAAAGTGACGGTCTCGCCATTGACCGTGGGCTCGGGCGTGTTTTCAACGACCGGGGCGGACTCTTTGCCACAGCCCGCCAAGGCGAGCGCGGCGGCCAGACAGAGCGGTAATCGCAGCCTTCGAGCGCGGAAAAGTTGTGGCTGGGCGGAGAGGGTGGGGGCTGTCTTCATTTTGGAAAACTCAATAACGTTTTAAATCCGAGTCGCTTAAGACCGTGCGGGCGGCCGTCAGGTCGGCGATCGCGCTGGCGGTGTCGTTTATGGATTGGACTAACGCCAGGCGTATGGTGTTGTCGGTTTGTTCCGCATTGAGCAAATCCACCAGTGTGGCCGCGCCTTTTTCATATTTGAAGGCCACCGACTCGCGGACTTTGGCGGACTGGGGGGCGATTTCATCCCGATACCGCTGCCAGCGCTTAACCGCTTCATCGTATTCGGATTCGGCGGTGGCTGCATCCGCGACCGCCTGGGTGTGGATTTTGCCGAGCGCCTCCTGAAATTGAGCCACGGCGGCCTGGGCGGACTTGATGTTGCCCTGGTTGAGATTCCACAGGGGGAGCGGAAACGAAATGCCGATGTTCAGGGTGTCCACGGCGGGACCGCCCCCGGGTGGGTTGTGTTCATAACCGAAGCTCACCGTGGGATCGGGGATGCGGATGGCCTTCTGCAGCTTCAATTCAGCCTGGCCCCCTTCCAAATCAGCTTCGGCCGCCAGCACATCCGGTCGCGCGGCACCGGGTTGAGCCCCGGCAGGCGGAGCCGTCGGAAAAACCGTCGCCAACTGTTCCAGGCTCTCCCCCGCCCGCCAGTTTCCCCGGGGTTGATCAGCCCCCAGCAGCACTTCCACGGCAATGCGCGCCTGCACCGTGGCGGCGGCGGCCGATTTGGCCTGCAATTCAAATTGTTCGGCATTGATTTCCAACGTCTTGGTGTCCGCCGCCGAAAGGTCTCCGGCGGCCAACTGGGCCTCGGCGATGTTCGCCTCATGCCGCATCAGGCCGGCCGATTCGGTGAGCACGCGCTCGTTTTCGGCGGCGAGCAGGACGGCGAGGTAGGCCTTGGTGACGCCCTGATCCAGCGTCCGCTTGGCATCGAAAAAGCGGGCTTTGGCCCCCAGCACACCGGCGCGTCCGGCCTCCTGGCGGTCCCGGCGTTTGCCGGCGATTTCGATCAGTTGGCTGACCGCGGCGATCGTGTCGTAGCTGCGATCCCACAGGCCGTTGCCCAGGGCCGTTCCGGCTTCATGGGAGCCAATTTTAAAGGTGCTCAGGGACGCGGTGGGGTTGGGGAACTCTTTGGCGATGAGGAGTTGCGCCGTGGCGTTGTCCACCCCGCTTTGGGCCGCCAAAAGATCCCAATTATGCGCAAAGGCAAGGTTCCGGGCATCCGCCAGGGTCAGCAGGTTGGTTTGGGCGCAAACCACTTGCGCCCAAGCCGATAAAAGGATTGGCAACCAACATTTCACGCGGTAAAGGTACGGAGATCCCGTTGGAATGTCTGTGGAGCGTTGTCTATATTTTATGTAGGGCGAAACCCTACAAGTTTATTAAGCCCGAACTCCGCAGTTGGGGAGCACGCCCGCCCCGGGCCTGGCTGGCCGCACCCTCGCGGCCAGCCCTTGAACGCACGAACCCAGAAAGTGGTGGCGGATATTATGGGGCGGGCGGGCTCCCTTTTCGATTTCGGAGTTCGGGTTGAGTCATTGGGCCTGTTGGTTTTCCTGCCAGCGGACGGCTTCGCGCAACAGCTCGTTGACGTTGTCCAGTTGGAGCTTGTCCTTGATCCGGGCGCAAAACGCCTGCACGGTTTTGAAGCTGATGTGCATTTGCTCGGCGATTTGACGCGTGCTCTGGCCGCGTCCGAGAAGCTGAAAGACCTCGAGTTCACGGTCGCTCAGCAGTTCCACGGGCGAGCCGGGTTGCGCCGGGCGTTGGTCGGCGAATTTCTCGGCCATCCGGGCCATGACCTGTTCGCTGACAAAAAGTTTGCCTTCCAAAACCGTGCGGATGGCCAGGATGACTTTTTGGGTGGCCTCGCCTTTCATCACATAACCTCGCGCCCCGGCGCGCAGGGCGCGCAGGGCGTAAACGGATTCGTCATGCATGGTGAGGACAAGCACCGCCACCCCGGGATGGTTAAGGTGCAGTTCCTTGATCAGTTCCATGCCCGAGCCGCTGGACAAAGTGATGTCCACAATGGCAATGTCGGGCTTGAGGGATTCAATCAGGCGCAGGGCTTCGGGCGCGTTGCCGGCCTCGCCGCAAACGCACAAATCCGGGCGTTTGTTGATCAAATTGGTCAGCCATTCCCGCACGAGGGGATGGTCGTCCACCAGGAACACCTGTTTATTTTGAGCCATGATTTTCCGGGGTCAGCATCCCACCGACGGGCAGTTGGCACAACACGCGGGTGCCGCCGCCGGGCAGTGATTCAATCTTGAACGTCCCCCCAATCATGCTGGCGCGATGGGCCATGATCCGCAAACCAAGTCCGCCCTCGGCGGGGGTTTGGGCGGGCAGACCGGAGCCGTCATCGGTGATCTTTAAATAAAGGGTGTCCGGGTCGGAGGCCAGGTGGATGGTGACTTGCCGGGCCCGGCCATGCTTGATGGCATTGGTGACCGCTTCCTGGGCAATCCGGTACAAATGAGTGCAGACAGCGGCGTCATTCAGCAACACCGGGTGCCGGCATTCAAATTGGCAGGAAATTTTGAACTGTCGGCTGATGTTCCCCGCCAGCTCCTGAAACCCATCCATCAACCCTTCCGCCTCGCTTTCAAACGGAATCAGGCCCCGGGCAAAAGTGCGGGATAAGTTGATGGCCTCCTCGACCATTTTGACCACGTGCCCGGCCGCCGCCGCCTCCCGGGGTGACTCGCTCTCCAATTGCTCGGCCAAATCCTGACACGCAAAGGCCGTCGCGGTCAAATGCTGGCCCAAACTGTCGTGCAAATCGTGACCGATCTGTCGCTGGGCGGATTCGCCGATGTCGAGCAACTCCTTTTCCAGCCGGGCGCGCTCCGATATCTCCTGGGTCAGGGCGAGGGTCCGCTGCCGCACCCGGCTTTCCAGTTCCAACTGGAGGGTGTGCAGATTGGACAAAATCCAAACCACGATCAGGTAAAAGGCGAAGGTCAGAATGGCATTCCACAGGGCGATGAGCAAATTGACATGACTTCCGTACCCGGCGGCAAAATCCCCCGCCAGCCAGACGAAAACGCTCAGCAGCGAAATCACCACCCCGCAAACCCGGCCGGCAAACCAGACCGCCACCGCCACCGGCAGCACATAAAAGGTGGAAAACGTCATTTCATAGCCGGTGACGTAATCCCAGGCGCCGATGATGGCCACAAACAGCACCGAGAACGCCATGATAAAGGCCCGGGACCGGTTCTCAAATTGTTTGATTGGAATCTTCATCGTTCAATGGAAACATCAGGCCGTGTCCACACCCAAGCATGCGGGCGGGCCGGCCCGGCGGCAAGCGGCAATCTTTTCCAACCAGCGACCCAAGCCTGGTGTGCCCTCCCCGCCGCCGGCACCTGCCATCCATTTCATGGTTTGGATTGGCCACCGGTTTGGCAATCCCAAAGGGATTCCGTCTCCAAGCCCAGGGTTGGCGCTCCGCGCCTACCCTGGGAAGGGGGTTGAAAGTTTTGTGACTGTTCACGACCCCATTTTATCAGAAGTTACTTTTGGCGCACGACGGTTTAGAACTGCCAGTAACGACCGTTTGGGTTTCAAGGGCCGGCGGCGGGGACATTGGGCATGAATGGCTGGCCGATCGCCAGTTGGTGGCAGGCTTCCCAGAGGTTGCGGCCCTGTTTGCGGCAGGTGGAGAGGTAGCTGCGAATCCGGGCGAACGTCTGGGCTCCCGTCAACGTGCGGAAGCCGCCGGAGATTTTTTGCTTCACCTTGATCATGCGGATGTCCTGTTCGCCCTGGTTGTTGGTGAAGGGCACGTTGGGATCAATCAGGAAGGCGAGCACCGACAAATCAAAGTCTTCCAAGCGGTCCAGCAGGTTGGCGGCCTTGCCTTGCTGGGTGCGGCCCTGGCCGGGTTGTCCCCCCGGTTGGCGCCCGGTTTTTGCGCGGAGGGATTGGGGGGCCGGCTTGGCCAGTCCGTCCGTGGCGGGCGGCGGGTGGCTGTTGGGGCTGTTACAACTGAGTCGTTCCTGGAAGGCCAGGGTAATGCCCACCAACGCCTCGAGATCGCGGCGGCCCAGCGCCAGGAGTTCTGCGTGGGTGAATCGCTTCATAAACACAAGATTTGGCCCGTGAGGCTGCGCCAGTCCCAAACCTGGCACAACTCCCGTGAGAGCCGATACCGGCTCCACTCCGGATGGGCCGCCAGCAAGCGGCGCACTTGCTCCAACTCCGCCGGGCCAATGACCCGACCTTGGATGATCTGACTGCTTTCCATGCCCCCACTCGGCACTCGTCACCGCACAGAGTCCAGTCCAAAAGCAAATTATTCTTCGGCTTGACCCACCGCCTCCCGCCGCTAAAAATAACAGGCAGTTAATTGAAACGACCTGAACAGTTACATTTGTTTTTATTTTTGTGAGCAAAATATATCACCGTCAGGAGTGAAATCAGCGACGATCCCACAAAAAAGCCTCCCCACAAACTTCTTGTTCGCGGGGAAACTTCTGAACGTCTTTGCACGAGCGTGGGGCGGGCGACCAGTTGTGTTCCAACCGCTTCATAAGCCATGTTTTTTGTCCATTCAAATTGTTTGGTTATATTTGTGGCGTATAACTCGGCTATGGTGCCGGGGATCCGCAATGCGCCTCCTTCTTCAGTATAGACGTTATGCACTGTATGGATGGCTCTTACACCATAGCGGCCGGTATCTTTTTCGGTAGTATCAACTATTCGTGACGGATACCATGTGCCATCGGCGAATTTTTCCTCATAACGCAGAAAAAAAACTCGGGAGCCATAATGTTCACTGGATTTGTATGATATTTTATCAACCAGTCCGGCCGAGTTGGCGTGAATGGATCCGGACATGTGATCTCCGCGCACCCCCAAACAAACAAAGTCATTATTGCTAAAAACAAAGGAATTGGGAATGACTCCTTCGTGCCCCAAGTTTTGGAATCTTGCAAACTGCCGGAAGTCAACGCAGCCTCCCTCAAGTATGCTATTATGTGTAGATGGAGGCTGCACTATTTGCATCGCGTCAATGCATGCCTTCTTGAAGGCATCCAGGTCGCCGAATTCCATCTCGGACAATCTTCCTCCCGGCATCATCACATAATACTTGCCATCGAAGAAACCATCGCTTCTTATTTTAGCCTGACTATTCACGGGCTGCCAAACATTCAAGGAATAGCTGTTGGGCGGGCAGTCCAACTCTTCAACCAAAAACTGGTTTGAGCTGAAATTAATGTGAGAATGCAAATTTGTTGATTCCCCCTGTGCCGCCAGTTGCCGGCTGATCGAATTTTCTGTGCTGGTTGAGAGCCTCATTGCGTAAGGTGAATCACTCGAAAGATATTTCTTAACCTCCGTGACGTTATTCGATAAGCCGGGTCGATTAGGATATTGCTGCGACAAATCGGTTTCTGAGACGGTTTTGAAAAACAACTGTGGTGTTGGAATCACCGGACCGCCTTCCAGCCGCGCGCTAGCCAGGACAAGCAACACGCTTACCAAAAAACGGAAACGGGGTTTGATCCGGTCATGGCCATTTTTTTTGAACCGGCACCAGCGCCGTTTCCAAGCTAGGCAGTCAGCCCAACACTGGACTTGACTCGTAAACGAGTCAGTTCTTGATTTTGTCATCTTGCGCTCCGTTTAAACCACAGCCCATTCTATTTCAGCCTGAATTCGCCAGACCGGCTAATTTTCCCGGTCGGTTGCTCCCGCAGATTCTCGCCAACCCCCTCCGACAGGGCGACGGCATTGCCCAAGGCCTTTGGGGGCTTTTGACGCCCACCCACTTCCCCGTGTCACCCGTCGAATTTGTCGGTTCTGTGTTCATTGATTTACCATGTAATTAAAGCATGGTTGACAGGGTTATAAAATGCCAGAGGTCTATCATTTGCGGACATTTTGTCAAAATCACCTATCATTTGCGGACAGGGGCTGTTTGGGCGGGGCATTTACGCCTGTTTGCACGGAGGGACAGATGCCGGTCTGGCTTTTGTAATGGCGGGTGAAATTCTCCGGCTGCTTGTAACCCAGGCATACGGCGACTTCCTTGACTGAGGAGCCGCCGCACAATAATTCCCTGGCGTTGAGCTGGCGTTGCTCCGCCAGCCAGGTCTTGGGGTTTTTGCCCTGGTGCTTGAGAAAATGCCGGTGCAACGTGCGCACCGAGACATTACAATGCTTCGCCAGGTCCGCCGCTGACCATTTGGCCTGTTGCGCCAGCTCCGGCCAGTTTTTGATGTCTTTGAGTTTGGTGTTCATGGCATTACTGGGGGGCCTTCATTTCAGCTTTCTGTTTTCTCCAATGTGATTTCCTTTTGGCAATGCGGACACGGAATCTGTTGACCCAGCGCATAATCGGGAAATTCGACGTGTCCCTTGCAGGCCGGACAGGTCATTTTTAAATTCAACGGCTTTTGCAGGGTGATGATGGCCCGGCAGTGCGGACAGGGGATTTGGTCCCCAAAGAAGTTGGTGGGGAATTCAATGTGTCCGCCGCAGGCCGCGCAGGAGATTTTTAGAAAGCGAACATAAGCCGCCGCTCCCGGGTCGGCGGCGGCGGGTTTCGCCATCACTGGTTGCGAAATCACCCCCTTCGCATGTGATGGTGGAAGTCCTGCCCTCCTCCGGCATTGACTCCAAAGGATGGCCAGGCTGCCCAGCAAGAGCAAACCGATGGTCGCATAACTGACGAAATCCGCCCGCCGGGGCGAGGTGTTCAATGAATTCATCAATCCTTGCAGCCAGCCGTAAGGATGTGTCCAACCCATTCCGCAAAGGCCGAGGCGATACACCAGCATATTCGCCGCCAGCCAGGCGCCCAGCGTCAGGCTCAACACCCTTCGGCGCGTAAAGAGAAAAAGCGCCGCCACCAGCAATTCCGACGCAGCCACGAATAAACCAAGGTAACGAAAGGGCACGCCCAAAAGCGGGTCCGGCAGTTCCAACAGCCGGGATTTTGCCAGCAGGCCGGGCAGGCTGGCGAATCCGTTGAATGCCAGAAGCCCTCCCATGGCCAACCTCAGCCAGTCGGTCCAGGCGGCGTCTCGGGCGGTCGGCTGGGCGGGCAGGGTGGCGGAGTTCATAAGTGAGCTTTTTCAGTTGTCAAAAACGAGGTGGAGGAGGGCGCGGAGGCGCTCTCTTTGGGCTTGCTGGCCGACAAAGTCATGCTGGGTGTTGGGATGGACCTGGTAATCCATGGCCACCCCGGATCCGGCGGCGGTTTCCTGATATTTATCGAGCCGCTCACCCTTCCCCTCCCAGGCGTCGCAGGCGCTGTCGAAGACGGTGACCGGGTATTGGCCTGCCGCCAGAATCGCCGGCTCGGGCAGTTGGTTGCCGACCAGCATGAACATGCCTTGGCAGCGCCAGGGATATTTGGCGGCATAAAGCCCCAGCCATCGCGATTCGACGCAATTGCTGATGAGCACCATCCGGCGGCGGTCAATCGTGGGGTCTTGAGCCAGCAGGTTGATGACTTGGGCCTCGTTGTCCGCCCAGGCATCCTGGGTTCCTTTGTTGTCCGCCCAGTCCCGGCGATCCAAATCCACAAAATAGGCCCCCGCATTTTCGACCGCCAGGGCATACTGCGCCAGGTACGGTTCCGCCCCCGAGGCCGGCGTATTGGCCACCACCACCGGATAACGCCGGTGCCGGTCGAAGGGGATGGGTTTGTAAATGTTCAAATCAAACCAGCCGCCCGCCCGCACGGGGATGAGATGGTGTTGCGTTCTCATGCCGGTGATGACGTGCTGCAGACCGTGTTCGGCGGCCGGGGCCACACAACGCGCTGTGTTCGCGGTAACGTCGTATTCCCAAATCCCGGACGCCGGCTCGTTGCCCGCCGTTCCGAAAATCACCAAATGCCGGCCATCCGGCGTCTCGGCAAACGAGCCGATGCGCCCATGTTCCAGCACCTTGACCGGCTCCGCTGAAACATTCGTTTGCACCAGCAACTGCCGGTCCTGGTTGAAATAGACCCATCCCTGGCCCCCAGGGAGCCACCGGCTGACGTTGGCCTTGACCGTGGCGATCAAGTTGGTCTCCTGAAGCGTTTCTTCGCCCGGGGTCAGCCGCCAGAGCGAATCCTGCCCTTTCCCGGTGCAGCTCAACAGAAACTGTCCGGTTTCCCGGGAGTAACTGAATCCCTTCAAAGCCCCCCCTGCCAGTTTAAACATTACTTCGGCGGTCTTTGCGGGCAAATTCAACGAGACTATCTGATTGGTCTCCTGCCACACCAGCGTGTCGCTGGACCAAGCCGCCAGCCCATCGTACCGGCCGTTGATGGAAATCGTCCCCGTCCTCTTCAATTTTCCATCCCTCGGCGGTTGCTGCAAACGAAGCTGACCCTGTCCGGCCCCTCTGGCACCGATGGAAATGGTTTCCGCCTCCTGCCAGTCTCCCCCCGGCTGCTCTTCGATCAGATGCAGATCCCCGGAGCGTTCGACGCAAACGAATGACGCCGGGCTCAGCCAGACCGTTTTCTCCACCCGGCTAATATTCAGCGCGGCGAGTTCCCGTCCGGTGGCGGCTTCGGCCACCACCATCACCCAGGCGTCGGTCTGGCCCCGGCGGGTATAAACCACCTTGGCATCATCCGGTGACCAGGAATAACAGGTTAACACCGTCGCCGGACCGGCTGAAAAACGACTGCCCAATTCCTCGAACAACTGTTTCCTTTCGCCCGTCGCGAGGTCGGTTCGGAACAGGGCGGCGCCATTCTCCGAGGTCTGACAGTACAAGACCTCGGTTCCCGCATGGTTGATCAGCGGGGGGTCGGCGGCAAACCACCAGGCCCGGTGGCCTTGAATCATGAATCCGATGGACCCGACCTCATCCGCGATGGCGTCCAGCCTCGCCGCATCCGGTTGATGGAAGTGGTTCCAGAAGGGACGCGCGCCGGCCAGCAGGAACGCCAGACTCAGAATCCACGCCCCCACCGCCACCCGGCCCGCTTTCCGCAAAAATTTGCCGCCCCAAACACCCCCGCGCACCCGGCCTTTGATGAGCCATCGCTCGATCATAATGGTTAATCTCCTTTCTTGATCGTCCAGATCCCGGCATGACCGTCCATCCCGCCCGTTTGCAGCGGGGTCAACAGTTCCACATGACCATCCGCCATCAGGTAGTTGAAACGTCCGTCATGATAGGGCGGTCTCCGACTGTTGAAGGCTTTCGCCTGTTGGGCGACGCTTTCCACCCGGAGATCCTCCGCCTGGGCCAGCCGGTTGCCCATGCCCGGGCATTCCGTCAGCACCAGGGTGCTGGCCGGGTCGGGCAGCCAGGTCAGCTTTACCAACGCCAGATCGTTAAGATTGTCAGTCTCATAACCCAATAATCGGTGCGCCTCGCCCGGACCCCACCAAAGCCCCACCCCGGTGCTGTTGTCCGGCCCCGGCGGCCAGTTGTCCGGTTTCATGTCATGGCCGGACATGGCATAGCTGCGCGGGGGTACACCCCGCTGAAAGGAGTCCGACGGACAAACAAAATTTGGGGCCACCGCCTCCAATAATCGCCGCGGGTCGGAAAGCCCGGCGGATTTGGCCGGGCCCGGCTTGAGATAAGGCGACAGTTGCACGTCCCAAGTGGTGGGCAATGCCTCCACCCCCGCTGGCGGCAATGCGCCGCCATGGTCAGTGGCGAAGCCCTGCATGACTTCCCCCAAAATCTCCAGATTACGCGCGCACCGGGCGATCCGCCCGCGTTCCCCCAAGTGCGTCAACCCCAACCATCCCCCCAGCAACAGGACCACCAGCAGGACCGCCAGCAAATCAATCCGCGAAAAAGCGCCCGCCCCCCGGAGCGCCGCTGCCGGTCGGTCTTCTGCTTTCAGATCTTGGCCGGCATTCATAAGCCTGAAACAGTGTTGTTTGTGTCTGCCCCGAAGGACGGGGTGACCGCTTCCACATGTCCGTCCCCAAAAGTGACGTCCGCCTTGCCCCCATGGCGCAGCGTCAGCCAATCGCCCGCCAGCCCCGTCAGCGAACCCGGCACCCAGCGCCCGTCATTGATGATTTCCCCGCCATCAGGGGAATCTTGCGAATTAAATGATCCCGGCTCTTCCGCCAGCATGATCTTCGTTCCCGGGTTCCGCACCTCATTCTCCTTAAAGAGATGCACCTGGTCGTTGTTATCAATCACCGAAGACATCCCCAGATTATTGTTTTGGCCGTCCAAACCATAACCGTTGAAACTGTAACTGAACAAGTACGGCCCGTAACCATCCGGGTAGTTCTCCGCCAACCGGTCCGCGTCACTCCCATCCAGCGGACAACGCAGCGACGGCTTCTGCGCGCCGGGAACCGACGTCAGAATCGGGCTTTTCTCAAACGACGGATACAGCACCGCATTCGTCCGCCAATAAATCCAATCCTCGGGATGATACCCATACAACCGCGAGGCAATGCCGGGGAAAGTGCTGCTGTTGTCATCCACATACATCTTCATGCCCAGGCCGAGTTGCTGTTGATTGTTAATGCAAGCCGCCTGCGCGCCCCGCTTTTTGGCCGCCGACAAAACCGGCAGCAGCATCGCCGCCAGGATGCCGATAATGGCGATCACCACCAGCAGCTCAACCAGGGTGAATCCTCTCCGGGACCAATGGAAAATGGCCTGCTGCATGTGATTTCTCGCCACCATGATCATTTTCATCTGCTTCGAAAATCTCTGATCCGCCAGACCGCCAGATGGTTCCGCCGCAACCACGCCTGATTCGCCAACCCCAAAGACCAACCCTGCTCTTTCTATACACCTATACGCGCCCCAAACCCCGTTCTGTCAAACAATCTTCACTTTTCCTCATTTTTATCATGCCGGGCGGGAGAAGGAGCCAGTCTTCAATGGATCGGGAATAAAATTTGCAATTAAAATGACCAGGACCGGGACATGGCCGTTCATGGCGGATAAAATGCTTTTATCCCGCTGATTCTTCTGTTGGATCAGTTCCAACTATTTGTGAACTTTATCATATAACATAAAATCCACTCTCCTGCCATCCCCCAAATGGGTGACTCTCTGAAGCGCCCTCCCAACCATGACCACCCTCCGGCAGCCCGGGGAAAATATTTTAGACTGTTTTCATTGTCAGACTTGCACTGTCCCACCCCTGTGCCATTTTTCTCCTCGGAACAGGGGATGGCCCCTGCTCGCCGGCAGCCCTTGGCGGCGCCCGGTGACCGCCCTCCCGCTCGGACCGCGGCGTTCACGCCGCCTCATCGTCCGGAAGCGCGCCGCCCCATCGAAACGCCGGTGCCCATTCGTCCCCGACGCGGCACCGCTTGGCCGTCCATGATTTCCTTGGAAATCCTGTGAGCCGCGTCCCCCGACCCGGCGTCAGGGCCAAACCAAATCAAACCGGATCAAGGCTAATCCGACCCAATCCGACCTTTCACGTCAGCACGAAGCCCCCGATGAGACACCAAGCCAATCTCGCAACAGGCCCTCGCCCTGTCAGCCGGGTCCCCTGACCCGGCGTGCTTCGTACTCTTGCCCTGCAGGCCGTGTCCCCTCACACGGCGTCCCCGCGTTTAACCTTGGCTTTTGAAATGTGGGCTTCCTCATCTGCGCCCCCCTGCATTTTAAGAAAAATCAGGATCAAAACGGAAAAACACGATAAAACACGAAAAGAACCGGTTGATTTTTCTAAAAACCGCACCCCGGTTGGCAATTTGCCCGCCATGGACAAGGAACCCTGAACAATTTATCATCCCGGCGATGCCATCGGCCAAAAACGAATTGTTGGGAGACCTGCTCAAAGCCACCTCGCGCTCGTTTTACCTGACCCTGCGCGTGCTGCCCGCCGCCGTACGCCCGCAAATCGGCCTGGCCTATCTCCTCGCCCGCACCACCGACACCATCGCCGACACCGAAGTCATCCCCCTGGACCAGCGCCTGGCCGCCTTGCAGGCGCTCGCCGTCCGCATCGCGGGAGCCTCCTCCGCCCCCCTGAATTTGGGCGAACTCGCCCGCCATCAGGGACTGCCCGCCGAACGAACCCTGCTGGAGAAAGTCGAAGCCAGCCTCGCCCTGCTCCAGCCCCTTTCCCCCGAAGATTTGTCCCTGGTTCGCACCGTCCTCCAAATCATCACCAGCGGACAGGAACTCGATCTGCGCCGGTTCGCCAACGCCTCCGGCCAAAAAATCGTCGCCTTGGAAACCGCCGCCGAACTGGACGATTACACCTACCGCGTGGCCGGCTGCGTGGGCGAATTCTGGACCCGGATCTGCCGGGCGCATCTGTTTCCCAAGGCCCGGCTGGACGAACCCCGGTTGCTCGCCGATGGCGTCCGGTTCGGCAAAGGCCTGCAACTGGTGAACATTCTGCGCGACCTCCCCGCCGACCTGCGCACCGGCCGCTGCTACCTGCCCCGCCAAGCCATGGCCGCCGCCGGGTTGACCCCGGAGGAACTGTTGTCGCCCGCCGTCGAATCAAAATTCCGCCCCCTGTACCTCCGGCACCTCGATCTCGCCGAATCCCATCTCCGGGCCGGCTGGGAATACACCAACACCCTGCCGCGAAGCTGCGTTCGTGTTCGCCTCGCCTGCGCCTGGCCCGTCCTGATCGGCCTGCGGACCATCGAGAAATTGCGCACCGCCCGCAGCTCTGAAATTCAGCAGCGCGTAAAAATCCCGCGCCGGGAGATTCGGAAAATCTTGGTGCGATCCATCCTCCGTTATCCTTTTCAAAAAGCATGGCGGGAACAGCCAAACCCGTCAGGAAAAGCAGTTGCGCCCGAAGGCAAATTGGCGTAAAAAATCCGTATGCAAATTTCCAAGTTCCATCTGGCCGTGTGTGCCGCCGCCTTGTGCGGGGGGGTCGCCATCCTCCACGCCTCCGAAGACACCCCCGCCCAGGCCGCCGCTCGCGCCGCCCTGCTGGGCAAAATGCAGGCCGCCGACGCGGGCGCCACTCCGACCAACACCACGCCCGCGGCCGCCGGCACCCCCGTGGCCGCGACGGGAGACACCCCCGCCCAGGCGATGGCCCGCGCCGCAGTGTTGAACAAGCTGCAGGAACCCGTGGCCGCTTCCACCCCGTCCGCCACCCAGGTTTCACCCGTGGTCAATGCGGTTGCCCCGGTGCCACCGGCCACCGCCGGCGGAGACACCCCCGCCCAGGCAATCGCCCGCGCGGCGGTGCTGAACAAGCTGCCGGAACCCGTGGCCGCTCCCACTCCGTCCGCCAGCCCGGTTTCACCCGCAGTTAATGCGGTTAATCCTGCGGTTGCCCCGGTGCCGCCGGCCATCGCGAGCGGAGACACCCCCGCCCAGGCAATCGCCCGCGCCACGGTGCTGAACAAGATGCAGTCGGCCGATGGCGCTCAGACTCAGCCAGCCGCTCCCGCTTCACCGGCCGTCAATCCCGCAAATCCAAACGACACTGCGGCACAGGCCTTGGCCCGGGCCGCCGTGCTGAAAAATTTGCAGCAGTCGAATGATCAAGCCGGCCAGCCGTCTCCCGCACCCATCCTGATTAATGCCGCCGGGGTTGCTTCCCCCAATCCGTCGCCGGACCTCGAAAAACAAGCGGAACGCGCCGCCGCCGCTCAAGCTGAAGCCGAAGCCCACGCCAAAGCCGAGAAGAAACTCGCCGAGGAAAAAGCCGCCGCTGACGCCGCCGCCCAAAAGGCCGCCGCCGCCCAGGCCGAAGCCCGGGCCAAAGCGGAGAAAAAGCTCGCCGAAGAAAAAGCCGCCGCTGATGCCGCCGCCCAAAAGGCCGCCGCCGCCCAGGCCGAAGCCCGGGCCAAAGCGGAGAAAAAGCTCGCCGAAGAAAAAGCCGCCGCTGATGCCGCCGCCCAAAAGGCCGCCGCCGCCCAGGCCGAAGCCCGGGCCAAGGCTGAGAAAAAGCTCGCCGAAACCAAAGCGCATGAGATTGCCGCCAAAGCCGAGGCGGACGCCAAAGCCAAGAAAATCGCCGACGCCAAGGCGGAAGCAGATCAGCAGGCCGCCGCTAAAGCGGCCCAGGCACGAGCCATTCAGGAAGCCAAAGCGGCCGCCGCCCAGGCGAATGCCACCAAAGCAGCACCCTCCCAGAACACCATCGTCAGTTACCCCGGCAAGGATCTCGGTTTCCAACCCATCCCGGCGCCCCCCCTGCCCATTTCAGCCGAAAAACAGGCCCAACTGGATGCCTTGCTGGTAAAATACCAGGCCGACCAGATCTCCCCCGAGGAATACCACAAACAACGGGCCGCCATTCTCGCCCAGCCCTGAGAGGTCAGTGCCAATTTTCACAGCCCGCCGGCCTTCCGGCGGGCTCTTTTTATGTTGAGAAGACGATGGAATGCGCGAAAGAAGCAGAGCCCGCCCGTCCTCGGGCACGGCAACATGAAAAACCTCCCCCACCCTGTCCCGGACTCAATGAAACCTCCACCCCCCATCGGATCATCGTCCAGCATCACGCCCCGCCCAAACCTTCAAGATTGAAATTTGGCCTTCATTAACCGATACTCCCTGAGTCATGCACGATTTTCGTTATGTCGGGAAAAAGCTCTTCTGTGAAGGAGTCGGGGTGGAATCATTGGCAAAAAAATTTGGAACCCCCTTTTACCTCTATTCCCAGCACACGCTGACCGACCATTATCAAAAATTGGACCGGATGCTCGCGCCGCTGGATCATTTGGTTTGTTTCGCCATGAAGGCGAACTCCAACCTCTCCGTCATGCGCGTGCTGGCCAATCTCGGCAGCGGATTTGACATCGTAAGCGGCGGGGAATTGCAGCGCGTCATCACCGCCGGCGGTGATCCCCGCAAATGCGTTTTCGCCGGCGTGGCCAAAACCGCGGTCGAAATCGAATTTGCCCTGCGCCAGGGAATCTTCTCCTTCAACGTGGAAAGCGAGCCGGAAATCGCCCGCATCAACCGCATTGCCGCGCGCTTAAAAAAACGCGCCCCCATCGCCGTGCGCGTGAATCCCAACGTGGCGGCAGGCACGCACGCCAAAATCACCACCGGCACCTACGAAAACAAATTCGGCATCCCGCTTGAAAAGGTCGCGGCCGTTTACGCCCGCGCCGCCAAGCTCCGGAACATCCGGCTGCGCGGCGTGCAAATGCACGTCGGCTCGCAGTTGACCGGCGTAAAGCCCTTTGAACTGGCCGTGGCCAAGGTCGCCCCGCTCGTGCAAGAACTGACCGCCCGGCATCAACTCGAATTCTTCAGCCCGGGGGGCGGACTCGGGATTGTTTATGACCACGCCCTGGCCAGCGGCCCGGCCCAATGGTGGTCCTCGCCCGCCGCCCGGGGAATTCTCACTCCGGCCGTTTATGCGGAAAAGCTCCTGCCCCTCCTCCAGCCACTCGGGTTGAAAATCCTCATCGAACCCGGCCGCTTTATTTGCGGCAACGCGGGCATCCTCGTGACCCGGGTCGAATACGTGAAGCGCACCGGCCAGAAAAATTTTGTCATCGTGGATGCCGCCATGAACGATCTCATCCGCCCCGCATTTTACGATGCGTACCACGAAATCGTCCCGCTCACCAAGCACGGCGGCGCCCTCCGGTCCTCGGATGTGGTCGGCCCCATCTGCGAATCCGGGGATTATTTTTGCAAAAACCGCCCCCTGCCCCGCGTCGGGGAGGGGGATTATCTGGCCCTGCTGAGCGCGGGCGCTTATGGCTTTGTCATGGCCTCCAATTACAACACCCGGCCGCTGGCGCCCGAAATCCTCGTGCAGGGACGGAAATTCGCCCTCGCGCGCGAACGCCAGGACGTGAAAGAAATTTGGTCCGGCGAGCAAGTTGTGGCATGGTTAAGGTAATATTGTGAAAACCGAATATTCAGTGGTGGCGCATTGGCCCGGACCGTTCGACGAGGACGGCCTGCAGGAATGGGCTGAAAATTTGCGCGCCCAATTGCTCGCCCCCGAGGTCTCGCTCGGCCTCGTGTTCATGTCCCCCAATTTCTTCCCGCACGCCGCCCAAACGCTGGAAGTCCTCCGGGTGCACGCCCAGATCCGCCTGCTGGCCGGTTGCTCCAGCCACGGGTTGATTGCCGGCGAGGAGGAAATTGAGAACTCCTCCGGCCTGGTGCTCGCGCTTTATTCGCTGCCGGGAGCCACCCTGAAAGGCGTCCATTTCACCCAGAAACAGGTCGAAGAGGCCGCCGACAAGGACTACTGGCCCCGGACCACCGGCATTGAACCCCAACACCCCAACGGCTGGCTGGCGTTCGTGGATCCCTTTCACATTAATTCCGAAAGCTGGATTCGTTCCTGGGACGAAGCCTATGCCGGCCTCCCGGTCTTTGGCGGACTGGCCAGCGGCAATTTTCCCGATCCGGTCACCCAGATTTATCTGAATGGGGATGTTTACGAGGACGGCGGCGTGGCCATCGCCATCGGCGGCGAAGTCGCGCTGACCGGTGTCATTTCCCAAGGCTGCACCCCCATTGGCGAGACGTGGACCCTCACGCGGGTGGAGCAGAATTTGATTCACAACATCGGCAACCGGCCCGCCTATTCCGTGCTCGCCGAGACGTTTCAAGGACTCCCCCCCGACGAACAGCGCAAATCCCAGGGCAACCTGTTCATCGGCCTGGTCGTCAACGAATACCTGGAGGAGTTTCATCGCGGGGATTTTCTGGTCCGCAACCTGATCGGCGGCGACCCCAAATCCGGCGTGCTCGCCGTGGGGGCCATGCCCCGGACCGGGCAGACCATGCAGTTTCAACGCCGCGACGCCGACGCCGCCACCGAGGAC